>NZ_BAAGPS010000023.1:181174-258941 GCF_054783935.1 Streptomyces pseudoechinosporeus
CGACGGATACAGAGACGACGACAGATACAGATAGGCGGCGACCGCCATGGGACTTGTGACCTTGGGCCTGCCCACACCGGGACAGTTGCGCGGCCGCTGGGCGGCGTTCGCGGCGGTCTGCGCCGCCGGGGGGCGGGGAGGCATGTGCCGCGCCGACGGCTCCGTGTGGCACTTCGACGACAGTGGCGGCAACTGGTTGGAGCTGTATCACCTCGGCGCAGGCCGCGCCGTGTTGGTCGGCCACGACCACGAGTATTCGCAGACGTACTTCGACGCCGCTGCCGAGTACTTCGGTGAGGAAGAGACCGACCTGCTTGCCGACGCGCCGGACTGGTGGGAGCCCGTGGTGCGTCGAACCCTGGACGCGGATCTTTACGTGGGCTTCGTCTACGGCTTCGACGCCGACGGCTGGCGGCGCGCCGAGTACAGCCTCGACGACGGGTTCCACAGCGTGGACCTGCCCGCCCTGACCGTCGAGAGAACCCGCGAGAGCATCGTCGGGTTCACCCGGACCGCCCCGGGACTCGACGGTACGGCCGCCCGCCAGGACGCCATCGACGCGCTGATCGCCGCGGACGGCGACATCACGGAAGAACACGTGGCTGCTGTCATCGGGAAGGGCGGCCCGGGCGCCGTGGCGGGCGCGGCCGCGGGCAGGAAGTTCCTGACGGCCTGATCCGAGGGCGCCGAGGCATTCCCGGATGCGGTGATGACCCGGTCTTCGTCAGTGCCAGTCCCGGGCGTCGTACACATACACCACCAGAGCATGGCCCTCGAGGCGCGAAGCGGTGCGAGCGAGCGCCATGGCAGCGCCGTGGTCGTAGGCGTCCGCCGGTGCGGTCGTCGCAGTCGGCGAGGTCATGACCTGATACCCGCAGACACTGCGACGCCAGTTGTCCAGGTACAGCGTCTCGTCGGCAGGCCGCTCCACCGGGTCGACGCGGGGGTCTCGGTGGAGCACCTGCCATTCCCGTACGACGTCGCCGTGCCGGAGAATGGCCACCTTCTGCGCCATCCGCAGGATCTTGTAGCCCCAGGGGATCGATACGTGCAGATCAGGGTCGTCGAACCTGGCGGGGTCGGTGAACGCGTACGTCGGTCGGTGGCCGCCGAAGAGTACGTATTGGGTGTCGGTCCGCACGCTGGTGAACGGATCGATACGGTCCGCCTCCGCTGGCGGGTACGGCCAGTAGTCCATGCTGCCGATCCTGCCAGCGACTGGGCGCGAGCACTTCTCCTCGCCCGGGGGCCCGCAGCGGTGGCCGCCCTGCCGGATACCTGCTGCCTTTGAGTAGGCGTACTCATCCGGGCCCGCAGGCCGGGCTCGTATCGTCGGCCAGTCCAAGCCGGGAGGAGCCGTCCAGACCTACACCCTCACCTCCGCCACCGGCCGCTACCTCCGCCTGAAGGCCACCAGGCTGGGCACGCCCGCCTCCGACGAGACCAGCAGGTACCGCCTGCAGTTGGCCGAGATCGGCATCAAGTGATGAAAACGATTATCATGAGGTATCTTCGACGCGTTCCGGGACCATGAGAAGAAGCGAGGGCATCGATGCTGGGCTCATCGTCGAGATTCATCCGAAACTGGATCACCGCGGCGATAGTGGGTTCTGTCCTGGTCGGATGTGGCACATCCACCGAACCCGCGAGTGAAGAGGCCGCAGCGGCCGACCCGAAGACCGACGTCACCGTGCAACCCATCAAGGCGGCACGTCAGTTGACCGACGCGAACGGCGTCAAGGTCTCCCTGGAGCAGGACCCGCAGCGCATCGTCTGCCTGTTCGCGCTCTGCGACGACATCCTGACCGAGCTGGGCATCGTCCCCACGGCCACGAACAGCGCCCTGCTGGCCCACCCCGAATTTCTGGGGGAGGAGAAGGCGAAGCAGGTCGACGTCATCCCCGGCGGGTTCATCGCGCCCGAGGTGGAGGCGATCCTCTCCCACAAGCCCGATCTCGTGATCGGTCTCGAGGACACCCACGGCAAGCTTGCCCCGGCCCTGAAGGACGCCACCACGTTCTGGCCCATGCAGCCCGAGAAGTGGCAGGACAGCGTCGGTTACCTGCGCGACGTCGCCGCGCTCACCGGCCGTACCGCCGAGGGCGAGAAGGCCGAGAAGACCTTCCGCACCAAGCTCGCCGACGTGGAGCGGACCAAGAGCGACAAGACCGCGATCGTCATCTACGGCAGCGACGAGAACTTCGGTGTCGCCACCCCGGGGACGGACGTAGCCGCCGGACTGTTCCCCAAGCTGGCCGACTACCCCTGGAAGTCCCGTGGTGTGGAGGGTAGTTACAGTCTCGAGGAGATCCTCGCGCGGGACGTCGACGTGCTGTTCGTCGAGACGATCAGCTTCGGCGAGCCGGACGGCAAGCTGTCGGAGAAGCTGGCGAAGAACCCGCTGTGGGGGAAGATCCCGGCCGTCAAGAACGGGGACGTCCACGAGGTGAACTCCGAGGTGTGGGCCAAGGGCCGGGGCACCCGCTCGCTGGGCATCGTCCTCGACGAGGCCACGGCCGCCCTGCGGTGAGTGCACCGACCGCGACCAGAACCGCGGCCGGTGACGCGACTTCGGGCGGGCGGCCCGTACGGTTCCTGCGCCCCAGCAGCTGGTGGCAACTCCTCGTAGTCACCGCGCTGTTGGTCGCGGCGTCCGCCTGCATGCTGAGCCTGGGCACGCCCTACGTCCCACTGCACCTCTTGCCCGCGGCACTGCTGGAAGGGGACAGTACGCTCGCCGGGGTCGTCGTCACCGAACTGCGCGTGCCCCGGCTGGTGCTGGCGCTGATCGCCGGGGCCTGCCTGGGCGCGGCAGGGCTCGTGCTGCAGGAGGCGCTGCGCAACCCCCTGGCGGTCCCCGAGATGCTGGGCATCTCCTCCGGCGCCGCGCTCGGGGTCGCCGCGCCCCTGGTGCTGGCGGTGTCCATCCCCGCCGCCGCTCAGCCCCTGCTGGCCATCGGCGGGGCCGCGCTCGGCGGCGGACTCACGCTGCTCGCCGCCGGCTTGGGGCGCAGCCCGTCCGCCGTACTGCTCACCGGGGCTGCGGTCGCCGCCGCCCTGCAGGCCGCGCTGCTCGTACTCATGGTGATGGCCGACCAGTTGGACCTCCAGCTGATCTACCGGTACCTGCTCGGCTCGCTCTCCGCCCGTACCTGGGACGACGTCACCGGGCTGTGGCCCTGGCTGCTCGTCGCGGTGCCCGCGCTCGTGCTGTGCGCGCCGGTGCTGTCGGTGCTGCGGCTGGGGGACGAGGACGCTGAGGCGTTGGGCGTCCGCGTACAGCGTGCCCGGTTCGCCGCGCTGGCCATCGCCGTCCTGCTGATCGCGCCCGTGACGGCCGTGTGCGGTCCGGTGGCGTGGGTCGGGTTCCTCGCCCCGCATCTGGCGCGACGGCTCAACCCGGCGGCGGACGCGGTGCGTTGGCTGCCCTGGTCGGCTGCGTGGGGCGCCGTCGTGGTGGCCGTCGCCGACGTCCCGGCCCGCCTGGCACTGGCGCCCGTGGAGACACCGGTCGGCGCCTGGACGTCCCTGTTCGGCGTGCCCGTCGGTGTCGCCCTGCTCCGGTCGGGAAAGCGGAGGCCGAAGTCTCCCCGGCCGGACGGTCCTTCCGGCACCCGCCTCCCGTCCGGTGGGGCGACCGCGTCGGAGGAGGCCCGGTGAGCCGGCGTTTCGCGGTGCTCGCCGTACTCCTCGTCGTGTGCGCCTGCGGGGGACTGCTGGCCGGTCGCGGTATCTCCCCGGCCGTGGTGTGGGAGGTCCTCGGCGGGGGCGGTGACGCGACGGAGCGGCACATCCTGCTCCAACTCCGCCTGCCCCGCCTGCTGGTGTCCCTCGGCGCGGGGGCGTGCCTCGGCGTGGCGGGCCTGGTCCTGCAGTCCGCGCTGCGCAATCCGCTCGCCGGGCCCGAGGTCACGGGCGTGACTCCGGGTGCGGTGCTCGGGGCCGTCACCGCGACCGGTCTGGGACTGGCGGGCTGGGAATCGCCCCTCGCCGTCGTCGTCGCCGCGTGCGTGGGCGGGTGCACCGGAGCCGCGTTGCTGTGGCTGCTCACCGGGCGCGGCCGGGGTGACCCCGCACAGATCGCCGTGCACGGGGTGCTCGTGTCGGCGGTGCTCGGCGGGCTCACCGCCATGGTGCTGCTCGTCGCGCCGGGTGAGCTCGGCAGTGTCGTCCAGTGGCTCGTCGGCACGACGGAGGGCCGGGTGTGGCAGCACTGGCATCTGTTGTGGCCCTGGGCGTTGGCCTGGGGCGCGATGGCGTGGCTGATGACGGGACCACTGACCCTGCTGCGCTGCGGTGACGAGATCGCCGGTGCGGCCGGACTGTCCGCCGCGCGTGCCCGAACCCTCGCCCTGTTGTGCGCCGTGGCGCTGACAGCGGGCGCGGTGGCCGCCGTGGGAGCGCTGGGTTTCGTCGGGCTGCTCGTACCGCACCTCGCTCTCGCCGTGTTCGGCGCGGACCTGCGGCTGACGCTGCCCGGTGCCGCCCTCGTGGGGGCGGCCGTGGTGTCCGGGGCGGACGCGGCGGCACAGCTCGCCTCGCGGCTGCTCGCGGTCGCGCTGGACTCCGACCGGCTCACGCTGCCGGTCGGCGCGCTCACCACCTGCCTCGGAGCCGTGCTGCTGCTGATCGTCGTACGCCGGGCGCCGAGCCGAACGTTCTGATGTCGACGAAGGACAGAACATGACCGAACCCGTGGGTATCCGCGCCGAGGGAGTCCACTTCGGCTATCCCGGCCACCCCGTGCTGCGCGGCGTCGACGTGAGCGTCGAACCGGGCGAGCTGACCGCTCTCATCGGCCTCAACGGCTGCGGCAAGTCGACCCTGTTGCGGCTGGCCGCCGGCCTGCTGCGGCCGGACGAAGGGCGCGTCCTGCTCGGCGGCGACGACGTGGCCGGGCTTTCCCGGCGCGCCACCGCCCGGCGGGTCGCGCTGCTGCACCAGTCGGCCCCGGCCGTCCCCGGCATGACGGCCCGTCATCTCGTACGGCAGGGACGGTACGCGGCACGCGGCCCCCTCGGCATGCTGCGCGAGGGCGACGACCCGGTCGTACGGCGTGCGCTGCGCGACGTCGGCGTGGAGCAGTGGGCCGACCGGGACGTGGACGCGCTGTCGGGGGGCGAGCGGCAGCGGGTTCGGCTCGCGATGGCGCTCGCCCAGGACACCCGCGTGCTGCTGCTCGACGAGCCGACCACCTACCTGGACCTGCATCACCAACTCGATGTGCTGCAGACCGTGGTGCGGCTGCGTGAGGAGCGCGGCCTCACCGTCGTGATGGTGCTGCACGACCTGGCCCACGCGGCCCGGTTCGCCGAGCGGATCGTCGCCCTGCGGGACGGCGTTGTGGTGGCCGACGGGACGCCGAAGGAGGTCGTCACCCCCGGGCTGCTCGCGGATGTGCTCAAGGTGGCGGGCCGGGTCGGCCAGGACCCCGAGGGCGGATGGCCGGTGTGTTACCCGGATCACCCTCTCCACGGACTTGAGAAGGACTGGATCGTCCACGGCCTGGCCCTCGGCGCCACCCACTCCGAAGAGGGGACCTCGTGATCGTCCACCCCGAGCTGCGCCGCGCCGCACGGCATGCCCAGCGCCCCCTGCTCGCGGCCACTGTCCTGCAAGGGGCCGTCACCCTTGCCCACCTCGCGCAGGCGGTGCTGCTCGCGTTTGCCCTCGCCGACGTGGCCCGGGGCGACGCGGACCGGCTCCCGCTGCTCCTCGGCGGGGTGCTCGGCGTCGTCGCCGCCCGCGCGGGGCTCGGTTACTGGCAGCGGCGTACCGCCACCCGTGCCGGGGCGCGGGTCCGGGTGCGGTTGCGGGACGAACTCCTCGCCCACCTCGGGCGGTTGGGACCCGCGCACTTGACGACCGCGCGCGCCGGAGCGGTGCGCACCACCCTCGTCGACGGAGTCGAGGGCGTCGACGCCTACGTCTCCCGCTACCTGCCGCAACTCCTCATCACCCTCACGGTGCCGCCCCTGCTGCTCGCCGCCCTGGCCGCCGTAGAACCGGTCGCCCTCCTCGGCCTCGTACCCGCCCTGCTGCTCGGTCTGTTCGGCCCACGTGCCTGGGACCGGCTCCTCGCCAAGCGCGGCAAAGAGCACTGGGACACGTACGAGGGACTGGGCGCCGACTACCTCGAAGCGCTGCAGGGCATGCCCGCGCTGCGGGCCGCGGGCGCCGTCGGACGCACCCGCGAACGGCTGGAGGAACGCTCGGCGGCGCTGCACCGGGCCACCGTCGCCAAGCTCCGCGTGTCACTGGTCGACACCGGACTCACCGACCTGGCCATCCAGGGCGGCACCGTGGCCGCCGCGCTGCTCGCCTGCTGGTCGGCCGTCACCGGATCCACCACGCCGACCGGCACCTATCTGGTGCTGCTCCTGGCCTCCGAGTGCTTCAGGCCCGTACGCGACCTGTCCCGCGAGTGGCACGCCGGGTACCTGGGAGTGTCGGCCGCCGACGGACTCGCGGCACTGCGCACCGCCGAACCCCAGGTCCCCGACACCGGAACGGAACGAGCGCACTGGCCGGATCCGCCCCAAGTACGCTTCGAGCAGGTCGAGTTCAGCTACGACGGCGCCGAGGCACCCGCCCTCCGCGAGGTCACCTTCACCGCCGAGGCGGGGCACACCACCGCCATCGTCGGCCCTTCCGGCGCCGGCAAGTCCACCCTGCTCGCCCTGCTGCTGCGCCACCGCGACCCGCAGCAGGGCCGGATCACCGTTGACGGCCACGACGTGGCCGAGTACGCACTCGACTCACTGCGGCAGGGCATAGCCGTCGTCTCCCAGGAGACCTACCTCTTCCACGCCACCATCGCCGGCAACCTGCGCCTGGCCCGGCCGGCCGCCACGGACGACGAACTGGTCCGCGCGGCACGCACCGCCGGCATCCACGACGAGATCGCCTCCCTCCCCGACGGCTACGCCACCGTGCTCGGCGAACGGGGCGCCACCCTGTCCGGCGGACAACGCCAGCGCCTCGCCCTCGCCCGGGCCCTGCTGGCCGACGCCCGGGTGCTCGTGCTCGACGAGGCCACCAGCTCGGTGGACGAACGCCGGGAGGCTCATATCGTCCGCGAACTGCTGGACGCCGCGGGCGGCCGGACCGTCCTGCTGGTCGCCCACCGCCTCGCCGCCGTCCAGCACGCCGACCGCATCGTGGTGCTCGACGGCGGACGCGTGGACGCCATCGGTGAACACGCCGAACTCATCGACGCCGGGGGCGTCTACGCAGAGCTCGTCAAAGCGGGTCGCACCTACGAAGGAGGGCTCGCCGCATGAGCAGCACCATCGACACTCAGGCTCATGGGGCCGTGCCCCCGCAGGGCTCCCTGCGCGCCCTGCTGCCCGCCCTCGCCGGGCACCGCGTCATGATGGCCCGCACCTGCGCCGCCGCACTCGTCGAACAGGGCTCGCTGGTGGCGCTGTTGACGCTGGCCGCGCACAGCGTCGGAACCGCCGTCATCGAGGACCGCGCCCCCTCGGCCGGCACGGTCACCGCGCTGGTCGCCCTCGTCCTCGTACGCGCCCTGATGACCTGGCGCGAGATGGACCTCTCGCACGACCTGGCCTACCGGGTGCTGGCCGAACTGCGCGTACGGGTCTTCGACGGGCTCGCCCGCAGCGCGCCCGCCCGCGTGGCCGGCAAGCGCAGCGGGGACCTGGCCGCCACCGCGATGGCCGACGTGGAGGCACTGGAGTTCTTCTACGCCCACACCACGGCCCAACTCCTCGCATCCGGCGTGGTGTTCACCGGTGGAGCCGCCGCGCTGGCCACGGTGGAGCCCTGGCTGCTGGTGGCGGTGCTGCCGGTCGCCGCGCTGCTCGCCGTGGCTCCCTTCGCCGATGCACGTGGACGTGCGGCGCGCGGGGCCCGGACCAGGACGGCCGCCGCGAAGCTGTCGGCCGACACCGTGGACACCGTCGACGGGCTGCGGGAACTGCTCGCCTTCGGAGGGCTGGCCAAGCGGCGCGGTCAACTCGCCGAACAGGGACGGAGGGTGGGCCAGGCCCAGCGCGCCGAGGCCACCTGGGAGGCCATGGCCGCCGCCGTACGCGACCTCCTCATCGTCCTCGCGGTCGTGGGCGTGGTGGCCGCCGCGGCGCAGTCCGTGACCTCGGGGCGGTTGCACGGGGCGTGGACCCCGGCTGCGATGGCCCTCGCCCTGTCGGTGCTGGGCCCGGTCGCCGAGTCGGCCAGGGCGCTGAGCCAGGCCGTGGGTCTGCGTGCCGCGGCCGCCCGCGTCGACGCGG
The DNA here is from genome assembly GCF_054783935.1 of Streptomyces pseudoechinosporeus. Classification (NCBI taxonomy): domain Bacteria; kingdom Bacillati; phylum Actinomycetota; class Actinomycetes; order Kitasatosporales; family Streptomycetaceae; genus Streptomyces; species Streptomyces pseudoechinosporeus. The sequence continues at coordinate 189,430 of NZ_BAAGPS010000023.1, forward strand.
CGGTGAAAGCCCCCTCTCTCGCCCCGCCGCCTGCCTCGCCCCGCCCGCTCCCGCCAGGCCCGCTGGGCGTACGGCTGCACGGGGTGAGCTTCGACTACGGGGGGCAACTCGTGCTGGACGGGATCGAGTTGACGGTTCCTGCCGGGCAGACCCTCGCTCTGGTCGGAGTCTCGGGGGCCGGCAAGTCGACCTGCGCCCACCTGCTGGCCCGCTTCTGGGACCCGTCCGAGGGAGCCGTCCACCTGGTGCCCCGCGACGGCGACCCGATCGACCTCCGCGAAGCGGCCGACACCGAACTGCGCCGTACCGTCGCCGTCGTGGGTCAGGACACTCCCCTGTTCCACGGCACCCTCACCGAGAACCTGCGCCTCGTCGCACCCGACGCGGACGACGAACTCCTCGCCGAGACCGCCCGGTTGTGCGGCGTCGACGGGATCGCCCCCCTGCACTCCCTCGTCGGCGAGCGCGGCGCCACCCTCTCCGGCGGCCAGCGCGCCCGTATCGCTCTCGCCCGCGCCCTGCTGGCCGAGCCCAGGGTCCTCGTGCTGGACGAGACCACCGCCCACCTGGACAACGCCGGCGACGCCCAACTCGCCACCGCGCTCGCCCAGGGCAACCGTACGACCCTCGTCATCGCACACCGCCCCGCGACCATCCGCCGCGCGGACCGTATCGCCGTACTGGAATCCGGCCGCATCGTGGAGGAGGGCACCTGGGACGACCTGACCGCCCGCCCCGACGGCGCGCTCAACCGCGTACTGACCGTCACGCCGTCCTGAACGCCAGGCCGACCGGTCAGCGCACTCGCCGCTCTTCGAGCGGTGTGGCCCGCAGTCGTGCGGTGGCGTCGCTCGGCAGGTGGGGGGTATGGCCCACGAGCCGGGCGGAGTTGGCGACGACGGCGATGCTGCTGGTGTTGTGGAGCAGGGCGGCCAGGACAGGGTTGATGGAGCCGCCTGCGCCCGCGACGAGGCCGGCGAGGTTCACGCCGATGGACAGGGTGTAGTTCTGCCGTACGACGCGCAGGGTGTGCCGGCTGAGCTCGACGACGGCGGCGACATTTCGCAGGTCGTTTCCGGCCAGGGCGATGTCGGCGGTTTCCAGCGCGACATGGGAGGAGTGGGCGCCCATGACGATGCCGACGTCGGCGAGTGCCAGTGCGGGGGCGTCGTTGGTGCCGTCGCCGACCATCGCCACGCTGTGCCCCTCCGCCTGGAGGTCGCGGATCAGCTGGAGCTTGGCCTCGGGCAGCGCATGGGCGTGCACCTCCGTGATGCCGAGGGTGTCGGCGACGGCCTGGGCGGTCTCCGGTGCGTCGCCGGTCAGCAGCACGATGCGGGTCACCCCGAGGTCGGTCAGCTGGCGGACGACGGTGTCGGCTCCGCCGCGTACCGCGTCGGACAGGCCGAGCATGCCGATCAGCTTCTCGTCGTGGGCGAGGCAGATGACGGTCTCGCCGCCGGCGCGCAGCCGGCTGGTCCATGCCTCGGCCACTTCTGAGAGTTCCAGGCCGTGCCGGCGCAGCAGGGCGGGGCTGCCCACCAGCAGGCGGGTGCCGTCGAGTTCGGCGCGTACGCCCATGCCGAGTACGACCTCGCAGGCCTGGTGGATCGGGATGTGCAGGTGCTGTTCCTCGGTACGCCGGACGATGGCCTCGGCGAGCGGGTGCCGTGCGTGCAACTCGCCGGAGGCCGCCAGGCTCAGCACCTGGTCGGCGGTGACCGTCTCGTCGAGCGTCACCACGCTGGTGACCAGAGGGCGGCCGAGCGTGAGGGTGCCGGTCTTGTCGAAGACCACGGCGGTGACGCGGCCGATCCCTTCCAGGTGGGTGCCGCCCTTGATGAGGGTGCCCCTGCGGGCGCCGTTGCCGATGGCCGCGCTGATCGCGGTCGGGGTGGCCAGGCCCGCGGCACACGGGCAGGCGATCAGCAGCATGGTCATCGCCCGCCGGGCGTCGCGGGTCAGGATGTACGTGATCCCGGCGAGGGCGAACGAGACGGGCACGAAGCGGCGCGTGAAGGCGGCGGCGACGGTCTGGATCGGGGCCCGGTCGGCCTGCGCCTCCTCGACCCGGCTGATGATCCGCCCGACGACCGTGTCCTGTCCGACCGAGGTGGCCCGTACGGTCAGGGAGCCGGTGGAGACGAGGGTGCCCGCGTACACCTCGGTGCCGGGCTGCACGTACACCGGGAGCGCCTCGCCGGTGATCGCCGCCTGGTCCACCAGTGCCTCGCCGGACTCGGCGGTGCCGTCGACGGGGATGCGGTGGTGTTCGTAGACCGCGACCACGTCCCCGGCCCTGACCTCCGTGAGGTCGACCTCCACCTCCACGCCGTCGCGGACCAGCCAGACCCGCTCCTCGCCGATGGAGAGCAGTTCCTCGATGGCGCGCCGGGTCCGCCGCAGGGTGATGGCCTGCAGGAACTCGCCGATGTTGAGCAGCCACAGCACCATCAGCGCGACCACGTTCTCGCGCAGGACGAGTGAGATGACGGTCGCCGTGGTCACCAGCAGGTCGGTGCCCACGTGGCGTCTGCCGCCGAGGGTGCGTGCGGCGCCGCGGAAGAACGGCAGTCCGGTGAAGACGGTGACCGCACCGAGGAAGCCGGCCGAGCCCGCCGGGGTCCACGGGGGCCGGCCGAGCAGTCGCCGCAGTCCCAGCAGGGCGAGCACCGCACCGCCGACCACCAGCCGCGCGACCTCCCCCGTGGAGGAGTCGGGCACGGAACGGCTGGCTCTGGCGGGCACTCCCGGCGGCGGCGCCTCGGCGAGGGCGGCGACCAGCCGGTCCACGTCGACCAGGCCGGGCTGGACCCAGACGATCACGGCACCGGTCCGCGGGAAGATACGCAGCGCCCGGAAACCCGGCAGATCAGTAAACCGCTCATCGACGAGCCCGGCGCACCCGGGCCGCGCCCGCAGCCAGGGAACCATCAGCCGTACGCGGCCCGCGGCGGCGGACCGCACCACCACCCCGGAGTCGACGGCCGGACCGGGAACAGCGACGTCGCCGGGTACGGACGTGCCGGACATGGCGACCACCTCTCAGATGCCCTCTAGTGCTCGTGGGCGTGCTCCTCGACACCGACCGCCGAGGGCGGCGGCGCCTCCTCACCCAGCTGCTCCCTGGCCTCCGCCAGCAGGTCTCCGGCCTTCAGACGGGCCTCCTCGGCAGCCTCCCCGAGCCGCCGCCCCGTCGTGATGCCGCCGGCGATTCCGCTGACCAGAAGCCTGCGGGCCGCGGGTTTCGCCTTGGGCGCGACCTTGGCGGCTCCCCGCAGAACCAGGACCCCGGCGGTTCCGGACAAGGCGTAGTGCGTGATGCGGCCCAGGACGGCACCTGTCACAGCGGCGGGATTCATCTTGGTCTCCTTCCGCGGAGCGGGTTCGACCGTCTTCGACGCGGTACGTCCATTCTCGTCCCATGGCGGACATCGCGCATCAGCCGTATCGGTATCGACGCCAGATTCCGCAGGTAGAGCCGGAGTCCCTGGGTGGGTACCCCGGAGCGAGGCCCGCCCGGGGCTCGCGAGAAGGTGGGGACCAACGGTGTCTCACCCCCCAACTTCCAAGGACACGACCGAAAATGACGAACCGTCCGACGCGCGGAAATCCATCCCGCAGGACTCTGCTCGGCGGGACCTTGCTGAGCGGCGTCGCGCTGGCCGTAGGAGCGACCGGGACCGCACAGGCAGCGTCCGCCGGAGGCCGCCCCTCCCACACCGGCCGAGCAACGATCCCCGAGCGGTACACCGCGATCCCCGTCGCCCCCGGCGGTGGCCCCACCCTCACCGACCGTGTACACGTCCTCAAGATCGGTCCCCGGAACGCCGCCACCGTGCTGGTGCTGGTGCCAGGGATGTTCGGGGCCGCCAATGATTTCCGGCTCATGGCGAGAGACCTGGTCGCGGCCGTGCCCGGGGTGCAGGTGTGGGCATTCGACCGGAGGGAAGAGAACCTGTCGGACCGGACCGGGTTCGGCCGGTCCGACCCCGCTTCCTACTACCTCGATGGTCACTATCGCTCCCAGGACCCGGCCGCTTCCGCCTTCGCCGCCACGTGGGGACTGGCACTCACCCTCGACGACCTCCGAGCGGTCGTGCTCGCCGCCCGGGCCGGCGGGAGTCGGCGCGTGGTGCTGGGTGGTCACTCCTGGGGCGCTACCAGTGCACTGGCGTACGCCGCCTGGGACTTCGCGGGGCACCCCGGGTTCCGTGATCTGGCCGGCCTCGCAGTGATCGACGGCGGGGTGCTCGGGGCATTCGACGGGACCGGTACGCCCGTGCAGGACTCGCCGGAGGAGGTCCGGCAGCGACTCGCGGCGATCGACGGTGGGGCTGTGTTCGACATGACCCTGACCGGGGTCGGGCTGGGCGGCCGGGCTGAGAGCACTCAGATCTGGTACCAGCTCGCCGGATGGTACGCCCAGCAGAATCCGGGCGCCCGCTCCGTGCTCCAGCCCCGGTTGCCGGACGCCCTGCGGCCCTCGTTCCCGGTCAGCAACGCGGCCCTGCTCGGCCTCCTCGTCGACGCCGGGTTCGGCTGGCCCAACGACATCACCGTCCACTCGGGGCACTTCGCCGAGAGCGCGGACAGCGATGGCGTACGTGGCTGGGTCGATGCGGGGATCACGCCGATCTCGCGCGTCGCCGAGGCGTACGCCGGTCCGGTGCCGGGCGTCTGGGAGTGGTACTGGCCCGCCCGGCTGTCCGTGGACCTCGACGTCGCCGACGTCTACGCCGACACCGATCTCGCCCGTTCCCTGGGCCTGCGCCTGCACCACGGCACCGGGATCGACGTACCGCTCTACGCCTTCAGTACCAGCTACTCGAAGGGCACGGTCCTGGAGGGGGCCCGCAAGGTCGCGGCCGACTCCAGAGTGCCGTACGGAGTCTACGAATCGGACAACGGCATGAATCACCTGGACCCGCTGTTCGCCGCACCGGCTCACAACACGATGACGCACACGCTCACGGAGTTCCTGCACAAAGTGCTCGCCACGTCCCGCTGAGGCGATGCGGGGGCTGGGCCAGGCAGCTGCTGTGGCGGTGAGAGGAGGGGGAGGCTGTTCATTCAGTGTCCTGTCCCGGATAACCGTTGGCATGATGAGGATCTGACCTGCTGTGCTTACGGTTGAGTAGAACGAGCGAGCCCTCTCCGTCCCGCTCAACCGTAGGCAGCCGCCTCTACTGCGTACATCACGGAAGTCCACTGATCGGCTCGGAGGTGGCATGCCCTTGCAGATGGAATTGGTCGCGATAACACTCGATTGCCCTGATCCGCCGGCTCTGGCGGCGTTCTATCAGCAGGCCACAGGTTTTGAACCGCACCCGAAGTCGGACGCCGACTTCGCCGGTCTCAACCGTGAGGACGGACTCCTCATCGGCTTCCAGCGGGTCGAGGACTACCGGGCTCCGAGTTGGCCTGACCAAATCTCCCCCCAGCAGCTTCACATCTGCTTCAAGGTCGCGGAGAGCCTGGACGAGGCCGAGGCCCGGCTGCTGGAACTGGGTGCGGGCAAGCCGGATCACCAGCCGCATGGGGACAGGGCACGGGTCCTCACCGATCCTGCTGGGCATCCCTTCTGCATCGTCCCGCGCTGATTGGCGTCCTGTCCGGGACGCCATGGCCGGGGCCATCCCGCTATGTGTGTGGGCAGTTCGAGGCCTGGCATGGGCCGGGGAGTCGGGTTCAGCAGAGGTGTCTTCGAGCCAGGATCTGGATTCCCTTTGATTCGTTCCCGTTCATCGTGGCGACGGTGATTCGGCGGGTGCTGGCGATCTTGAAGTCTGCGAGCAGGGAGAGGAACCAGTCGCTGGGGTGGTGGCGGCAGACTGCGCCGTCGCCGGTCTCGAACACTCCGTAGGTGCCGTAGCGTTCCGCGAACCTGGCATAACGGTCGCGGTTGCGCTCGTCGTCCTGCAGCAGCAGATCGCTGAGGTAGAGCATGCCGCCCGGCTTGAGCACGCGGCTCAGTTCGCCGACCAGCCGTCGTTGTGCGTCGTCGCCGGGTATGCAGGTCAGCACCGCGAAGAGGATGACCACGTCGATGCTCGCGTCCGGCTGGGCCAGCATCGGTGGTGTGTCCAGCACGGCGAAGCGCATCGTGGGATGCAGGGCGCGGGCCCGGGAGATCATCCTTGGTGAGGTGTCGACGCCGGAGAGGTTGGTGAAGCCCTGCTGTCCGAGGGCTTCCATGGTCCGGCCGTAGCCGCAGCCGTAGTCGAGGATTGCGGCATGCCGGTCTGTGCCGTCCAGCCATGGCAGGTGCAGCGGGTGCGTGAATGTCTTGGTCGTCGCGGCGGCGTCCCAGTAGGCGGTCTGGCTGTCGAGGCCGGACATGGCGGATACCTCCATCGGCGCCCTGGAATGGCGATCACGCTGCCATGGTCTCGGATGCTGTGGCCTGCCCTGCCGCGTCTCACTCAACTCCGGGCTGGCGGAACACTGCGGAACTTGCCTACAGACGATCGGGACTGCCTACACATCACGAGGACAGGACATTCGGGGCAGCCGTCGGGGTGGAACTCAACTCAGGGTCTCCCTCGCATCGTCCAGTTCACGGTCGAAGTCCCGGCCGTATGCCGGGGCGCCGTCGCTCGGGTTCAGGTGCTGCTTGAACAGGGACAGCCAGCGGGGCAGGTCGATTTCGGCTTGTACGGTTTTGCCGGGGGGTTCGCGGTCCAGGATCTCCCAGCGGTCGGCCAGCGCCTCGACGAGGCCGCGGCCGGAGTCGGCAAGGGGCTCCGGAGGCTTTACGGCGCTGGGGCCGGGCGGGCGCGCCTCGGTGCGGGTGTCGGTGACCTCGATGCGCAGGCTGCCCGGGATGAGGGAGAGGGGCAGTTCGAAGTCACGGCCGGGTACGCGACCGTGGGTGACCGCGTTGGACGACAGTTCAGCGACGATCACGGCGGCGGTGTCGGAGGCCCGGCTGCCGTGCGGGATACCCCAGTCGTGCAGCTGGTTCAGGGCGAGGTGCCGGGCGAGACGGGCGCCGAGCGGGGTGGCACTGAAGCGCTGGGTGAACACACGTACGGTGACGGGGTGTTGGCGGGTGGCCGGTGGTGTCATGTGCCCAATGTGACGGCCCGGAAGGGGACTTCACCAGGTCCGACCTGCGTACGCTGCGCGAGCGTACGCGGTCACGGGCTGGACAGTACTCATAACGTCCCGTAACCATGGTCGCCAAGGGTGAGCGCTGCTATGTCGTGTCTTCGCGCCGGGCTGCCTTGCGCTGCAGGGACTCCCGCCGCGAGCGCAGCTCCTTCTGTCGCTTCTGGCTTTCCTTGCGGCGCTTCGCGCGCTCGCGTGCGGCCGGACTCCTGAGCTTCGTGTGGTCCGGTAGCCACATCAGTGCCCACACCACCCCGACGATAAGGGCGATCACGATCACCCCCAAGACCGTCGCCAACGCAGGCGGCATGTCCGCAACGTCTGTGATCCGGTACCGGCCGATATTCAACGCCCCCGCCTCGTACTCCACTTCTGCGCGGCACCCTAACAGCGGACTGCTCCCAGGAAGGCCGAGGCCGCAAGCAGCCGCACCGCCCCTGTTGTCAGCCGCCGAAGACGCGACGCAGTCCGCCGGCCTTCTTCTCGGGCTTCTCGGGTGGATGATGACCTCGTCCTTGAAGCCCTGGTCCACCAGGGCCTTCTCCAGGCGCATCCCGCACCGCTCGGCCGCCTGTTGTCGTTCTCGGTCCGTCCAGCGGATCGTTCTGGTTGGTCGCAGGTCGGCCGCAACGGGCCGCTAGCCGATTATCGGTGTGACGCGCAACCTGAACTGTTTCAGGTACCCATGGCACCTGTGTTCAGAAGACAGTCAGGTGTGCCTGACCGGGCATGTACCCACCAGGGCGAAACGGGGAGCTGATTCCTTGTGCGTGTACGAGTGAACCGCAGGACGACCAAGCGCATGGCCGTCGTGGCGACGGCGGCCGCTGCCCTCGCCACTACCACGTTGGCCACGGCACCCACCGCTTCGGCTGATTCTTACAGAGGGTGCGACTGGCCGCGCGTCTGCTTCTATCTGACCTCCAGCGACTGGGTTGACGATGACCCCACGGCCGCGTACCAGGACGTCACCACCTCCTACCAGGATCTCGGCTCCCGGAGCCGAGGCGCCGACTACGTCACCAACACGCGCAACGACGACCGGGTCTACCTGCGCTACATCCACAATGGCACCGGTGCGACGTCCTACAAGTGCGTGCCTCCGAACCACTTCCAGTACTTCAGTAGTACCTTCACGGTGACCGGGATCCGCATCGACACCGCCTCCAGCTGCTGACGTAACTGACGGAGCTGCACCACGAGTTGCCGGCCCCGAGGGTCCAGCGACTCGGGCGGCGCCTTCCAACGCGCCATGCCCACCCCTTTTCGCACCCCGGTGTGTGCGTGGCTAAGCGCACGGAGACATGACCGCCCGAGCGCATGTTCCACACCTCTCGTGATCTCCCGTGCCTCTCGCCCTCACGGCACGCTCACGTCCCGCCACCGCTTCGTCCCGCGTGACTCAGCAGCTCAGGGCGGGACGCATCCCGCGTCGTCCCAACCGGGCCGGACTCTGTGGCTTGTTGGGATCACGACTTCCAACATGTCTGTCGTTCGAACGGACAGCACGGCTTGCCTGCGTCATCCGCCGAACACGACCGATGTCCAGATCGACCACACCTTTCTCCAGGAGTCTTCCATGGCACTCACCGCAACCCGCAGGCGCACCGCGATCGTGCTGGCCTCCGTCATCCTGCTGGGCGGTACGGCCACCGGCGGCGTCGCCGCCGCGGCCGAGACCGGCGCCACCGCTGCCGCGGCCTACCCGTGCAACGTGAGCATGAGCTCCAGCGGCCGGCTCTCTGCCGGCTACTACAACGGCAACACTGTCGTCCCCTCCTCCTCGCAGGTGACCGCCGCCGGTAAGGAAGCCCAGTGCCTCCTCCAGTACCAGGGCCACAATCCGGGGACCATCGACGGCATCTTCGGCCGCAACTCCCAGGCAGCGGCAAAGAAGTTCCAGGGCGTCGTCAACCACGCCTGCAACACCAACCTGGCCGAGGACGGCAAGGTCGGCCAGCAGACCTGGCCCTACCTGCGCCGGCTCTACTGCTGACCCAGCTGTGACATGGTGGTGCCCTCCTCCTCGCAGGTGACCGCTGCCGGCAAGGAAGCCCGGTGCCTCCTCCAGTACCAGGGCTACAGTCCGGGACCGATCACCTCGGCTATGAGAGGGCTTCCGGGCCAGGGCCGCTGTCCTGGCTCCAGCTACAGCGGAAGTCATCAGGCACGGTCCGGTCGGTGGCGTGGCGGGTGCGGCCGTAGTGATGCCAGAGGTCTGCGGTGGGGGTGGTCACCCGCTCCATCCTGGCGGGCGTGGCCAGGCCACGGGCCGGTTCGGCTGATTCTCACTCAGGCGCAGAACGCCCTCTCAGATTTCCGGCGCGAGCACCGTCAGCCGCAGCAGCGCGGCGATGACCAGGACCGTGGGGATGGCGTACCACCACTTGCGTAGCCACGTGGCCTTGATGAACAGCCACGTCAGCAGGGCCGTGACGGCCGAGACGACCAGGACGAGACCGGAAGCGAAGTTGGAGTGGGCGACGGTCTCGCTGTCCCAAGGGCCGGCCGGGTCGGCCAGGTAAGCAAGAAGCATGAAGTAGACCGCCACCAGATGCGGCAGTGCGAGGACGAGCCCGCAGACAGCGGAACCCATGCGGGCGCCAGGGCCCCGGCCTGTGGCTGCCTGGGGTGTCGTCTGGCGGGCGGGGCTGCTCACCGCATGGCCTCCTTGGCGTTGTCCAGTTTCTGATCGAAGCCCCGACCGTACGCTTGGGCTGCGTCGCTCTCGTAGTGCCCAATGCGGCGGCCAGGAAGGGCACTTCACCAGGTCCGCCCCGCGTACGCTGCGCGAGCGTACGCGGTTACGGACTGGACGCTATTCGTGACGTGCCGTAACGATGGGCGGGTTGGGTGTGTGCGGCGGGGCGGGTGCGCGGGAGGTGGCCAAGGGTGGCCGATGACACGGTCGGTACGGATGCCGGCGGGGCGGACGCGGACGGTACGCCGGCGGAGACGACGGCCGGGGTCCCGGCCACCTTCCGCGGTGAGCCGGAGTCCTCCGACAGCCTGCGCACGTTCGGCGCGGTGCTCCAGGCCCTGCGTGAGCATGCGGGGCTGAGCAGGCAGGAGTTCGCCGAACTGGTCCGGTTCTCCAAACACACGGTGGCGTCGGTGGAGTTGGGACGGCGGATGCCGGACCCGGCGCTCGTGGAGCGGTCGGAGGAGGCGACGGGGAACACGGGGGCGCTGCGGAAGTCGGTACGGCATCTGGCCCGGCAACCGGGGCTGGCGGCCTGGTTCCGGACGTGGGCTCGCCTGGAGGCGACGGCGATCGCGCTGTACACGTACGAGTGCCGTCTGATTCCAGGGTTGTTGCAGACCGAGGCGTACGCGCGTCAGCTGTTCGTCGATGAGTTGCCGCCACTGGAGGACCACCAGATCGAGGCTCAGTGGGAGGCGCGGGCCGAACGGCAACGCTTGCTGCGGGAGCGCCCGAACACCGCGTTCAGCTTCATCCTCGAAGAGCAGTTGTTCCTGCGGCGAACGGGTGGAGTGGAGGTCACGCGGGAGCTCGTCGATCACGTGCTGGAGATGGCCGAGCTGCGGAACATCGAGATCCAGATCATGCCGTTGGTGCGGGAGTCCCATGCCGGGTTGCACGGCTCTGTGCAGTTGCTGGAAACTCCCGAGAACAAGTGGTTCGCCTACACCGAAGCCCCGGAAAGCGGCCAGCTCATCTCCGATCCCAAGGTCGTGAGCGTGCTCCAGAGGCGGTATGCCAGGATGCGTTCGCAGGCTCTCACCCTCGAAGACTCCGTGGGCCTGTTGCAGCGGATGCGAGGAGCGCTATGAGCACCAGCGAACTGACTTGGTTCAAGTCCAGCTACAGCAGCAGCGGTTCCGGCGACTGCGTCGAAGTCGCCACCTGCCCCGACACCATCCACGTCCGCGACTCCAAGGACAAGCAGGGCCCGCAACTCGCCCTCTCTCCCGTCGCCTGGACCGACTTCGTCTCGTACGCCGCCCAGGCCTGACCGTTCACAACACCGTGCCCCACACCCGGCCCCAACTCCGGTGCGGGGCACAGTCGTTCACTTGGCGATCTTCAGCAACTCCTCGAAACAGGCGTGTGCGGTTCGCATCTCCGCCTCGCGGTCGGCCTTGTAGAAGGGCACGGTGTAGCCCTAGGGGTTTCGTTTCCTCCCCGGCTACGTTCACCCGGGGGTATCCACGAAAGGACTCCGATGACCGACAAGCTCACCGTGAGTGTCCTGGGCACCGGCATCATGGGCGCCGCGATGGCCCGTAACCTCGCCAAAGCCGGGCACGCCGTCCGCGCCTGGAACCGCACTCGCGCCAAGGCCGAGCCTCTCGCGGCCGACGGGGCGCACATCGCCGGCACCCCCGCCGAGGCGGTGACCGGCGCCGATGTCGTCCTGACCATGCTGTACGACGGTCCGGCCGCCCTGGAGGTCATGCGCGAGGCCGCGCCCGCACTGCGCCCCGGCACGGCCTGGGTGCAGTCCACCACCGCCGGGATCGAGGGCATCGGTGAGCTGGCCGACTTCGCCCGCGCACACGACTTGGTCTTCTACGACGCGCCCGTGCTGGGCACCCGGCAGCCCGCCGAGGCCGGCCAATTGCTGGTCCTTGCCGCGGGCCCGGTCGAGGGCCGGGACGCGGTGGCTCCCGTCTTCGACGCGGTCGGCGCCCGTACGGTGTGGACCGGCGACGACGGCGCGGTCGGCAGCGCGACCCGGCTGAAGCTCGTCGCCAACAGCTGGGTCCTGGCGGCCACCGCGGCGACCGGCGAGGTCCTCGCGCTGTCCAAGGCGCTGGGTGTGGACCCGCAGAGCTTCTTCGACGCCATCGCCGGGGGCCCGCTCGACATGGGCTACCTGCGCGCCAAGGCCGGGCTCATCCTGGACGACCGGCTCTCTCCGGCCCAGTTCGCGGTGGCCACCGCCGCCAAGGACGCCCGGCTGATCGTCGAGGCGGGCGAGCAGCACGGCGTACGCCTCGACGTCGCCGCCGCGAGCGCCGCCCGCATGCAACGTGCCGCCACCCAGGGCCACGCCGACGAGGACATGGCCGCCGCGTACTTCGCCAGCTTTGACCCCGAGGAGGACGCGTCCACCTGAGCCGCGTACGGCGGACGGGACGGGCCCGCAAACGCTCAGAACCCCGTCACGCCGCCACCGGAAACCCCGCCGTCCGGAACACCTTCCGCTCCGCGTCCACGGCGAACACCTCGCAGTCGTCGCGCGCGGCGGCCCAGTCGATGCCCTCCGGGCCCATCGCGAAGGCCGCCGTCGCCGTGGCGTCCGCCTCCGTCAGGGACGGGGACACGATCGTCACGCTGAGGAGGCCCGTGGCCGGGCGGCCGGTGCGGCCGTCGATGATGTGGTCGCCCCGTTCGTAGCGTGCGGAGGTCGCCACGGCGCCGTCCGTCACGTCCAGGACCGTGCACAGCTTGTCGGCCTGTTCGGGATGCCGTACGCCCACCCGCCAAGGACCGCCGGTCGCGACCACGTCGCCGCCGGCGTTCAGGCAGAACCGGGACGCCCCGGTCGCCGTCAGCAGGTCCGCCGCCCGCTGCACCGCCCAGCCCTTCACCATGGCGCAGGGGTCGAGGCCGCGACCGGGCAGCCGTACGTCGAAGGCGCCCCCGGTCGCGACCCGGTACCGCTCGCACAGGTCGAGGATCTCCGCCAACTCCGGGCTGACTTCGTGGAGTTCGAGCTCACCCCGGTCAAGGCGCGACACCTCGCTGCCGGGCTTGAACGGGCTGAACCGTTCGTCGACCTCGCGCAGCCAGTCGAAGGCCCGGTCCGCGGCCTCGGCGGCGTCCCCGTCGGCCATCCGTACGGAGATCGGGAACCCCATGATGTGCTCGACCCGGCGCACCCTCAGCCCCTCAGCCCTTCGCGTCAATGGCGGCCTGGAGGGACTTGACGTATCCCTCGCTGGTGATCGTGGCGCCGGACACCGTGTCGATGTCGGCGCTCTGCGCCTCGAGCGTCGCCTCGATCAGCTTCGGCACGGCAGCCTCGGTCTGCGGGTGGTTCGGCTGCTGCAGCATCCGTACGGAGCTGATCTCGTCGCCGGTGAAGGTGACCTCCACCTGCACGGGGCCCTTCTCGGTGTTGAGGGTCGACCCCGCGATGACCTGGTTCGAGGTGCCCGAGCCCGACGAGCCGGAGCCCGACGAGGAGGAGGCAGAAGGGTCCGCGGAAGGCGTCGAAGCCGGCGCGGCGACCTCGGTGTTCGACGACGACGTTTCGGCCGACGGTGCGTAGCGCCAGACCGGGATCAGGGCCGCGACGCTCAGGACAAAGACAGGCAGTGCTCGCTTCATGGTGTCCCCCTCATCCGGCCAGGCTGAAGCGTTCGAAATGGATCTGCTGCTTGGGCACGTCCAGATCGCGCAGGGTGCGCAGGACGGCGCCGGTCATGCCGGGCGGGCCGCAGACGTAGACGTCCCGGTCGGCCACGTCCGGTACGAGCCGGGCGAGTTCGGTCGGCGCCAGCTTGTCCGGCGTGGCCGGGCCGGTGACCAGGTGCAGCTGGGCGCCCTTGGCGTGGGCCAGTTCGCGCAGCTCGTCGTAGAGCACCGCGTCCTGGTCGGTGGCCACCCGGTAGATGACGGCGGCGTGGCCGTGCAGGTCCTCCAACAGGGCCCGGATCGGGGTGACCCCGACGCCGCCCGCGATGAGCAGGGCGTCAGGCCGGGTCCGGTGCATCGTGGTGAAGGCGCCGTACGGGCCCTCCGCGAACACCCGCGTGCCGACCTTCAGGTGCCGCAGCGCGGCCGTGCCGTCGCCGGCCGTCTTCGCGGTCAGCCGCAGGCTGCGGCCGTCCGGGGCCGCGGACAGCGAGAAGGGGTTGGCCTGCCACCAGCGGCCCTTGGTCAGGAACCGCCACAGGAAGAACTGGCCGGCCCGTGCGGGCAGCCGGTCCAGATCGCGGCCGGTGATGTAGATCGACACGACGTTGTCGGACTCGGGGACGACGGCCGAGACGCGCAGCTGGTGCCGCAGATTGCGCCACAGCGGCAGTACGAGCCGGCCCACGAACACCGAGCCGAGCGCCACGCCCCACATCGCGTACCAGTACGTCTTGGCCGTCGAGTTCGTCGTGAAGGTCGTGCCCACCGCGACCTGGTGCGTGAAGGCCAGCACCACCGCGACGTACGTGTACAGGTGGATGAAGTGCCAGGTCTCGTAGGCCAGCCGGCGCCGGGCCCAGCGCGCCGAGACCGCGCCGATCACGATGATCAGCACCAGGGCGACGATCGCGCGCAGCACACCCTCGACGGTCTCGGCGAGGTCCACGAGCTGGCTGACGGGGTCCATCGAGGAGTACTCGGCGTAGCCGAGGGTGATGAACACGCCGTGCCCCAGCAGCGACCACAGCAGACCGAAACCGACCCAGCGGTGCCAGGAGGTCAGCCGGTCCATGCCGATCCGGTGGTCGAGCCACGGCAGCCGGGCTACGAGCAGAAGCTGGAAGGCCATGAGGAGGGCGGCGTACAGGCCGGTCAGCCGCCCCAGCAGGAGGAGGGCGTTCGAGTCGAGCCCGGACTGGAAGAAGAAGGCGGTCACCACCGCGACGTTCGCGGCCAGCAGGGTGTACAGGCCGGTGCGGGCCACCACCTTGGGGCGCACCGCCGGTGTGGGCGGTCGGACACGTTGGACAGTCGTCACGGGACGGCAACTCCTCGATCAAGGATCCGGGGATACCGAGCCTGCCTGGTGGGAGCTGTCGTTTAGCTGTCGGTCAACTTTCAAGTTTTTATCGATGTGAGTCTTGGAGGTCGGACGGCTATGGCGTCAGGAGATACGTGAAGCACTATGAGCGGGTGGAAAAAGTACGTCTTCTCGTGGTGGACGACGATCCGCCCATCGCCGACCTGGTCGCCACCGTCGCCCGCTATGAGGGCTGGGACGCGGTGACCGCGTACTCCGGTGAGGAGGCGCTGCGCCAGGCCGCCGAGTTCCATCCCGACATCGTGGTGCTCGACCTGATGCTCCCCGACCTGGACGGATTCGGTGTCCTCGACCGGCTGCGGCTGTCCGGGACGATGGTGCCCGTCGTGTTCCTCACCGCCCGCGACGGCGTCGCCGACCGGATCGCGGGCCTCACCCGGGGCGGCGACGACTACCTGGTCAAACCGTTCGCGGTGGAGGAGCTCATGGCCCGGCTGCGCACCGTACTGCGCCGCAGCGCGGGACCCGGCTTCCAGCGGTCCGTGCTCCAGGTCGCCGACCTGACGATGGACGAGGACACCCGCGAGGTGCGCCGCGGCGAGAAACTGCTCACGCTCACCCCGACCGAGTACGAGGTGCTCCGCTACCTGATGCGCAAGTCACCGACCGTGCTGACCAAGGCGCAGATACTCGACCACGTCTGGGAGTACGGCTTCGGAGGCCGCTCCAACGTCGTCGAGCTGGTCATCAGCCGGCTCCGCCGCAAGCTCGACGAACCCGACGACGGCCGAGCCCCGCTGATCCACACCGTGCGGGGCGTCGGGTACGTGGTGCGGCAGGTCGCCGAGTGATCGGCCGGCTGAGGCGGACCTATCGCAGAATGCGCCTGGGCACCCGGCTCGCGCTGGGCATGGGGGTGCTGTCCCTGATGGTGTTCGCGGTCGTCGGTACGGCGCTGACGACCTACATGCGGGACTATCTGTCGGAGCAACTCGACACACAGCTGGCGCAGGGGCAGATCGCCCAGTCCAAGAGCATCGAGGAATACGGCACGCTCTCGGGAAAGAAGTACTACAGCTGGTTCTACGCCGTGTACGACGTGTCGGACGGCAAGCCCGTGCTCCGCAAGCCCGAGGACCCCGGCGACCTGCCGAAGGACGTCGACGAGTTCGCCACCGTGGCCCGGGCGCAGATGTCCGCGGACACGGAAGTCCTGCGCACCGGCTATCTCAAGGACAAGGGCAGCTACCGGCTGCGCGCCTGCGAGGTCGAGCCCGGCCTCATCCTGGTCAGCGCCGCGCCCATGGACGGCATCGACAACACGGTGGGCCGGCTGATCGCGATCCAGGCCGTCGCCTTCGGTGTCGCGCTCCTCGCCCTCGTCGTGTTCGGCCGGGGGATGCTGCGGCGCGGTCTGAAGCCACTGAGCGACATGGCGCACACCGCCCGCGGCATCACCTCGCACGACCTGACGGACTCGGCGCGGCTGTCGGTGCGCCACGACGGGCGCAGCGGCGGCCCCGAGGTCGAGGAGCTGCGCACCGCCTTCAACACCATGCTGGAACACATCGACGACTCGCTCGCCGTCCGTACGCAGGCCGAACAGCGGCTGCGCCGCTTCGTCGCCGACGCCTCGCACGAGCTGCGTACGCCCCTGATGTCGGTACGCGGCTACGCCGACCTGTTCCAGTACGCGGCGGCCAACACCCCCGAGGAGCGCGACAAGCACCTGGCCCGGCTGCGCGCCGAAGCCGCCCGGATGGGCATCCTGCTGGACGACCTGCTGCTGCTCGCCCGCCTGGACGCTGCCGATGTGGAGGCACCGCTGCGGCTGGAGGAGATGGACCTGGTGGAGCTGGTGCACCAGGCGGCCGACGCCTTCCGCGCGGGCCGGAGCGACCACCCGCTGACCGTCACGGCCTCTCCCGGCCCGGTACGGCTGCGCCTCGACCCCCTGCGCCTGAGGCAGGTGCTGGACAACCTGCTCTCCAACGCCGCCGTGCACACCCCGGCCGGTACGAAGGTGTCGGTGGAGGTGTGCGTCGAGTCCGGCATGGCGCTGGTCCAGGTCACCGACACAGGACCCGGCATCCCGGCCGCCGACCAGCACCGCGTCTTCGACCGCTTCTACCGCGTCGACAAGGCCCGCAGCCGCGACCGGGGCGGCAGCGGCCTGGGCCTCGCGGTCGCGCACTCACTGGCCCGCGCCCACGGCGGCACCCTCGAACTGACCAGCTGCCCGGGCTCGACGACCTTCACGATCAGGCTTCCGCTGGGCCGAACGGCCTGAGTCACGATCGTCCCGGGCGTCGGGTTCCTTCCGAAGGAACCCGGCGCCCTCCGTCTTTGACGACCCCGAGAACCGCTTTGCGTTGGCGTTATGGCGACGAAATTGTTGACAATCTTGTTCGCCTACATTTACGTTCGACAGGCACTCACTCAGGGAGAGCAGATGGCGAACGAGGCCAGGCCGAGCACCGGAGAGCAAGCCAAGCAGCACGCGCTGGCGCAGCTGCGGCAGGCGATCCTGGGCGGCGAGATGTCACCGGCCCAGCGGCTGGTGGAGAACGAACTCGCCGAGCAGTTCGGTGTGACACGGGCCAGTGTGCGCGCGGCACTGATCGACCTGGCGGGCGAGGGACTGGTCGAACGGATCCCCAACCGCGGCTCACGGGTCCGGGTGGTGACGGTCGAGGAAGCGGTCGCCATCACCGAGTGCCGCATGGTCCTCGAAGGGCTGTGCGCGGCCAAGGCGGCCGTCGAGGCCACCGACGACCAGCTCACCGAACTGGCCGACCTCGGCACGGCGATGAGCAAGGCCGTCGCCGACGGCGAGCCCATGACCTACTCCGGACTCAACCAGGAACTGCACGCCAAGATCCGGCACTTCTCCGGCCAGCAGGTGGCCGTGGAACTGCTGGACCGGCTCAACGCGCAACTGGTGCGCCACCGCTTCCAGCTCGCGCTGCGACCCGGACGGCCCCAGCAGTCCGTGAACGAACACCTGGCCATGATCGAGGCGATCAGGGCCCGGGACCCCCAGGCGGCCGACGCGGCCGCCCGCGCCCACCTCGCGAGCGTGATCGACGCCTTGCGCGAATAACGCCGGAGTGGGTCAACGGACCTGTCCAGCAAGGAGATTCACAAGCCATGACGCACGACGACAAGGCGCCCGCACCCCCACGCTCGACCCTCGTCATCACCGCGCACGCCGGGGACTTCGTATGGCGGGCCGGAGGAGCCATCGCCCTGGCCGCCTCCCGCGGCGAGCGCGTGACCATCGCCTGCCTGACCTATGGCGAACGCGGCGAGTCCGCCAAGGCATGGCGCGAGGGCAAAACGCTGGAGGAGATCAAGGGGATACGCCGCGAGGAGGCCGAGAAGGCCGCGGCCACCCTCGGCGCGGAGGTCGTCTTCTTCGACGCCGGCGACTATCCCCTGCTCGCCACCCCCGAGCTGACCGACCAACTCGTGGGCGCCTACCGCAAGACTCAGCCCGACGTCGTACTCACCCACCCGCTGGAAGACCCGTACAACGGCGACCACCCGGCCGCCGCCCGCATGGCCCTGGACGCCCGCGTCCTCGCCCAGGCCATCGGCTACCCCGCCGAGGGCGAGGTCATCGGCGCCCCGCCGGTGTTCTTCTTCGAGCCGCACCAGCCCGAGATGTGCGGCTTCAAGCCCGAGGTCCTCCTCGACATCACCGAGGTCTGGGAGACCAAGCGCCGGGCCATGGAGTGCCTGGCCGCGCAGCAGCACCTGTGGGACTACTACACCGACCTCGCCGTCCGCCGCGGCGTCCAGCTCAAGCGCAACGCAGGCCCCAACCTCGGCCTGCCGCACACGACTTACGCCGAGGCGTACATGCGCCCCTACCCGCAGATCACCGGGGAGCTGGCATGACCGGCGTGATCGTCACCAACCCCCCGAAGGCGGCCGAGAAGGACGTGGACGCCCTCTCCGCGTACGGCGTGGCCACCGTCCACGAAGCCCTCGGCCGCACCGGCCTCCTCGGCCCGGACCTGCGCCCCATACAGCAGGACGTACGCATCGCCGGCACCGCCGTCACCGTCCTGAGCTGGCCCGGTGACAACCTCATGATCCACGCGGCGGTCGAGCAGTGCGGCGAGGGCGACCTCCTCGTCGTCACGACCACCTCGCCTTCCACGGACGGCATGTTCGGCGAACTGTTCGCCACCGCGCTCCAGAGCCGCGGCGTACGCGGCCTGGTGATCAACGCGGGCATCCGGGACACCGCCGAACTCCGCGCGATGGGCTTCCCCGCCTGGTCCGCCGCCGTCAGTGCCCAGGGCACCGTGAAGGCGACCGGCGGCTCGGTCAATGTGCCCGTCGCCATCGGCGGGCAGATCATCCGGCCCGGCGACGTGATCCTCGCCGACGACGACGGCGTGATGTGCGTGCCCCGCGAGCGAGCCGCCGAGGCCGTCGAGGCGTCCGCCGCCCGCACGGCCAAGGAGGAGGCCTCCCGCGCCGCCTTCGCCGGGGGCCAACTCGGCCTGGACCGCTACGGCTTGCGCGAGACCCTCGTACGCCTGGATGTGCAGTACCGGTCATACGCCGACTACGCCGACTACGCCCGCGACGAGGCGCGATCGTGACCGGCCCGCCCGAGGAGGTCCGCTGCATGCTGATGCGCGGCGGCACCTCCAAGGGCGCCTACTTCCTGGCCGGCGACCTGCCCGCCGAACCCGCCGTACGTGACGACCTGTTGCTGCGCGTCATGGGCAGCCCCGATCCGCGCCAGATCGACGGGCTCGGCGGGGCGCACCCCCTGACCAGCAAGGTGGCCGTGGTGTCGGCCTCGGCCGGTCCCGAGGCGGACGTCGACTATCTGTTCCTCCAAGTCGGCGTCGAGACAGTCGAGGTGTCCGACCGTCAGAACTGCGGCAACCTGCTCGCCGGCGTCGGCCCCTTCGCCGTCGAGCGCGGCCTCGTCGCCCCGACGGACGGCGAGACCTCCGTACGGATCCGCATGCTCAACACTGGCGACCTCGCCACCGCGGCCTTCCCCACCCCGGGCGGACGTGTCGACTACACCGGCTCCGCCGAGATCTCCGGCGTGCCGGGGACCGCCGTGCCCGTGGTCATCGAGTTCCCGCCGGGCGGCAGCCCGTTGCTGCCCACCGGCAAGGTTCGCGACACCGTCGCCGGTACCCCGGTGACCTGCGTGGACAACGGGATGCCGACCGTACTGATCGCCGCCTCCGCCCTGAAGATCACTGGTTACGAGGACCCCGAGGACCTGGAGAAGGACCCGGCCCTCGCCGACCGGCTCCGTGAAATCCGCCTGGCGGCGGGCCCGTTGATGGGCCTCGGCGAGGTCGAGGGCACCACCGTGCCCAAGCTCAGCCTGCTGGCCCCGCCCGCGCACGGCGGCGCGGTCATGACCCGCACCTTCATCCCGGTCCGCTGCCACACCTCCATCGGCGTCCTGTCCGCCGCGAGCGTCGCCGCCGGGCTGCGTATCGAGGGCGGCGTCGGCCAGGACATGGCCGAACTCCCGGCAGCGGGGGAGCGGCTGCGCATCGAGCACCCCACCGGGTTCCTGGACATCGAGGCCGGCGTCGACGCCGGAGGCGGCGGCCCGGTGGCCCGCCGCACGGCCGTCGTACGCACGGCGCGGAAGATCTTCGACGGCACCGTCTTCGCCCGGCTGTCCTCCACTCTCGACCCACGGAGCCCCCGATGACCCCTCCCCTCGGAGACATCGCCCACCTCGGGCACGTCGAACTGCTCACCCCCGACCTGGACCGCAGCCTCGCGTTCTTCACCGACTACCTCGGCCTGACGGTCAACGGCCAACGCGGCGACTCCGTCTACCTGCGCACCTGGGACGACTACGAGCACCACAGCCTGGTCCTCACCGCGCACGAGACCTCCGGCATCCGCCGCACCGCGCTGCGCGCCTCCAGCGAGGAGGCCCTGCAGCGCAGGGTGAAGGAGCTGGCGTCCGCGGGCCACGAGGGCCGCTGGACCGAGGACGAGCCCGGCCTCGGCCCGCTCTACGTCACCACCGACCCGGACGGCCACGAGGTCGCCCTCTACTGGGAGTCCGAGTGGTACCGGGCCCCGGAGGCGCTCAAGCCGGGCCTGAAGAACCAGCCCCAGGCCAAGCCGGGCCACGGCGTGGCCGTACGCCGCCTCGACCACGTCAACTACCTCGCCGCCGATGTCGCCGCCAACGCCGACTTCCAGCAACACGTCCTCGGCGCCCGCCCGACCGAGCAGATCCGGCTCGACAGCGGCAGGATCGCCGCGAAGTGGCTGACCTTCACCAACAAGTCGTACGACGTCGTCTACACCGAGGACTGGACCGGCTCACGAGGCCGGCTGCACCACATCGCGTTCGCCACCGACACCCGCGAGGACATTCTGCGCGCCGCCGATCTCGCCCTGGACACGGGCGTGTTCATCGAGACGGGCCCGCACAAGCACGCCATCCAGCAGACGTTCTTCCTGTACGTCTACGAGCCGGGCGGCAACCGCATCGAGTTGTGCAACCCGCTCACCCGCCTGGTTCTCGCCCCGGACTGGCCCCTGATCACGTGGACCGAGGAAGAGCGGAAGAAGGGCCAGGCCTGGGGCCTGAAGACCATCGAGTCCTTCCACACGCACGGCACGCCACCGGTCGACTGACGCCGCGCCCCACAAGGGCTGGCGTCCTGACGGTTGCCAGCCCAACTCTCCGCCGTCTCCTACGCGTTGGCCGCCCGCCGCACATGGTCCGCGATCAGCGCGTAGACCGGCCGGGCGGCCTCGGCGTCATCGAGGTCGTAGCCGTGGTCGGCCTTGGGGACGAGGTGGTGCTCGGCCAGTGCTCCGGCCTTGCCGAGTCGCCCGGCGTACCGCTCGCCCTCGGCGCGGAGGAGGTCGTACTCGGGGGTGATGACGAGTGCCGGGGCGATACCCGTGAGGTCGGCGGTGTCCGCCGGGTTGGCCGGAGAGACCAGGCGGTCGGTGCGTCGGGCCGGGTCCGGCACGTACGAGCTGTCGAAGATCGCGCCCATCCACGGGCGCAACGCCGGCTTGGGGATGGCGGCCTTCTTGTCCTTGGCGCTCGTCGCGAGGTCGAGCGGCGGATAGTGGAGGACCTGGAGCGCGATCGCGGGCCCGCCCGTCCCCAGGGCCTGACGCGCCACCGCCGCCGCGAGACCGCCGCCGGCGCTCTGCCCGCCCACGGTGAGCCGGCTGCCGTCCCAGCCGTGCTCGGCGCCGTGCTCGGCCACCCAGCGGACGACCTCGTACGCCTGCTTCGGCGGGGCGGGGAACGGGTGCTGCGGGGCGACCACGTAGTCCACGTTGACCACGACCACGCCCGCCTCCGCGGCGAGGTAACGGCACAGTGCGTCGTCCATCTCCGCGCCCCGTAGCACGTATCCACCGCCGTGGAAGTTGACGTGGACCGGGGGGAGTACCCCATCCTCGGATTTGGGCATGTACACCTCGACCGGGGCCGGAGCTATGGACGTCGGTACCGTCAACTCGCGGACGTCGCGCGGAAATTCGGGAAGCCGCTCGCGCCACGAGGCCGCGGAACCGCGCCCACTGGCTCGTCGGCTCGCGAGCCCCAGCATGCGCTGCATGGTCTTCGCGGCGAAGGAGGCCACAGCGGGCCTGGCCAAGAGGGACATACGGCTCCGTTCGGGACTGTTCATTGTTGAGGTCAATCATCAGGATTCCTGGCGATCGACTGATGGGGGCGATGGTAGCGAACGGTCGCACGTACGGGCAGGGGTGCGGGGCTGGGAAATGGCTCCCATCGTGGGCGCGACCAGCCATAAGCGGCCCGCGGTAGTCGTACGGTGCTGCCCGGGAGCACCCCGTCGGGGACCGGTCCCGTATCCCTGCGGGCACACTGGCGCCGGGGTGCGCGGCGGAGGGGGACGCGCACCCCACCCGACCGACTCCCCGACACCGAGAAGACAGATGGAGGCCACCATGGATCAGCTCGCGAGTCTGGCTCGCGGTGTCACCGAGGCCAGTCCAGGCACCCTGCACGCACGCTCACTGACCGGCGGCATCAGGGTCCCGCCACGGCCGGGCCTGACGATCCGCTTCGGCCGCGGCGAGGAACCGGACGTGGACCTGGCGGTGGGCGAGGACGACCTGCGGGTCAGCCGCAGGCACGGCGAACTCACGTACCAGGCAAGTCAGTGGTGGCTGCGCAACACCGGACAGCAACTCGTCCGCCTGCCGCACGGCCGCCTGATGCACAAAGCCACCGAACCCATCCCGCTCACGCCCGGCTACACCCCGCTGTTCGTGAGGGGCTCGGGCTACCGGGAACACCTGGTCGAGCTGTATGTGACGGGCCACGACGCCCCCGGCCTCGTACCGCGCCGCCAGGCGAGCACCCTGAAGCCGCACCTCTGGCCGCTCTCCGAAGACGAACGGCTGCTGCTGGTCGTGATCGGCCAGCACTACCTCCTGTACGAGGACGGCCCGCGCCCCCTGTCCTACCGGAAGGCCGCCGCCCTGCTGGAGTGTCTGCGCCCGGAC
This sequence comes from Streptomyces pseudoechinosporeus, assembly GCF_054783935.1. NCBI lineage: Bacteria > Bacillati > Actinomycetota > Actinomycetes > Kitasatosporales > Streptomycetaceae > Streptomyces > Streptomyces pseudoechinosporeus. The sequence continues at coordinate 212,715 of NZ_BAAGPS010000023.1, forward strand.
GACCACTGGACCGAGCGCCGTATCGAGCACAAGATCACGGAGGTCCGCAAGCGCCTCCACGGCGGCGGCTTCCCCTATCCGCTGATCCACGACAAGGATTCCGGAGCGCCCATGGACAACAACCTCCTGCACAACCTCCTCAGGGGCCTGGTCGAATCCACCACCCTGGTCCCGCCGGACCTGGAGATGATCGACTAGCACCTGCTGGGTCTGAACCGATCAGTTCCTTGCAGATGCGAGGCAGCATGGCCTAATCTGGCGCACATGCAGTCCTACACCATCGGGCAGGCGGCCCGGCTGCTCGGTGTCAGTGCCGACACCGCGCGCCGCTGGGCGGACGCCGGCCGCGTCGCGACACACCGCGACGAAGGCGGCCGTCGCCTCATCGACGGCCGTGATCTGGCCGCCTTCTCCGTCGAGATCGCGCAGAGCGGCACCGGTGAGGAGGAGCACCCGTACACCTCGGCGCGCAACGCGTTCCCCGGCATCGTCACCGCCGTGAAGCTGGGCGACGTCGCGGCCCAGGTCGAGATACAGGCGGGCCCGCACCGCCTGGTCTCCCTGCTGACCCGGGAGGCCGTCGAGGAACTGGGCCTGGAGGTCGGTATGCAGGCCACCGCCCGCGTGAAATCGACCAATGTGCACATCGACCGTGCCTGATCACCCGTCGGCCACGGTCCCCGGCGCCTCCCCTCGCAAGGAGCCCCACGGCATGTCCCTCCTCCGTACGGGGCGCCGTGCCGCCGCCGTACTCACCGCCGCCGCCCTGCTCGGCTCGCTCGCCGCCTGTGGCGATGACAACACCGAGCAGACCAGCGGGAGTTCGGACACGGCGAACCTCACCGTCCTGGCCGCCTCCTCCCTGACCGACGCCTTCAGGACCGCGGGCGCCGCGTACGAGAAGGGGCACCCGGGTACGAAGGTGACCTTCTCCTTCGCCGGATCCCAGGAACTGGCCGCGCAGGTGAAGCAGGGCGCCCCCGCCGACGTACTCGTCACCGCCGACACGAAGACGATGGACGGACTGCGGGCCGACACCGGCACCGCGACCGTCATCGCCAAGAACCGACTGGTCATCGCCGTCGGCGCGGGAAACCCGAAGCAGATCAAGGGCCTGGAGGACCTCGCCGACAGCAAGACGAAGGTCGTACTCGCGGCGCCCGAGGTGCCGGTCGGCCGCTACAGCAGGCAGGTCCTGGCCGACCGGAAGATCACCGTGAAACCGGTCTCCGACGAACCCAACGTCCGCGCGGTGCTCAGCAAGGTCGAACTCGGCGAGGCGGACGCGGGCATCGTCTACAAGACCGACGCGGCCACGGCGACCGACCAGACCGACGCGATCACCATCCCCGACGACCAGAACGCCATCGCCTCCTACCCCGCCGCCACCCTGAAGGAGTCGCAGCACTCCACGGCGGCCACGGCCTTCGTGAAATGGCTGTCCTCGCCTCAGGCCCAGCAGATCCTCCGCACCGCGGGCTTCGAGAAGCCGTGACGATTCGATGAGCCGTGACCAGTGATGAGCCGTAGCCAGTCATGAAAGTCCTACGCCCCGCCGACCCGGGCCCCGGAATCAGGCGCACCCGCTCCTCCCGCACGCCCCTCACCCTCGCCCTCCCCGCCCTGCTCGCCATCGCCTTCCTGCTCCTCCCGCTGGCCGGCGTCCTCGCCCGCACCGACTGGGGCGACCTGGGCGAGCACCTGACCAGCCCGGGCACCAGCGAGGCGCTGAAGCTCTCCTTGGTCGTCTCCTTCTGGTCGCTGGGCCTGTCGCTCGTGCTCGGCGTCCCGCTGGCCTGGCTGCTGGCGCGCGTACCGTTCCCCGGCAAGGCCCTCGTCCGCTCGCTCGTCCTGCTGCCGATGGTGCTGCCGCCCACCGTCGGCGGCGTCGCGCTGCTGCTCGCCTTCGGTCGGCGCGGGCTGCTCGGGCCCTGGCTGGAGGACGCCTTCGGGATCACGCTGCCGTTCCACACCTCGGGTGCGGTCGTCGCCGCCACGTTCGTCTCGATGCCCTTCCTGGTGATCAGCCTCGAAGGGGCGATCGCCGGACTCCGGCCGCGTTACGAGGAGACCGCCGCCTCCCTGGGCGCCTCGCCGCTACGGGTGTTCCGCACGGTGACGCTGCCCATGGTGGCCCCCGGTCTTGTCGCCGGAGCCGCGCTGACCTGGGCCCGCGCCCTCGGCGAGTTCGGCGCCACCATCACCTTCGCGGGCAACCTCCCGGGCACGACGCAGACCCTGCCCCTCCAGGTGTACCTGCTGCTCCAGGAGAACCCTCAGGCCGCGACTTCCGTCTCGCTGCTGCTGCTCGCCATCGCGATGGCGGTCCTCGTCGCCCTGCGCGGACGCTTCACGGGCACGCCGGGCAGCGCTCGCCCGTCCCCGCCCAAGCCGCCCGTGGACGAGGGCAGTTCACCCGCGGACACCCCCGCTGTGTACAAAGACGCTGCCCCGGACACGGAACGCTGGTCCCTGCACGCCGAGGTCACCGGCTTCACCCAGCTCGTCCTGGACGCGGACCCCGGCACCACCATCGCCGTCGTCGGCCCCAACGGCGCGGGCAAGACCACCCTGCTGCGGGCCCTGCTCGGCCTGACCCCGCGCGCCCACGCCGCACTGCGACTCGGAGACACCGACGTCACCCCACTGCCCCCGCATCGCAGAGCAGTCGCCTGGGTCCCCCAGGACGGCGCCCTCTTCCCGCACCTGACCGCACTCGCCAACACGGCGTACGGCCCGCGCGCCCACGGCGTACCGCGCACCGAGGCCCGCCGCGCCGCGCAGGACTGGCTCGACCGGCTCGCAGTGGGCCACCTCGCGCACCGTAAACCCGCCCAGCTCTCCGGCGGCCAGGCCCAACGCGTCGCCCTGGCAAGGGCCTTGGCCGTGCGCCCCCGCCTCCTGCTCCTCGACGAACCGCTCGCCGCCCTCGACCAGACCACCCGCGCCCAGGTACGGCACACCCTGCGCCGCCACCTCGAAGGCTTCGGCGGAGTCTGCCTGATCGTCACCCACGACCCCGTCGAGGCGGTGTCGCTCGCCGACCGCGTACTCGTACTCGACGAGGGCCGCGCCGTCCAGGACGCCCCGCCCGCCGAGGTCACCCGGCATCCGCGCTCACCGTGGGTGGCCCGCATGCTCGGCCGCAACGCCTGGCCCGGCACGGCGACCGCCGACGGTCTCCAACTCACCGACGGAGGAGGGCGGTTGGTGATCGCGGACCCACTGCCCGCGGGCACGGAAGCGCTCGCGATCATCGCCCCCGAAGCGGTCGCCGTCCACCGGGAGCGGCCCAGCGGCAGTCCCCGCAACGTCTGGCCCGGCACCATCCGCGAGATCACAGCCACCGGCAGCAGACTGCGCGTCCTCATCACCTCCGACCGAGCACCGGACGTGGTCGCGGAGATCACCCCACAGGCCGCCACCGAACTCGGCCTCGCGGACGGAGCATCCGTATGGACGAGCATCAAGGCGACGGAGACGACGGTCGTACGCCTCTGATCTCGCCGCAGCCCACAAGAGGGCTCTCCGACGTCAAGAGGGCTCTCCGACGTGATGTGCGGCACGACCGCCTCGCGGACCGTGTCGTTATTGGGCCGAACGGGTGAGCATGCGCAAGAATTGGCCGGTGCAGGAAATCAGTGCGAAACAGGTCGGGGGGAGCCGGTGAACGGCCACGACGTCACCGATGAACAGTGGGAAGGGCTCGCCCAGGTCGTCCCGCTGCGCGGCCGCGACGCCTGGCCCTCGGCGGTCGACCACCGGTCGATCCCCGACGCGGACACCGAACCGCGCCGCCGTTTCGTCGTGCTCCGGGTCAATATCTTCGGGGACGCGCGCGAGGTTGCCGAGACGCTGATGGCCGGTATCCCGGTCCTCCTCGACCTCACCAGCGCCGAACCGGACGTCGCCAAGCGCGTACTGGACTTCAGTACGGGCGTGGTCTTCGGCCTGGCGAGCGGCATGCACCGGGTCGAGCGGAACGTGTTCCTGCTCACGCCGCCGGGCACCGAAGTGGCCGGGCTGATGGAGGGTGCGGGAGTCCCCGGCACCTGACGATCACCTGCTTGACCTGCTGATCCCTCGATCGTAGGAAGGTCTGCCGGGCGGAACGGTTCGGCAGACCGGCGGAAGCCTACGGTCCGGATATGACCATGCCATTCCAGAGCGCCGCCGCCGCGGATGCCGCACCCGCCGAAGAAGCTGCTTGCGGCGGGCCGCCCGGCCCGGACCGGCGGCCGAGCGTCACCGCACTCCGCCTTTCGGCCTTCGCCGGGCACCGGCGCGCGGAGTTCCCGCTCAGCCCACTGACCCTCCTCTCGGGGCCCAGCGGCAGCGGCAAGACCAGTGCGCTACGGGCGTACGAGGCACTGGCGCGACTGGGTGGCGGGGCGTCGCTGGACGAGGTGTTCCCGGATCCCGGCGCCTGCGTTCCCGAGCGGGCCCGGCCCGATGCCGGGCGGCGGCGCGGATTCCGTATCGGCTGCACGGTCGACGGCCCCGCAGGAGTCGTACGGCTCGACCTCGCCGTGCAGGCCGAGCCCGAACTCCGCATCGTGGGCGAGCGGTTGACGACCGGCCGGGTCACCCTCCTGGAGACGGCCCTGCGTGACCCGAGCCGCCCCACCGTGCAGGCGGCCTGGCACACGGCAGGCTCGTCCTCCGTGACCCGGGCCCCTCTCCCCGACGACCGGCTCGGCACCGCGCTGCTCCCGCTGCGCGTGGCCGGCAAGACGGACGGCCAGCGTCAAGTCCTCGCCGCCGCCGAGCAGATGGTGGTCGCCCTGCGCTCCGTCTTCGCCTGCGACCCGGTGCCCCGGCACATGCGCACACCCGTGCCGCTCGGCGCGGGACGCCTGCTGCCCGGCTGCGACAACCTCGCCGAGGTGCTGTGGCGTACGCGGTCGGAGTGCGGGAGGCGGCACGGGCTGCTCGTCGCGGCGGTACGGGACGGGTGCGCGGGGCGGGTCGTGGACGTACTGGCCGAGGAGCTGTCTTCGGGCGCCGGACCGGGATCCGTACCGACGGCTCGGGCGGTCCAAGCCGTCCGGGCGGTGCGGGCAGTACTGGACCGGGGCGACGGGCTGCGGACGCCTCTCGGACTGCTGGGGGACGGGGAGTTGAGATACCTGGCCCTCGCCCTGGTGCTGCTCACCGGGCCGGGTGTGCTGGAGGTCGACACGGCGGGGGAGGTACCCGAGGCGCTCCAGACGCTCACGGTGCTGGCCGACGGCTTCGACCGCGATCTCGACGTACGGCAGCGGGACCAGCTCGTACGGCTGGCGGCGCGGATGTGCGAACGAGGGCACATCCGGCTGGTGGGGGCCGTGAGCGACGCGTCCTGGGCCTCGGGAGTGGACGGGGTCACGGTGGTACACCTTGAGCCGTGACAGAACTTGATGTGGCCCAGCTCCAGCGCAGACTGGCCGAGTTCGCGGCGGCGCGGAACTGGCAGCAGTACCACACCCCGAAGAACCTGGTCGCCGCGCTCAGCGTCGAGTCCTCCGAACTCGTGGAGATCTTCCAGTGGTTGACCCCGGAGCAGTCGGCCCAGGTGATGTCCGACCCGAAGAAGGCGTTCCGCGTGACGGACGAAGTCGCTGACGTCCTGTCGTACTTGCTCCAGCTGTGCGAGGTGCTCGACATCGATCCCCTCGCGGCGCTGTCCGCGAAGATCGACCGGAATGAGGAGAGGTTTCCGGTGGGGGAGGGCCTGGGGCAGGACTTGGAGGGATGATCGTCACTCTCCGGAGTTATTGGGTTGTCCACACTCGATTGGTTGTCCACAGATTTCCGTCTTCCTCTGGCTTTTCGCCCCAAGGAGCTTCACTCTGGGTAGTGGCAGGTGGAGTTCGGGCAGGCGTGTGAAGAGCGCGTCGGGACAGACGAGGACAGCGCATGGACGCGGTGCGGCTCATCGGTGCGAGCAGATGTGCCCTGATGGGAAGTGAGGACGCGGGGGGCATCATGGCGGAGGCCTGCCAGGCACAGGCCCTCGCCCAGGCGATAGGCAGTCGCCTCGCCATGTCCGGCCCTCCCGAATTACGAGGCGAGGCAGTGGGGTTGACCGAACTGGCAGGCAGAGGCTGCGGCGTCCTGGACGTCCCCCTGCCGAGAGCCGGCGCCCTGCGTGCCGCACAGCTCACAGAACTCGGCGATGCCCGCCAAGCGCTCGTCGACCTCGGCGGCCTCTTGGGCGAGGTGGGCATCGCCCTCGTGAGCATCGCGTCGACGGCGGATGAGGCGATGTACTGGCAGTGCATGGAAGCAATCGATGCGGCGGACGAGTCCCGCGACAGGGTTCTTGAGATGTTGCGGCGGCTGGCGGTGCGGGATGAGGCTGAGCAGGAGCGGGGGTCTGCGGCGTAGAGGGCTTGTGCGTAAGGGTGTTTCTGCAGATCAGGGCAGCGCCAATAGCGCCACCCAAAACGCCGCATCCTCATTTCGGGAACCACGGGGTCTGGTGGGCGCGGGCCCCAGGCCGCGTCGCTGATCGTGCCCTCGTAACGGCTGGCCGTGCACGGCGAACCCTGGCGCGAGACGAACCCGTCCCTGCCCACAAGGCAGATGATCTCGACCGCAGGCGGTCAGTAGTTCTCCCACTCGTCCAGCACGTACTCCAGCACGGCCGGGTCCATCAGCGTGCTCGGCCGTACGTCCTGGCGGCGGCGGTCCACGGGGAACACCGCGGCGGCCTTCAGGACCGCCTCGTCCAGGTAGCGCAGTTGCGGGGCCTCCGATGCCAGCCGCAGCGGCGGGGACGTGCCGCCGCCCGGGGTGGCCAGGACGAAGCCCCAGTTGCCGAAGCTCGGTACGTCGACCTGGAACTCGGTGGTCGAGTAGCCCGCCGTCTCGATCGTCTTCGCGATCGACCAGTACGTCTTCGGCGCGAAGAACGGCGACCCGCTCTGCACCATCACCCTGCTCTGCGGCGTCAGGACCTGGCCGAGCAGGTGGTAGAACTCCACCGAGTACAGCTTGGCCAGCGCCGCCGTGTCCGGGTCGGGGAAGTCGATGACGACCGCGTCGTAGTGCTGCCGGGCGCCGCGCAGCCAGTTGAAGGCGTCGGCGTTGACGACCTTGACCCTCGGGTCGTCCAACGCCTTGTCGTTGAGGTTGTGCAGGGGATTGAAGTCGCGCGCGAGCCGGGTCATCGCCGGGTCCAGTTCCACGAGGGTGACGTGCTGGACGTCGTCGTAGCGCAGCACCTCGCGCAGGGCGAGCCCGTCGCCGCCGCCCATGATCAGCACGTTGGCGCGGGAGCCGGCGAGGGTGGGGTGGACGAGGGACTCGTGGTAGCGGTACTCGTCGACGGAGCTGAACTGGAGGTCGCCGTTGAGGAAGAGCCGGATGTCCGGTTCGCCGGTGAAGGCGGTGGAGCGGGTGACGACGATCTCCTGGTACGGCGTCGTCTCCGCGTGGACGATCGGGTCTCGGTACATCTGCTGGCGCGCGGTCACCTCCAGGTCGTCCGCGAGGGCGTACGTCGTACCGAGCACGGCCAGGACCGCTGTGACCCCGGCCAGCAGGGCGTTGCGCACCCAGCGCCGGATCTGCCGGCGGAAGATGAACACCACCACGATGACACCGGCCACCGCGTTGACCACGCCGACCACGAGCGTGCCCTTGAGCTGGCCGAACGTCGGCAGGAGCCACAGCGGGAAGCCCAGGCCGCCGACGAGCGCGCCGATGTAGTCGACGGCGAACATGTCGGCGACCGCGCTGCCCGCCTCCTGCCGCCGGATCCGCTGGAGCAGGGTCATCAGCAGCGGGATCTCGGCGCCGATCAGCAGGCCGACGGCCACCGCGACCACGATCATCGCCGGGGTGTACAGCTGGAGCCAGGCGAACGCCGCGTACAGCACCAGCACCGACAGCCCGCCGACCAGCGCCAGCACGCCCTCCACGAGCGCGAACGCGCCCACCGCGCGGCGGCGCAGGGGTTTGGCGGCGAGGGAGCCGAGCCCCATGGCGCACACCATCACGGAGATCACCACGGAGGTCTGGAGCACCGAGTTGCCGATGAGGTAGCTGCCCAGCGCGGTCAGGGCCAGCTCGTACACGAGGCCGCAGGCCGCGCAGAGGAAGACGGCGAACAGCAGCAGGAAGCGAGCCCCCCGGGTGTGCCGGACGGCCGGGGGGCGGGAGGGCGCCGCGGTGGTGTCGCGGCCTTGCACGGTGGCGGCGCTCATCGAGGGACGCCGTTACGAGATCGCCGCGCCGACCATGAACCCGGTGCCCAGGTACATGCCGGCCTGGACCCAGGCGGCGGGGTGCGGACGGCCGTCCTGGTCGTCGAGGACGACCGCGCCCATCTGGCCCGGCGTGACCACGCCGATCACGATGCCGACGACGGTCATCACCAGCACCCCGGCCAGGCCGTACAGCAGCGTGCTGATCAGTCCGTAGCCGAGGCCCTGCTCGGACTCGCTCGCCTCGATGGCCTTCATGATGACCAGGCCCACGGCGACGGACTGGCTGCCCAGCAGGACGGCCGCGCCGCGGTTCCGGTCGGTCCAGACCACGTGGTACAGCTTGCCCGGCGTGACGAGGTCGAGGGCGATGAAGCCGACGGCCATCACGACGAGGCCCACGACTCCGTAGAGCAGGGACTGGCCGGTCGACTCGAAGATCTCGGTCACTGCGTTGCCTTTCTTGGGGGCGGGGTCGGGGCGTGATCAAGGTGCTGTGCGGGAGGAGCGTGGGATGCGTCGGGGGGTGATCCGGCCGGTCACCGGGCGTTACTTGCCCTCGCCGGGGCCGCCGCCGCGGAAGCTCGCGCTGTCCGGGTCCGGCCAGGAGGTGAGGTGCCGCTGGTGGCGGCGGTAGCCGTTGCGGTAGTCCTCGATCTCGATCAGGCTGCCGCTCCGGTGCGGCGAGACGGTGACCATGTCGTCGCCGTAGCGCAGGAACTCCATGCTGTCGCCGGAGGCACGGTCCCGTGCCGCCCGCTCGGTGTGGACCGCCTGGGCGACCTCGCTCGGGGTGCTGTCCGGGTCGCGCCAGTCCGCCCCGGTCGCGGTGTACGTCTTCCTGATCCACTCGCGCGGGACCGCGTCGTTGTCCCCGTCGCTGGAGCAGGCGGTGAGCAGGGTCGCGGCCAGCACGGCCGCCACCGCTGCGCGGACGAGTCGGGCGCTGTTCATCGGGCCTCCAGCCGGCTGTACGTCGATACGATCTGGCCGTTCTGCGGATACGTGTGCCAGGTGCGCCAGACGAGCCCGGCGCCGTACGGTCCCTCGGCCGTCTCGACGACCACCGCGGTGACCGCCTCCGGCGAACCGGGGAAGACTCCGCACAGGCTGTGCTCGGCGTCGGTGGCCCGGCCGAGGACCTGCGCCACCTCGGCACTGAACTCCTCGGGAGTCAGTCGGCGGGTGGTGGCGCCGAAGTCGTAGCCCCAGCCTGGCAGATGACGGGTGCAGGTCTCGGGCAAACCCCTCACCGCACCCTGCAGACAGGCCACCGTCTCTCTCAGGGGACCGGCGAACACCTGGTGCGAGGCCCCGAGCAGCCGCAGCCGCACATCCAGCCCGCCGAGCGACACCACACGTTCTGCCAGCGCCGGACGCTCCGTCAGGTCCAGCGAGAAGCAGAGTTGATCCGCATCCGTGTCCAGATAGGGGGCGTCCAGAGAAACGGCGTACACACGGCCCCCCGGTCGTTTCTTGCCATGATCGGCGCCCGAGTATGGCATATGTGTTCGTGGGACTTGAGGGGTGGGCCGCCACTTTCGCGACGCGGGCAACTGGATGTGTTGCATTCCGAGACCGTCGATGTGACGTGGATCACTCTCTTGGTGCCTCGGGTCGGGCATGCGCGATCATGATCGGAATGGACGCTCGTTTCGTTGGCATCGCTGAGCTGGTCGAAGCCCCGTCCGTGGCGGTCGTGGTCGACGTCATGCGTGCTTTCACCGTGGCCGCCTGGGCCTTTGCCCAGGGGGCGGAAAAGATCGTTCTTGCTGAGTCGCTGGACGAAGCCCTGGCGCTCAAGGATCGCCACCCGGATTGGGCGGCGCTCAAAGACGGTCCGCCCGCGCCCGGGTTCGACATGGTCAACTCGCCGGGCCTGCTGCGGTCTGTTGACCTTGGCGGCCGGACCGTTGTGCAGAAGACCACGGCAGGGACGGTTGGCGCCCTTGCGGTCAAGGAGGCGTCGCTGGTGCTGTGCGCCAGCTTCGTGGTGGCGGAGGCAACGGCTCGGCTCTTGCGGACGCGCAAGAGTGTCAGTGTCACGTTCGTGGTCACTGGCGACGATGGGCAGGCCGATGAAGATCTGGCGTGTGCCCAATACATCGCCCGGAGGGCCACGGAGGCTGGGACTGATGCTGCTGAGTTCCTCCGCCGCGCTGCCGAGTCGCGCGCCGCCGCCGAGTTGGCGGAGGGTGTGCGTCAAGGAGTCCATCCTGATGACGTTGCACTCTGTCTTGAGGTCGACCGGTTCCCCTTTGCCATGGCGGCGAGCTTGGAAGACTCGCTCATGGTCCTGCGCCCGTGCGCCATGCCTTCGCTGACCGACGACGATCCGATCTGAAAGGTGCAGAGCGTCGGTCCCTGGAGCCTCGCCTTCCGGTGGATCTGGGGGAGTAACGCACTCAGGGCTGTTGCAAAGTCTCTTGATCCTGCGTGAGTGCTGGTCAGGGGAGGCAGAGGAGGTCCAGCGGTCGGCGGAAGCTGTCGTAGGACATCTCGCGGAGTCCGGCCGCGATGTTGGTGTGGCCGTGCTCGCGGAGTGCGTTGATCGCGAGGTTGCGCAGGGTGGCCATGTTCTTCGGGCCGCGACCGGTACGGATCTGGGAGCGGTCCTCGTCGAGGTGACATCGCGGACAAAGTGATCACGGGTGTCGGGCGGATTGTGGGTGTTTCTTCGGGATGCGGGCAGCGGCGATTGCCGGGGGCGAGAAAGCCCGCCGCAGGCGCCGCCGGGTGAGCGGACCGTCAGGCGCGGTCACGCGGAGTCGGAGCCGTCCCTCGGGGACGTGTCCGGGCGCGTGGCCGACTGCTGGAGGTCGGCGTCGAGTTCGGACAGGTCCGCGTTGAGGGCAGCCATCAGCTCCTCCATCTGTTGCAGCAAGCCCTTGGGCTGCGACGAGGGAACAGCTTCCTGGGACATGAACGGGCCTCCTCGGCAACGCGCCGGTCGGTCCGGCTCCACCCAAGTCCAACGAGAACCATCGGCGCCGGTCACGCCAAAAGCCCACCTACGGCGCGGAGTTGACGGGTTCACCCGGTCGGGACGAGAGGGAACCGGCCGAACCCTGGCGTTGACCGGTATCCGACCGTGCAGGATGGAGCCATGGATCTCCGAATCTTCACCGAGCCCCAGCAAGGGGCCAGCTACGACACCCTGCTCGCCGTGGCCAAGGCCACCGAAGACCTTGGCTTCGACGCCTTCTTCCGCTCCGACCACTACCTGCGCATGGGCTCCGTGGACGGCCTCCCCGGCCCCACCGACGCCTGGATCACCCTCGCCGGACTCGCCCGCGAGACGAAGCGCATACGCCTCGGCACCCTGATGTCGGCCGCCACCTTCCGGCTGCCCGGCGTTCTGGCGATCCAGGTCGCCGGGGTCGACCAGATGTCCGGCGGCCGAGTCGAACTGGGCCTGGGCGCGGGCTGGTTCGAGGAGGAGCACAAGGCGTACGGCATCCCGTTCCCGAAGGAGAAGTTCGCCCGCCTGGAAGAGCAGCTGGCGATCGTCACGGGCCTGTGGGCGACGGAGGCCGGCCAGACCTTCAGCCACCACGGCACGTACTACGACCTGACCGACTCGCCCGCGCTGCCCAAGCCCGCACAGGCCAAGGTCCCGGTCCTCATCGGCGGCCACGGCGCGAGCCGTACGCCGCGCCTTGCGGCCCAGTACGCCGACGAGTTCAACATGCCGTTCGCCTCGATCGAGGACAGCGAGCGCCAGTTCGGCCGCGTACGGGCGGCGGCGGAGCAGGCCGGCCGCAAGGGCGACGACCTGATCTACTCCAACGCCCTCGTCGTCTGCGCCGGCAAGGACGACGCGGAGGTCGCCCGCCGCGCCGCCGCGATCGGCCGCGAGGTGGACGACCTGAAGACCAACGGCCTGGCCGGCTCCCCGGCCGAGATCGTCGACAAGATCGGCCGCTACGCGCAGATCGGCGCCCAGCGCCTCTACCTCCAGATCCTCGACCTCGACGACCTGGACCACCTGGAACTGATCTCTTCGCAGGTCCAGCCCCAACTGTCGTAACCCGAGTCTGATTACCGGCCCCGGCCGAGGGGCACCGCCGGGCCGACGGCGCCCCGTTGACCGAGCGGGCGGCTCGATGGTGAAGCCGTGATCGTTGACAGGTGGTTCCGGGTCCGTGGTAACTCCGCCCGGTGCGCTCCGTGTTGCCCCCCGAGGGGCGACGCGGGAGTGCACCGGGTCGGGTTCGTGTGTCACAGAACGGCGGTCAGCAGCGAAACCGCCGACTCCTGACGCCCGATGGTCGCTTGGTCGAACGGTCCGGCCCAGCTCAGTCCGTACTGATGCGAGCTGTTCCGGTCGTTGGCGTAGGCGGAGGAGGCCTGAGCACGCAGGTAACTCCGGTAGGGATGTCCAGTGAGGAAGCGGTCGAGTTCGCCGAGATTGCGGGCGAAGATGCCCTTGAAGGCGGCCTGGTCGGAGTTGCAGTCGCCCGCTGCCTGGCAGGGCTCGGTCAGGATGCCGTTCTGGGTGAGGGTCGGACTGGCGATCACCGCGTCGGCGATGGCGCGGCCGTCAGCGAGCAGGCTCTTGTCGCCGGTGGCCTTGTACAGCTCGGCGAGTCCGCCCAGGATGACTCCCTGGTTGTAGGTCCAGGTGGTGCCGCCGTTGTTGGCGCAGCCGCCGCCCTGCGTGTTCAGACCGTCGTTGACGAGGTGATCGCCGTTGATCATCCCGCTGTCCTTGAACCATTGCCACGCTTCGAGGGCGTGGGCCAGGTAGACCTTGTCGCCGGGAATCCGGTTGTGCAGCGCCGCGGCGAGCTTGATGTACAGCTCGATGCTGATCGCGTTCTTGTAGCTCTTGGCCGGGATGTCCCACCAGATGCCGCCGCCGCAGGTGTCGTCCCAGTAGTCCCGCATGTAGGCCTCGTCCAGCTCGGCGATGTCGAGGTACTTCTTGTCGCGGGTGAGGTCGTACATGCGGGTCATGGCCAGTGCCCACCAGCCGGTGTCGTCGGTGGAGTCGGCCCTGAACTCGCCTCCGCCCTCCGGCCACCATTCCAGGGGCGCCCGCTGGATGGCGATGGTGTTCTTGACCTCGGGCATGTATTTCCGCGACCCGGTCTTCGCCATGTAGTCCAGAAGCGCCTGGAGGGCGTTCCCCGACTGCCACCACGGTGATTCGGGTTGCCAGCGGCCGGTCTCCTCGTCGTAGAAGCCCATCATCGCGTCCACGGCCGCGGTGGCCCTGATACGAGCGGTGGTGGGGACGGCCGGAGAAGCGGCCTGGGTCGGTACGGCCGTCGCGAGCAGGGACAGAACCACACCGCAGGCGGTGGCGCCCGCGGTGGTCCACATTCTTCGAGCCCATCTGTGCATGTCCGGCAACTCCTTGTGTTGAGGGCACTGCTCCTTGCGTGGGGGTAGGGGTCCTACGGTGCGGGTGCGGGGTGGCGGGTGCGGACTGAGGAGTGGCGGAGTGGACTCCTGAGGCGGACTACTGAGGAGTGGCGGCGGAGGACTGAAGGGCGGTGGCGGTCGCCCAGCCGTGGGGCGGCCTCACGCGGTGATCACCTTTCCGCCCGCCTGACGGCAGAGGTCCAGCGTCCGAGGGTCGGCGCCGGCGGTGGTGACCAGGACATCGACGTCGGAGAGCGAGCACAGCCGCAGGCTGCCGGTACCGGGGAACTTGGTCTCGGCGGCCACCAGCACCACGCGGTCGGCGACCTCGATCATCGCCTGCTTGATGGGCGCCTCGACGGCCATGTCGTCGACCACATGGCCGCCGGCGCGCACGCCCGTGCAGCTCAGGAACAGCAGATCGGCGCTGATCTGCCGCAGGGCCGTCTCGGTGAGCGAGCCGACCAGGGACTGGTAGTTGCGGCGCAGCACACCGCCGAGCATCACGAGCCGTACGGTGTCGTCGTCCCGCAGCTCATCCAGTACGGCCAGATTGCTGGTGATCACGGTGACCGGGCGGCCGCGCAGGTGGCGGGCGATCAACGAGGTGCTGGTGCCGATGTCCAGAACGACCACGCTGTCGTCCGCGACGAGTTCGGCGGCACGGGTGGCCATGGCCTCCTTCATCGCCATGTCGTGCGAGGCCGCGACAGCGAACGGATCTTCGGTGACGGCTTCCTCCGCCACGGCCTCGGCGTTCGCACGCAGCGACAGGGCGGCGCCGCCGTAGGTCCGGATGAGCTCGCCGTCGCGGTCCAGCAGCGTCAGGTCCCGGCGGATGGTCGACTCGCTCACCTGGAGCCGCTCCGCCAGGTCGCGTACGGATGCCACGCCTCCCGTCATCCGCAGTGACTTCACGATCTTCGCGCGCCGTCTGCTCGATGTCACGCGCAGAAAGTAGCACCGCCTGACTGACTTCGGCCATGCAGAGAGCGGTTCGGTCATTTTGGTGACTGATATCGGTCACGAAGCTGGAGTGTCCTGCTCGCAGTTGAGCGTCTTCGGTGCGCCGTCGTGCTTATCGACATCCGGATGCCGGTGGTGGGCGGCATCGAGGCGACCCGGCGCATCGCCGCGGATGCGGCCCTGGCCGGGGTGCACGTGGTCATCCTCGCTGACCTCCACGGCCCGCGCGTCCGGCCGCCTGGGAAGTAAGCGGCTCACGTGGCAAACCCGAGCGACTACGGATGAGCGGAAAATCCTGAGTATTCCTGCGGTCATTCGCTGTACGTTGTCGAGGCGCGCCGAAGAGGCGCTTCCGTGGCCCGCTGACCGTAGCGCAGTGCTGCTACAACGTCGAAAAGGGGCCAGGAGCCATGATCACAGAAGCGCGCTCTCTCCTTGCTGGGATCCATCGAAGATTCCGCGCGTGTGCACGCGATGTGCACCGCCATGCACGACATGACGAGGATCTGCAGCTCAGAAGGCAATTCGAGGTGTCACCACAGTGTTCCTGACGATCAGCACCACCGGTACTCCAGAGCGCCCCGCGACCGACCTCGGCTTCCTGCTGCACAAGCACCCCGAGAAATCGCAGGCGTTCTCCACCTCCTACGGGACGGCTCATGTGCTGTACCCCGATGCGAGCCCCGAGCGCTGCACGGCCGCGCTGCTGCTGGAGGTCGACGCGGTGGCGCTGGTGCGGCGCGGTAAGGGCAAGGGCCGTGGGGGCGCGCCGGACGCCGCGCTCGCGCAGTACGTCAACGACCGGCCGTACGCCGCCTCGTCACTCCTCGCCGTGGCGCTGAGCAGTGTGTTCTCCAGCGCGATGAAGGGCACGTGTCACGCCAAGCCCGAACTCCCGGAGCAGGCAAGGCCATTGCGCATCGAGGTGCCCGCACTGCCCGCCCGAGGCGGAGCCGAGCTCGTCCGCAATCTCTTCGAACCGCTCGGCTGGACGGTGACCGCGCAGCCCGTCGCGCTGGACATCGAGTTCCCCGAGTGGGGCGACTCCCGCTACGTAAGCCTCGTACTCGAAGGCGAGCTGCGGCTGGCCGAAGCTCTGCGGCACCTGTACGTCCTTCTCCCCGTCCTCGACGACGCCAAGCACTACTGGGTCGCGACCGACGAGGTCGACAAGCTGCTGCGGGCCGGCGAGGGCTGGCTCCCGGAGCACCCGGAGCACAAGCTGATCACCAGCCGCTATCTGTCCCGCCGTTGGTCGCTGACGCGGCAGGCCATGGAGCGCCTGGAACTCGTACGGCTGGCGGAGGCGGACGACAGCGACGTCGAGGAGATCGACAACGCCGTCGACGAGACGCAGGACACGGACGAGAAGCCGGTACCGCTCGCCGTGCGGCGGCGGGACGCGATCGTCGAGGCGCTGCGGGCCACCGGGGCCGGGCGCGTGCTCGATCTCGGCTGCGGGCAGGGCCAGTTGGTGCAGGAGCTGCTGAAGGACACCCGGTTCACCGAGATCGTCGGTGTCGATGTGTCGATGCGCGCGCTCACCATCGCCTCGCGCCGGCTCAAGCTGGAGCGGATGGGGGAGCGGCGAGCCGAGCGCGTCAAGCTCCTGCAGGGCTCGCTCGCGTACACCGACAACCGGCTCAAGGGGTACGACGCCGCCGTGCTCAGCGAGGTCATCGAGCACGTCGACCTTCCGCGGCTGCCCGCCCTGGAGTACGCCGTGTTCGGCTCCGCCCGCCCGAGGACCGTCCTCGTGACGACGCCGAACGTCGAGTACAACGTCCGCTGGGAGACCCTCCCCGCCGGGCACAGCCGGCACGGCGACCACCGCTTCGAGTGGACGCGCGAGGAGTTCCGTACCTGGGCGAGGGCGGTGGCCGAACGGCACGGATACGACGTGGAGTTCGTGCCTGTCGGACCAGAGGACCCCGAGGTGGGTCCGCCCACCCAGATGGCCACGTTTTCCATGAACACAGCCACGATGAAAGCAGCGAAGGAGGAGAAGGCCGCATGACCAGCAATGACACCAAGGGTCGTACTCTGCCCGTCACCGACCTCTCCCTCGTCGTGCTCATCGGCGCCTCCGGCTCGGGCAAGTCCACCTTCGCCCGCCGGCACTTCAAGCCGACCGAGGTGATCTCCTCCGACTTCTGCCGCGGCCTCGTCGCCGACGACGAGAACGACCAGAGCGCCAGCGGGGACGCCTTCGACGTACTCCACTACATCGCGGGCAAGCGGCTCGCGGCGGGCCGGCGCACCGTGGTCGACGCGACAAGCGTGCAGCAGGAGAGCCGCAAGCAGCTGGTCGAACTGGCCAAGAAGTACGACGTGTTGCCCATCGCCATCGTGCTCGACGTACCGGAGGAGGTGTGCGCCGAGCGCAACGCCGCGCGCGAGGACCGGGCCGGCATGCCGCGTCGCGTCATCCAGCGCCACATCCGCGAACTGCGCCGCTCCGTACGGCACTTGGAGCGCGAGGGCTTCCGCAAGGTGCACATCCTGCGCGGTGTGGAGGAGGCCGAGAGCGCGTCGATCCGTACCGAGAAGCGGTTCAACGACCTGACCCACCTCGCCGGCCCGTTCGACATCATCGGCGACATCCACGGCTGCGCTGCCGAACTGGACTCGCTGCTCGGCAAGTTGGGGTACGTGGACGGGGTGCACCCCGAGGGCCGTACGGCCGTGTTCGTCGGTGACCTCGTGGACCGCGGCCCCGACTCCCCGGGTGTGCTGCGCCGCGTGATGGCGATGGTCACCTCGGGCGATGCGCTGTGCGTGCCCGGCAACCACGAGAACAAGTACGGGCGTCACCTCAAGGGCCGCAAGGTCCAGCACACGCACGGGCTCGCCGAGACGATCGAGCAGATGGAGGGGGAGAGCGAGGAGTTCAAGAAGCAGGTACGGGAGTTCATCGACGGGCTCGTCAGCCATTACGTGCTCGACGGCGGCCGGCTCGTCGTCTGCCACGCCGGTCTGCCTGAGAAGTACCACGGCCGTACGTCGGGCCGGGTGCGCTCGCACGCGCTGTACGGCGACACCACCGGTGAGACGGACGAGTTCGGGCTGCCGGTGCGCTACCCGTGGGCGGAGGAGTACCGGGGCCGCGCGGCGGTCGTCTACGGCCACACTCCCGTCCCCACCGCGACCTGGCTCAACAACACCATCTGCCTGGACACCGGCGCCGTCTTCGGCGGCAAGCTGACCGCACTGCGCTGGCCAGAGCGCGAACTCGTCGACGTGCCGGCCGAGCGGGTCTGGTACGAGCCGACGAAGCCGCTGCGGACCGAGGCACCCGGCGGTCATGACGGCCGGCCGCTGGACCTCGCGGACGTGCACGGGCGCCGGGTCGTCGAGACTCGCCACGCGGGCCGGGTGTCGGTCCGCGAGGAGAACGCGGCGGCGGCCCTTGAGGTCATGAGCCGTTTCGCCGTGGACCCGCGGCTGCTGCCGTACCTGCCGCCGACGATGGCCCCGACGGCGACCTCGCGTGTGGAGGCCCGCGGCGGAGCCGCTAATGGACACTTCCTGGAGCACCCGGCCGAGGCCTTCGCCCAGTACGCGGCGGACGGTGTCGCGCGGGTCGTGTGCGAGGAGAAGCACATGGGGTCGCGGGCGGTGGCGCTGGTGTGCCGGGACGCGGAGGCGGCGCGCGAGCGCTTCGGGGTGGACGGACCGACCGGTTCGCTCTACACCCGTACAGGGCGCCCCTTCTTCGACGATCCCGCCATCACCGAGGAGATCCTCGGGCGGGTGCGCAGTGCCGTCACCGAGGCCGGGCTGTGGGAGGAGATGGCCACCGACTGGGTGCTGCTGGACGCGGAGCTGATGCCGTGGTCGCTCAAGGCGTCCGGGCTGCTCCGTACGCAGTACGCCGCTGTCGGGGCCGCCTCGGGGGCCGTGTTCCCGGGCGCGCTCGCCGCGCTCGAAGGGGCGGCGGCGCGGGGTGTCGAAGTACAGGACCTGCTGGTGAAGCAGCGGGAACGGGCCGCAGACGCCGCCGCGTTCACCGAGGCGTACCGGCGGTACTGCTGGACCACGTCCGGTCTGGATGGTGTGCGGCTCGCGCCCTTCCAGATCCTCGCCGTGCAGGGGCGGAGCCTGGCCGCGCTGCCGCACGACGAACAGCTCGCGCTGATCGACCGCTTCGTGTCGAGCGACGCGTCCGGGCTGCTGCAGACCACGCGGCGGCTGTTCGTCGACACGGGTGACCCGGACTCGGTGCGGGCCGGTGTCGACTGGTGGCTGGAGATGACCGGGCGCGGCGGCGAGGGCATGGTCGTCAAGCCGGTCGGGGCCGTGGTACGCAGCGGGGAGGGGCGGCTCGTGCAGCCCGGCATCAAGTGCCGGGGCCGCGAGTACCTCCGGATCATCTACGGCCCGGAGTACACGCGTCCGGAGAACCTCGACCGCCTTCGGGGCCGCTTCCTCAACCACAAGCGCTCGCTGGCGATCCGGGAGTACGCGCTTGGCCTGGAGGCCCTGGACCGGCTGGCGGAGGGCGAGCCGCTGTGGCGGGTGCACGAGGCCGTGTTCGGGGTGCTGGCGCTGGAGTCGGAGCCGGTGGATCCGCGGTTGTAGGTTCCGCCGTCCCGGCCCTTGGGTTCAACCCAGGGGCCATCCCGCCCGCGCCTGACGCCCACACCCGACTCGCGCAGCCGTCACCTGTTTCTTGCGAGGAGGTCCCGGTGTTCACGCCGGGGAGAGGAATCGCGTCCGGGTGTCGCGACGCGGAGCGTCGCCGCATCCGGTTCAGGGTGCGGAGCGCCCGTATCGCTGCCAACCTTGCCGAGGGCGAGGCGAACACACGTGCCTGTGATCGCTGGCCGGGGTGGTGGCCGTGGGATCGGGGTGCGTTTGTGCTGGCATCGCACATATGGTCCTTCGCAAGGTTCGGGACGGCACAGTGTCCCGGCCGGGGTCGTGAGGGGGCGAGGTGGCGCAGGTGACGGCGGCTGCGGAGGCCGGGCAGGCCCGGTACACCTACCGGCTGCGCGTGTCGTTGACCGCCCGCACCGCCCTGGCGGCGGAGTGGGACCGATGCCGCTGGGTGTGGAACGAATGCGTCGCCAAGTCCAAGGCCGTACACCTGCACAACAAGTCCACCGGCCAGAAGGCCACGTGCGGCCCGGCGCAGCTCGACCGGATGCTGACCGAGGCCCGCGCCCGTACACCGTGGCTGCGTGAGGGCTCATCGGTTCCTCAGCAGCAGGTCATCCGCGACTTCGGCAAGTCCCGCGCCAAGGCGCAGAAGGACATCCGTGAACGTCTGCCGGTGCGGCAGCGGGCCGGGATGCCGAAGTGGAAGACCAAGCGCGAGGCACTGCCGACGCTGAACTACACCCGGCGCGGGTTCCGGTTGAAGGACGGCCGGCTGCACCTGGCGGGCGGCATCGACCTGACCGTGGTGTGGTCGCGGGACCTGCCCGCCGAACCGTCCTCGGTACGCGTGTACCAGGACAGCCTCGGGCACTGGTACTGCTCGTTCGTCGTGCCCGCACAGGTGCAGCCGCTGCCCAAGACCGGCCGCGCACTGGGCGTCGACTGGGGCGTGACGGAGACCGCGACCACCACGTCCGACGCGCACGACCTGCCGCACGCCGAGCACGGCAAGAAGGCGAAGGAGAAGCTGAGTCGGTATGACCGGATGATGGCCCGCCGCAAGCCGGCGAAGGGCCAGCCCGGGTCGAAGGGTTACCGCGAGGCGAAGAAGCTGCGGGCGAAGGCGCACAAGAAGGTCGCCAGGCAGCGTGAGGACACCGGCCGCAAGTGGGCCAAGAAGGTGGTCCGCGACCACGATGTCCTCGCCGTGGAGGACTTCCGTCCGAAGTTCCTGGCCAAGACCACGATGGCCCGCAAGGCCGCGGACGCCGCCATCGGCGCCACCAAGCAGGCCCTGATCGAGATGGGCCGCAAGCACGGCAGGGCCGTGCACCTGGTCCATCCCGCGCACACCACGATGGACTGCGCGCACTGCGATGCGAGAGCCAAGCATCGCCTGCCGCTGGGTGAGCGCACCTACACCTGCACCGCGTGCGGAGTCTCCTCCCCGAGGGACAAGAACTCCGCACGCGTCATGCTCGTCCGGGCTGGTCTCAACCCGGCTGGTGCCGATGGCGGAAGACTTCCTGGAGCGCTGCTCCAGGAGGCGGCCTGAGCCAGGAATCTCCTCCCTCCAGGGAGGAGAGGATTCAAGTAGAGGAGAAGCATGTTCCAGCTGCCCGGCCGGGTCCTGTTCGGCGCCGCCTATTACCACGAGTACCAGCCGTACGAGCGGCTCAAGGACGACCTCGACCAGATGGTGGAGGCCCGTTTCACGGTCATCCGGGTCGGTGAGTCCGTGTGGTCGACCTGGGAGCCGGAAAACGGCCGCTTCGACCTCGACTGGCTCCAGCCCGTCCTGGACGGCGCGCACGAGCGCGGTATCTCCGTGGTCCTCGGGACCCCGACGTACGCCGTGCCGCCGTGGCTCGCCCGCCAGTACCCGGAGATCGCGGGGGAGCGGAAGACCGGGCAGCGCATCGGCTGGGGTGCCCGCCAGGAGGTCGACTTCACGCACCCGGCGTTCCGCTTCCACGCCGAGCGGATCATCCGGAAGATCGTCGGACGCTACGCCTCCCACCCGGCGGTCATCGGTTTCCAGGTCGACAACGAGCCGGGCAACGAACTCCTTCACAACCACGGCGTGTTCCAGCGCTTCACCGACGAACTGCGCGCCCAGTACGGCGATGTGGAGACCCTGAACCGCGAGTGGGGGCTCGTGTACTGGTCGCACCGGCTGTCCACCTGGGCGGACCTGTGGACCCCCGACAACAACGCACAGCCGCAGTACGACCTGGCCTGGCGCCGTTTCCAGGCCCGGCTGACCACCGAGTTCATCGGCTGGCAGGCGGACATCGTGCGCGAGTACGCCCGCCCCGGCCAGTTCGTCACCACCTGCATCTCGTACGAGCGACCGGGCGTCGAGGACGACCAGCTGACGCGGCGGCTCGACATCGCCGCGGGCAATCCCTACTACGCGATGCAGGACGGGCTCGCCCACCCCGACTCCGGGCAGGCGACGCAGGGTTGGACGACGAGTGGGACGTGGGCGCTGTACCGGAGCGCCGACCGCATGTACTCCTCGCGCCAGGAGCCCTTCCTGGTGACGGAGACCAACGCGCAGGCGATCGGCTTCCCCTGGCAGAACCGCCCGGCGTACGACGGTCAATGGCGGCAGTCCGCCTGGGCGTTGATCTCCCGGGGTGCCTCGATGATCGAGTACTGGCACTGGCACACCCTGCACTTCGGCGCCGAGACCTACTGGGGCGGTGTCCTGCCGCACAACGGCCGCCCCGGCCGCGTCTACCGTGAACTGGCCGAGCTGGGCGCTGAGTTGGAGACGGCGGGTGACCTGGTGGCCTCGCTCACCCCGGACGCAGAGGCCGCCTTCCTCTACTCGGGTCCCAGCAAATGGGCCCTCCAGGCCCAGCCGTCCCTGGCCGCTCCCGACGGAGGGCCGGACTCCCGCTCGTACCAGACCGTCTTCGACGCCTTCTACCGCGGCGCCTTCGACGCGGGCGTGCAGATCCGCATCCTGCACCCGGGGCAACTGGCGGACGCCGAGCTGCCGCCGCTGCTCGTCGTGCCCGCCTTTTACGCGGCCGACGACGCGACGCTGGACCGGCTCGTCGCATACGCCGAGCAGGGCGGCCATCTGGTGATCGGCCCGCGCACGGCGTACGCCGACCATGAGGCCCGCGCCCGCACCGATGTGCAGCCCGCGCGTCTCGCGAAGGCCGCCGGGGTCATGTACGACGAGTTCAGCAACCTGGACGCCCCGCTGACCGTGCATGGCACGGACTCGCTCCCGCTGCCGGCCGAGGCCCGTGCGCTCCACTGGGCGGACGGCCTCCAGCTCCGGGGCGCCGAGACGCTGGCTGCCTACGACCACCCGCACTTCGGCCGCTGGCCCGCCCTCACCACCCACCGCCACGGCGCCGGCCGCATCACGTACGTCGGCACCGTCCCGGACCCCGTCCTCGGCGCGGCCCTCTTCCGCTGGGCCGCCCCGGCGAACCCCTGGCACCCGTCCGCTCCCGGCGTCACCTCGACGTCCGCCCTCTCGCGCGACGGGCGCCGGGTCCGCTTCCTGCACAACTGGTCGTGGACCCCGCAGTCGTTCGCCGTACCGGTGCCGGTACGGGACGTACTGACGGACACGTCGCTCGCCGCCGGTGAGGAGATCTCGCTGGGGCCGTGGGACGTCCGGGTTCTCGAGCTCGTGGAGTGAGCATGGGGCGGCGGGGACGAGAACCCGGACTGGCCCGCCCACCGCAATCTCGTCCCCGTCACCTCGGCCGACCGATGGATGAACACGTGTCCGGATGGTCAAAGATGGAGGCATGGGATTCCAAGTCGACTCCGAGGCCGGGCGGCTCCGCCGCGTCATCCTGCACCGGCCTGATCTTGAGCTCAAAAGGCTCACCCCCAGTAACAAGGACGCCCTGCTCTTCGACGACGTGCTGTGGGTGCGCCGGGCGCGAGCGGAGCACGACGGGTTCGCGGATGTGCTGCGTGACCGTGGGGTCACCGTCCATCTTTTCGGCGACCTGCTCACCGATGCGCTGGGGATCCCGGCCGCCCGGGAGCTCGTACTGGACCGGGTCTTCGACGAGAAGGAGTACGGGCCGCTCGCCACGGACCACATCCGGGAGGCCTTCGACGCCATGCCGGCGGGCGAGCTGGCCGAGGCCCTGGTCGGCGGCATGACCAAGCGGGAGTTCCTGGACGCGCACGCGGAGCCCACGTCCGTGCGCTTCCACGTCATGGAGCTCGACGACTTCCTGCTCCGCCCGCTGCCCAACCATCTGTTCACCCGGGACACCTCCGCCTGGATATACGACGGGGTCTCCATCAACGCCATGCGCTGGCCCGCCCGCCAGCGCGAGACCGTGCACTTCGAGGCGATCTACCGGCATCACCCGCTGTTCCGGAAGGAGACCTTCAACATCTGGTCGGAGGGTCAGGCGGACTATCCCTCCACCATCGAGGGCGGCGACGTGCTCGTGATCGGCAACGGCGCCGTGCTCATCGGCATGAGCGAGCGGACGACACCGCAGGCCGTGGAGATGCTCGCGCACAAGCTGTTCGCCGCCGGTTCGGCGACCACGATCGTGGCGCTCGACATGCCCAAGAGACGGGCCCTGATGCACCTCGACACGGTGATGACGATGGTCGACGGCGACATCTTCACGCAGTACGCGGGACTCGGCATGCTCCGCTCGTACACCATCGAACCGGGCGTGGGCGACAAGGAGCTCAAGGTCACCGACCACCCGCCGGAGCACATGCACCGCGCGATCGCCGCGGCCCTCGGGCTGAGCGAGATCCGCGTGCTGACCGCCACGCAGGACGTGCACGCGGCCGAGCGCGAACAGTGGGACGACGGCTGCAACGTCCTCGCGGTCGAGCCGGGCGTCGTGGTCGCCTACGAGCGGAACTCGACGACGAACACCCATCTGCGCAAGCAGGGCATCGAAGTGATCGAGATCCCGGGGAGCGAGCTGGGGAGGGGGCGGGGTGGGCCGCGGTGTATGAGCTGTCCGGTCGTACGGGATGCCGTTTAACGGGGAGGCCTCATAGGAGAAGAGGTCGCATAGAATTGCGAGTGTTCGTATAGACTTCCATGCGTCCGTGTCCCCGCATCCTCTGGAGCGCCCCCATGGCGACAGTCCCGACCGCCCTCGCCGGCCGCCACTTCGTGAAGGAGCTGGACTTCACGGGGGAGGAGTTCCGCGGTCTGATCGAGCTTGCCGCCGAGCTGAAGGCCGCCAAGAAGGCCGGGACCGAGACCCAGTACCTGCGCGGGAAGAACCTCGCGCTGATCTTCGAGAAGACCTCGACGCGCACCCGCTGCGCGTTCGAGGTGGCGGCCGCGGACCAGGGGGTGTCGACCACGTATCTCGATCCGTCCGGCTCACAGATAGGGCACAAGGAGTCCGTGAAGGACACCGCGCGGGTGCTCGGGCGGATGTACGACGCGATCCAGTACCGCGGGGACAGTCAGGCGAACGTCGAGGAGCTGGCCGCGTACGCGGGCGTGCCCGTCTACAACGGCCTCACCGACGCCTGGCATCCCACGCAGATGCTCGCCGACGTGCTCACGATGACCGAGCACACGGACCGGCCGCTGGACGAGATCGCCTTCGCGTACCTGGGCGACGCCCGCTTCAACATGGGCAACTCCTACCTGATCACGGGCGCGCTCCTCGGGATGGACGTCCGCATCGTGGCCCCGCAGGCCTACTGGCCCGCCAAGGAGGTCATCGCCGAGGCCCTCAGGATCAGCGAGACCAGCGGCGCCCGTATCACCTTCACCGAGACCGTCGCCGAGGGCGTCGCGGACGTCGACTTCATCGCCACCGATGTCTGGGTCTCCATGGGTGAGCCCAAAGAGGTCTGGGACGAGCGGATCGCCGCCCTCGGTCCGTATGCGGTGACGATGGACGTTCTGCGTGCCACCGGCAACGCGGACGTCAAGTTCCTGCACTGTCTGCCCGCCTTCCACGACCTGGGCACGAAGGTCGGGCGCGAGATCCACGAGCGGCATGGCCTGGACTCCCTCGAGGTCACCGACGAGGTCTTCGAGTCGGCGCACTCGGTCGTCTTCGACGAGGCGGAGAACCGGCTGCACACGATCAAGGCGGTCCTCGTGGCGACGCTCGCCTGAGCCCTACGTCGTTACTCGCTGGGTCTGCGCTGCTGCGGCACCACCGGCAGCCTGAACCAGACGGCCTTGCCGGACTCCGTGGGCCGGTGTCCGCAGGACGAGCTGAGGGCGCGGATCAGCAGCAGGCCGCGCCCGTGCTCCTGCCAGGGGTCCGGGTCGTCCGGGCCGGGGCGGGTGAGACTGCCCGGCGGGTCCGGGTCGGGGTCGTGCACCTCGACCTGGCAGCCGGTCGGCAACAGCTCCACGACCAGCTCTATGGGTGCGTCACCCTTGGTGTGCTCCACGGCGTTGGCCACCAGTTCGGCGGTGAGCAGCTCGGCCGTGTCGCTGTCGGCGGGGTGCTCGATCTCGGCCAGGGCGGTACGGACCAGTGCGCGGGCGACGGGCACGGCGGCTGCGGAGTGCGGCAGCGCGACGCGCCAGGAAGCTGGGGCTGAGGGCTCGTGCAAGGCGGGTCCGTTCATGGAGCAGGAAGTCCTGCTTTCAACAATATGAATGATACTGCGGTACCGGGTGGTAACGCCCGACCGGTGCCTTTCTGGATGTTCGGTCTGCTTACGGGCTGTACCCGGGTCAACGGTCCGGCTCGCGCCGGAACTCCCGCTGTTACGGCGCTGTCGCGCACCCGTGACTCCGTGACTGTTGTGTCGAGGGCTCGTCTTGTGGCGTATCAAAACTCACGTATCGAACTTCACGTCGGTTCATGTGGCGAAGCTCGCATATTGCTGTACGGCCTTATCGCGCACTCCTGACGACAGTCAAAGATGGGTGATAGATTCATGGGTAGCGCTAGCAGCGTGGACCGCCGCCCCCGTCCGAGGAGGCCGCACCTCATGAGTCCCTTCACCGGCTCCGCGACCCGCACGCCCGACTGGCAGCATCTGCGCTGCGAGTACGTCGACGGGGTCGCCACCGTCACCCTGGCCCGCCCCGAGAAGCTGAACGCCCTCACCTTCGGCGCCTACGCCGATCTGCGCGACCTGCTCGCCGAGCTGTCCCGCGAGAAGTCCGTACGCGCCCTTGTGCTGGCCGGCGAGGGCCGCGGCTTCTGCTCCGGCGGTGACGTCGACGAGATCATCGGGGCCACGCTGTCGATGGACACGTCCCAGCTGCTCGACTTCAACCGCATGACCGGCCAGGTCGTCCGGGCCGTACGCGAATGCCCCTTCCCCGTGATCGCGGCGGTGCACGGCGTCGCGGCCGGCGCGGGCGCGGTCCTCGCCCTGGCCGCGGACTTCCGGGTGGCCGACCCGAGCGCCCGCTTCGCCTTCCTCTTCACCCGCGTCGGCCTGTCCGGCGGCGACATGGGCGCCGCCTATCTGCTGCCCCGCGTCGTCGGTCTCGGCCACGCGACCCGCCTGCTGATGCTGGGCGAGCCGGTACGCGCACCCGAAGCCGAGCGGATCGGCCTCATCAGCGAGCTGACGGAGGAAGGCCACGTCGACGAGGCCGCCCAGGCCCTGGCCCACCGCCTCGCCCAGGGCCCGGCCCTCGCCCACGCCCAGACGAAGGCCCTCCTCACCGCCGAACTGGACATGCCCCTGTCCGCCTCGGTGGAGCTGGACGCCTCGACCCAGGCCCTCCTGATGAACGGCGAGGACTACGCCGAGTTCCACGCGGCCTTCACGGAGAAACGGCCGCCGAAGTGGCGGGGGCGGTGACCGTGAGCGCGATGCGGGTGGCGGTGATCGGCGGTGGCCCCGGTGGGCTCTACGCCGCCGCCCTCCTCAAGCGCCTCGACCCCTCCCGCGAGATCACCGTCTGGGAGCGCAACGCCCCCGATGACACCTTCGGGTTCGGGGTCGTGCTCTCCGACGAGACCCTCGGGGGGATCGAGCATGCCGATCCCGTCGTGTACGAGGCGTTGCGGGACGAGTTCGTGCGGTGGGACGACATCGACATCGTGCACCGGGGGATGCGCCACACCTCCGGTGGTCACGGCTTTGCGGCGCTCGGGCGGCGCAGGCTGCTGGAGATCCTGCACGAGCGGTGCCATGCGCTCGGCGTCGAGTTGCGCTTCCGTACCCCGGCGCCCGACGCGGCCCGGCTTTCCGAGGCGTACGACCTCGTCATCGCGGCGGACGGGGTGCACAGCGCAACGCGCGAGACGTACGCGCGCGTGTTCCGACCGCGGATCACCACCCACCGCTGCCGCTACATCTGGCTCGCCGCCGACTTCCCGTTCGAGGCGTTCCGCTTCGAGATCGCGGAGACCGAGCACGGGGTGATGCAGCTGCACGGATACCCCTATGCGGCCGACGCCTCCACCGTGATCGTGGAGATGCGCGAGGAGGTGTGGGAGGCGGCCGGGTTCGCGGAGGCGGACATCGAGGAGTCCGTCGAACGGTGCGCCAAGATCTTCGCGGACGCGCTCGGCGGACGGGCGCTCAGATCCAACAAGTCGGCGTGGACGGCGTTCCGGACCGTCGTCAACGAACGCTGGTCCCACCAGAACGTGGTCCTGCTCGGCGACGCCGCGCACACCGCGCACTTCTCCATCGGCTCCGGTACGAAGCTCGCCGTCGAGGACGCGCTCGCCCTCGCCGCCTGCCTGGAGGAACAGCCTTCGCTGGACGACGCGTTGACCGCATACGAGGAGGAACGGCGACCCGTCGTCGCCTCCACGCAGCGGGCGGCGCGCGCCAGCCTGGAGTGGTTCGAGAACCTGGGGCTCTATCTCGACCAGCCCGCCCGGCAGTTCGCCTTCAACCTGCTCACCCGCAGCCGCCGCGTCACGCACGACAACCTCCGGCTGCGCGACGCCCGCTTCACCGAGAGCGTGGAGCGCGAGTTCGGCTGCCCGCCCGGTACGCCGCCGATGTTCACACCGTTCCGGCTGCGTGGCCTGACCCTGCGCAACCGGGTCGTGGTCTCACCGATGGACATGTACTCGGCCGTGGACGGCGTACCCGGCGACTTCCACCTCGTCCACCTGGGCGCGCGGGCGCTCGGCGGCGCCGGTCTGGTGATGACGGAGATGGTGTGCGTGAGTGCGGAGGGGCGAATCACGCCGGGCTGCGCCGGCCTCTACACCTCCCAACAGGCCGATTCCTGGCGGCGGATCACCGACTTCGTGCACGCACAGGCACCGGGTGCGGCGATCGGCGTACAGCTCGGCCACTCCGGCCGCAAGGGCTCCACCAAGCTGATGTGGGAGGGCATCGACGAACCACTGGAGGAGGGCAACTGGCCGCTCGTGGCCGCGTCCCCGCTTCCGTACAAGCCGGAGAACCAGACGCCGCGTGAGCTGACCCAGGCTCAAATGGCCGATGTACGCGAGCAGTTCACCTCAGCCGCCCGACGGGCCGCCCAGTGCGGCTTCGACCTCCTCGAACTCCACTGCGCCCACGGCTACTTGCTCTCCGGCTTCCTCTCCCCGCTGATCAACCGCCGCACGGACGCCTACGGCGGACCTCTGGAGAACCGTTTGCGCTTCCCGCTGGAGGTCTTCGACGCCGTGCGCGCCGTATGGCCCGAGGAGCGCCCGATGACCGTACGCATCTCCGCCACGGACTGGGCCGACGGCGGCACCACGGCGGACGACGCCGTCACCATCGCCCGCGCCTTCGCCGCACACGGCGCCGACGCGATCGACGTCTCGACGGGCCAGGTGGTCGCGGAGGAACAGCCGGAGTACGGCCGCTCCTACCAGACCCCGTACGCCGACCGGATCCGCAACGAGACGGGGATCCCGGTGATCGCGGTGGGCGCCATCTCCTCCTGGGACGACGTCAACTCCCTGATCCTGGCGGGCCGTACAGACCTGTGCGCCCTCGCCCGTCCCCACCTGTACGACCCGCACTGGACGCTGCACGCGGCGGCCGAGCAGGGGTATGCCGGCCCGGGCGTCGTCTGGCCCGCGCCGTACCGGGCGGGCAGCCGACGCCCCCAGACGGGCCGCACGGATGCGCCCAAGCCGCGACTCACACTGGGGAGTTGACCTCCGC
Organism: Streptomyces pseudoechinosporeus; assembly: GCF_054783935.1. Classification (NCBI taxonomy): domain Bacteria; kingdom Bacillati; phylum Actinomycetota; class Actinomycetes; order Kitasatosporales; family Streptomycetaceae; genus Streptomyces; species Streptomyces pseudoechinosporeus. The sequence goes on from NZ_BAAGPS010000023.1 coordinate 241,901, forward strand.
CATCCCCGCCGTCAACGTCGCCCCATCCGCCGGATCGACCAACAGAAACGCCCCCGTGCGCCGGGAAGCCGCATAGTCGTCCAGCGCCAGCGGCTCCGCCGTCCGCAGCCTGATGTGACCCAGATCGTTCGCCGTCAGCTCGGACGCCCCCGCCAGGTCCTTCACGATCGCCTTCACCGTCCGCGTCGTGTGCCGGACCAGCACCCGATCCCCGACCCGCAACGGACGGTCGGCCAGATGGCACACGTTCGCCGAGACATCCTGCGTCAGCGCGGGCGCATCCGCACCGGCCGTGAGCATGTCGCCCCGCGAGACATCGCGCTGGTCGGCCAGGCGCACGGTCAGCGACTGCGGGGCGTACGCGACGGCCGCGTCCTCACCGAGCACGTCGAGGCCCGTGATCGTGGACGTCTCGCCGGAGGGATGCACGGTCACACGGTCGCCGACGCGCAGCGAGCCGGACGCCAACTGACCTGCGTAGTAACGGACTTCGTCGTGCCGGATCACGTACTGGACGGGGAACCGGGCCGGTTCGCGCGCCACGTCGCTGCCCACCGGCACCGTCTCCAGGTGCTCCAGGAGCGCCGGACCCGCGTACCAGCCCATGCGCGTCGAACGGTCCACCACGTTGTCGCCGACGAGGGCGGAGACCGGGATCGGTGTGAAACCGGGCAGGTCCAACTCGGCGGCGTGGCCCGCGAAGTCCGCGACGATCCGGTCGAACTCCTTTTCCTCGTAGCCGACGAGATCCATCTTGTTGACGGCGAGGACGATGTGCGGGACGCGGAGGAGAGCCGCGACGGCGGCATGGCGTCGTGTCTGCTCGACGACGCCGTTGCGCGCGTCGACCAGGATGATCGCCAGCTCGGCGGTGGAGGCACCGGTGACCATATTGCGCGTGTACTGCACGTGGCCGGGGGTGTCGGCGAGGATGAACCGGCGCCGGGCGGTGGCGAAGTAGCGGTACGCCACGTCGATCGTGATGCCCTGCTCGCGCTCGGCGCGCAGGCCGTCGGTGAGAAGGGCCAGGTCGGGCGCCTGCTGGCCCCGGCTCTGCGAGACGCGCTCCACCGCCTCCAACTGGTCGGTGAGGACCGACTTGGAGTCGTGCAGCAGGCGGCCCACCAGGGTGGACTTGCCGTCGTCGACGGACCCGGCGGTCGCGAACCGCAGAGTATCGATGGTGGGACTGATGGTGCTGGTCACGGTTAGAAGTACCCCTCGCGTTTACGGTCTTCCATCGCGGCCTCGGACAGCTTGTCGTCCGCACGGGTCGCGCCCCGCTCGGTGAGCCGGGAGGCGGCGATCTCGGCGATGACGTCCTTCAGGGTCACCGCGTCCGAATCCACGGCGCCCGTACACGACATGTCGCCCACCGTGCGGTAGCGGACCTGCCGCTTCTCGACCTTCTCGTCCTCGCGGGGCCCGCCCCAGTCACCGGCGGTGAGCCACATGCCGCTGCGCTGGAAGACCTCACGCTGGTGCGCGAAGTAGATCTGCGGGAGCTCGATCTTCTCGCGGGCGATGTACTGCCACACGTCCAGCTCGGTCCAGTTGGACAGCGGGAAGACCCGGACGTGCTCGCCGGGCGCGTGCCGGCCGTTGTACAGGTTCCACAGCTCGGGCCGCTGGCGGCGCGGGTCCCACTGCGAGAACTCGTCCCGCAGCGAGAAGACGCGCTCCTTGGCGCGGGCCTTCTCCTCGTCCCGGCGCCCGCCGCCGAACACCGCGTCGAACCGCTCGCTCTGGATCTTCTCGGTGAGCGGCACGGTCTGCAGCGGATTGCGGGTGCCGTCCGGCCGCTCCCGCAGCTTGCCGGCGTCGATGTAGTCCTGCACGGAGGCCACGTGCAGCCGCAGCCCGTGCTCGGCCACCACCCGGTCCCGGTAGGCGAGGACCTCCGGGAAGTTGTGCCCGGTGTCCACGTGCAGCAGCGAGAAGGGAACCGCCGCCGGGGCGAACGCCTTCAGCGCCAGGTGCAGCATGACGATGGAGTCCTTGCCGCCGGAGAACAGGATCACCGGCCGCTCGAACTCACCCGCCACCTCACGGAAGATGTGCACACCCTCGGACTCCAGAGCGTCCAGATGGGAGAGCGTGTAGGCACGCTCGGCGCTCACGGCGGTCACACGAGCCCCCTCTCCGCCAGCACCGCGTACACCGCGTCCGCCGACTCCTCGGGCGTCTGCCCCTGCGTCTTCAGTGCGATGGCCGGGTCCAGTGGCGGCTCGTACGGGTCGTCGACGCCGGTGAGCCCGGTCAGCTGGCCCGCGGCCTGACGGGCGTACAGCCCCTTGACGTCGCGCTCTGCGCACACCTCGACCGGAGTGGCGACATGCACCTCGATGTACGGCGTTCCGCTCGCCTCGTGCCGTTTGCGCACGGCCTCGCGGCTGTCGGCGTACGGCGCGATGACCGGCACCACCGCCAGTACGCCGTTGCGTGCGAGGACTTCGGCGACCAGGCCGATGCGCTGCACGTTGGTGTTGCGGTCCTCGCGGGAGAAGCCGAGGCCCGCGGAGAGGAAGCGGCGGATCTCGTCACCGTCGAGCACCTCCACGCGGTGGTTCTCGGAGCGCAGCCGGCCGGCGAGAATGCGGGCGATCGTGGTCTTGCCCGCGCTCGGCAGCCCGGTGAGCCAGATCGTGGCTCCCTGAGCCCTTGCCGTGTGGGTCATACGTGCTGTCCTTTCGCGGCGCCGGCGGTGCCGAGCCGTTGTTCGTGGAGTTCGGTGAACAGGGCTTCCCAGCGCGGGTGTACGGCGTCCGGCCCGTACGAGGCGGCCGTCAGCACGGCCGCGACGCCCATTTCCGAACGCAGCGACTCGTCGGCCATCAGCTTGCCCATGGCCTGGGCGAGCGCGTCCGGGTCCTCCGGCGGAACCAGCAGCCCGTCCACTCCGTGCGTGAGCACATCGGAGGGCCCGGTCGGGCAGTCGAAGCTCACCACGGGCAGCGCGTGGCTCATCGCCTCGATCATCACCATGGGCAGGCCCTCGAAGCGTGAACTGAGCACGTAGAACGAGGCCTTGGCGAGTTCGTCGTCCAGCCGGTCGGTGTGGCCCATCAGGAACACATGGTTGTAGAGGTGGTGCTCCTCGATGAGGGCCCGCAGCTCGGCCTTCTTCTCGCCGCTGCCGTAGATCCTCAACTGCCATTCGGGGTACGTCTCGACGAGCTTCGACCATGCCTGGACGAGCATGTCGAAGCCCTTCTGCGGGAAGAGCCGCCCGGCCGCCACGGCGATCTTCGCGTGATGGTCGGAGGAGACCTGGTCGAGCGAGTGCACGGCGTTGGGGATGCGTACGACCCTGGTGCCGGGCAGCAGTTGCTCGTACTCCTGGCGGTCCCGCTCGGTCAGGACGGCGACCGCGTCGAAGCGCGCATAGGTCTCCCGGATGCGCTTTTGCACATCACGCTTGTGCGTGCCGTGGTTCATGTGCTCCTGCGCGACACGGATCACGCCGCCCGTCGCATGCTCGGCAGCCAGGAAGTTGAGCGCGGGCCGTGTGGTCACCAGGACGCCGTCCCGCAGCGTGGACAGGTACGTGATGAGCTGCTCCTCGACATACCGGTTGAAGTACCGGTAGCCGAACTCGCCCGCGGGGATGTGCTTCCCCGGCTGCTCGAGCAGCCTGCCCCGGCGCCAGTCGTGCCAGCGGCCCGCGACACCGGACGGCGGGGTGTACTCGCCCTCGCGCAGATCGACGACCGCGGAGACCGTCACCCGCGGATCGAGCGGGAACTGGACGTCCTCGCGGCGGCGCAACGCACTCACCAGCTCGACGTCCCAGCCCGCCCGTACAAGGGAGTTGGCCTGGTTCATCACGGTGCGGATCGTGCCGCCGCGGCCGTATGCGTGCAAGAGCAAATAGCGGACCTTCGGCCGCTTTGGGGCCTCATGCGCCGTAAGTCGAGGCGCCTGATTCCGGACTGTCATATCGCCTCTTCCGCACGGCATTCCAGCGACAGGTTGTCCTTCACCGTGTAGTACGGACGGACACTGAGGCCGCTGACCCGCTGCTCCGGGAACACCATGATCTTCTTCTTGTCTCGGATGTCGTCGAGATGCCGCCCGACGCGCAACTCCGCCTCGCCGTCGGTGAGATGGATGTCCCACTCCTCAACCCCGGCGGTGCCGTTCACGTCACGGCCGGCGAGGTCGGCGATGGGCAGCTCGCTCTCGAAGCGGTCACCCTTCACGCGCGCGTCGTAGCGCAGTCGCCGGTCGGTCCCGCGCAGCACGAGCAGCAGCCGCCAGCCGTCGGCGCTCTGGATGGCCCGGCCGTGGATGCGGCCCACGAGGCGGATACGTCCGTCGCGCGGCCAGACCTCTTCTACCTCGGCGTGCGGTCTCATGACGCATAACCCCAGGCCGTACACATGGGGCGCAGCAGCTCGGGGATCTCGTCGTCCTTCGGCAGCGCACGTCCGGCCTGCACCTGACCGGACTTGATCTTGTCGCGCCAGTCGCCGAGGCCCTTGACCACCTGCGAGTCGTCCTTCTTGCCGTAGTCGAGCATCGACGGCTCGAAGTCGATCTCGAGGAACTCGCACAGGCTGCGCATTTCCTTCTCGGGGTCGGCGGTGATGTCCTCGTAGCGCACGGTGTGGCCGCCGGTGATGCCACCCCGGGCCTTCTCGACAGCCTTCATGTAGCGCAGCGCGTCGGCCGCTGCCTCGTCGTAGGTGCGCTTTTCTGGGTCGCCCTCGTGCCAGGACCGGGCGATGGACACCGGGTGGCGGAGCAGGAAGACGAAGCGGGCGTCGGGCCAGCAGTCCTGGATGCGCTGGTAGACGAAGGCGTTGCTCGGCGTCTTCTCGACCAGGAAGTCCTTGCCGGATTTGACCAGTTCACGGTGGAGCACCCGGTCCCACAGCAGATGTTCCAGGTCGCCGCGCTCCAGATCGAGGGCGCTCATGGCGCGCTGCGACAGCTTGCTGCCGTAGTCGACCTCAAGGCGGCGGATGTGCGTCTCGTGCGGGGAGTGCAGCCGCGAGTGCGCGTTCAGGAGCATCCGCAGGAGGGTCGAGCCGGAGCGCACGGGCGACATGATGAAGACGGGCTGCCGCAGCAGTCGATCCGTCGTCAGGTCCTCGGCCGCGGGGCGGCGGTACACCGGCGTGGGCCGCTTGGCGGATTTCGCCGGCGCGGCCTTCGGCTGCTTGGGCACGGCGGGGGCGACAGGGGCCTTGTGCACCTGGAGGCCGGTGGTGGCGGTGAGCGCCCGGTTGAGATTGCGCATCAGACTCATGCGTCGCAAGCCTAGGTAAGGATTATGAGAAGAGGCTAGGAGCGGTCTGGGCGTTGCCCGAGCTGAGTCAAATGTGATGCAACTCACGCCGCCTTAGGTTTCGTTCAGATTTCGGACGCCTCTGCCGGTACCCCCGCAAAGACGGCGCCCGCGTCCCGCAGCCGCTCGTGCAACGCACGGAAGACCGCCACCGAGCGGGCCCCCGGCCAGTCCCGCGGCAGCAGCGCGGGCGGCAGTCCGGGGTCGGCGTACGGGAGGTGGCGCCAGGAGTCCAGGGCGAGCAGATAGTCGCGGTACGCCGCCTCCGGCGGAGTGTCCGGCCGTGCCTCCCAGTCGTGCAGCACGCGCGCGTGGCGGTCAAGAAACTCCTCGTGCTGCTTGGCGATCGCGACCAGGTCCCACCAGCGCGCGACCGCCTCGGCCGTCGCCGTGAAGCCCAGATGCTCACCGCGGAAGAGCTCCACATACGCGTCGAGACGCAGCCGTTCCAACGTATGACGCGTCTCTTCGTAGAGGCGGGCCGGCGCGAGCCACACCCCGGGGGCGGCCGTTCCGAAGCCGAGGCCCGCGAGCCGGGAGCGCAGCACATGCCGCTTCTGTCGCTCGGACTCCGGAACGGAGAACACCGCGAGTACCCAGCCGTCGTCCTCAGGGGGCGTCGCCGCGTAGACCCGCCGGTCGCCGTCGTCGAGCAACTGCCGTGCGTCCGGCGACAGTTCGTACCCGGCCGCACCCGTCGCCGTACGCGCCGACAGCAGCAGCCCGCGGCGTTTGAGCCGGGACACGGACGACCGTACGGAGGGCGCGTCCACGCCGACCGCGGCCAGCAGCCGGATCAGCTCGGCGACCGGTACGGGACCGGGGGCGAAGCGGCCGTACGCGCCGTAGAAGGTGACGATGAGGGACCGGGGGGCGTGCTGCTCGGACACGTTGATCATTCTAGGTCGTCGGCGTCATGCGAGATCACCTTGCGTGGACTGGAGATCGCTTTCCGTGCCCGCGGAGCTGGATCGCGTATGGCCCGGGTTGACGCCCGTACGCAATCGGAAGCGCTGAAGCTTCCCCGTCGCCGTACGCGGCAGCGCGTCCAGGAAGACGATCTCGCGCGGGCATTTGTACGGCGCCAGCTCGGACTTGACGAAGGAACGCAGCGCCTCGGGGTCCCGGCGCGCGCCGGCCCGCAGCACCGCGTACGCCACCACGACCTGGCCGCGTGTCTCGTCGGGCAGTCCGACGACCGCCGTCTCCACCACGTCCGGGTGACGCAGGAGCGCGTCCTCGACCTCCGGGCCCGCGATGTTGTACCCGGCAGAAATGATCATGTCGTCCGCGCGCGCGACGTACCGGAAGTAGCCGTCGGCGTCCCGGATATACGTGTCGCCGGTGATGTTCCAGCCGTCGCGTACGTACTCCGACTGCCGTGGGTCGGCGAGATAGCGGCAGCCGACCGGTCCGCGCACGGCGAGCAGTCCGGGCTCGCCGTCGGGCACGGGTTCGCCGTTCTCGTCCTGCACGCGCGCGTGCCACCCCGGTACGGGAACTCCCGTCGTTCCCGGGCGTATTCGCTCGTCGGCCGCGGAGATGAAGATGTGCAGCAGTTCGGTGGCGCCTATGCCGTTGATGGTGCGCAGGCCGGTGCGCTCGTGCCAGGACTGCCAGGTGGCGGCGGGCAGGTTCTCGCCCGCGGACACACAGCGCCTGAGCGAGGAGATGTCGTACGCGTCCAGCTCGTCCAGCATCGCGCGGTACGCGGTCGGCGCGGTGAACAGCACGGACACGCGGTGTTCGGCGATCGCGGGCAACAACTGCTTGGGGCCCGCCTGTTCGAGCAGCAGCGCGCTGGCACCCGCGCGCATCGGGAAGATCACCAGGCCGCCGAGCCCGAAGGTGAAGCCGAGCGGGGGACTGCCGGCGAAGACGTCGTCGGCGTGCGGTCGCAGGATGTGCTGCGAGAAGGTGTCCGCTATCGCCAGGACGTCGCGGTGGAAGTGCATACAGCCCTTGGGGCGGCCGGTGGTACCGGACGTGAACGCGATGAGGGCGACGTCGTCGGCGGCGGTGTCCACGGCGGGGTACGGCTCGTCGGGGGTTCCGGGGCTCACCCGGCGGTCTATTCGGTTCAGGAGGTCGTCGGGAGTGTCGCCGCCGTACGTCGTGATCCGCAGCCCGGGGATCTCCGCCTTCGCGAGGTCGTCCACGGACCGGATGTCGCACAGCGCGTGCCCGACCTGCGCGATCTCGCACATGGTGGCCAGCTCGTGGGGGCGCTGCTGGGCGAGCACGGTGACGGCGACCGCGCCCGCCTTCAGGACGGCCAGCCAGCACGCGGCCAGCCAGGGCGTGGTGGGCCCGCGCAGCAGGACGCGGTTGCCGGGCACCACGCCGAGGTCACCGGTCAGCACGTGCGCGATCCGGTCGACACGGGTGCGGAGATCGCCGTACGTCCATAGGTCGCCGGACGGCGTACGGAAGACGGGACGGTCCGGGTCGGCGTGGTCGAGGAGCTCGGCGGCGCAGTTCAGCCGTTCGGGGTAATGGAGCTCTGGGAGGTCGAAGCGGAGCTCTGGCCACTGGTCGGGGGGTGGCAGGTGGTCGCGGGCGAAGGTGTCGATGTGGGCCGAGGTCGTCGGCCGCCCGGTGTCGATGGCTTCCCTGGAGTGCGTGGGTTCCATGGCGGTTCGCCCCCTGTGTCGTGGTGGGCTCGCGCATCGAGCGTATCGTGTTGATGACGACAGTCAACGGCCCGCGATAGCCTCAGAGTGTGGCCCGACAGGGGAGAGGGGACCGGCAGTGACCGCATTCTCGCTCGATCCGGAACAGACCGCCTGGTGCACGAAGCTACGGGCCGTCGCCGCCGACGTCCTGCGCCCCCTGGCCGAGAAGGGCGAACCGGGCCACGTCAACCGCCCGCTCCTCGCGGAACTGGCCCAACTCGGCCTTCTGAAGCGCCTGTTCACCTCCGGCGCCCTCGACCTGTGCCTGATGCGCGAGTCTCTCGCGTACACCTGCACGGAAGCGGAAACAGCCCTGGCGCTCCAGGGCCTGGGCGCACATCCGGTCCACGCGTACGGAACCCCGGCCCAACGCGACCGCTGGCTGCCACGCGTCAGCGAGGGCACGGCGGTGGCGGCCTTCGCCCTGAGCGAGCCGGGCGCGGGCTCGGACGCGGCGGCGCTGAGCCTCCGGGCGGAACGGGACGCCGCGCCGCAGGCCGAGCCCGACGGCCCGGCCCGCTGGCGCCTTACCGGAGAGAAGTGCTGGATCTCCAACGCGCCCGAAGCCGACTTCTACACCGTCTTCGCCCGCACCACGCCCGACGCCGGCGCCCGCGGGGTGACCGCCTTCCTCGTCCCCGCCGACCGCCCCGGACTCACCGGCACCCCCCTCGACATGCTCTCCCCGCACCCCATCGGCACCCTTACCTTCGACGCCGTACCGGTGAACGCGGGCGACATCCTAGGTGAACCCGACCGTGGCTTCCGCGTCGCGATGAACACCCTCAACCTGTTCCGCCCGAGCGTCGGCGCCTTCGCGGTCGGGATGGCACAGGCCGCGCTGGACGCCACTCTCACGCACACCGCGGGACGCGACGCGTTCGGCGGCAAGCTGAGCGACCTGCAGACCGTGGCCCACCAGGTCGCCGAGATGGCCCAGCGGACGGAGGCGGCTCGCCTGATGGTCTACGCGGCGGCAGCGGCGTACGACGAAGGCGCCCCCGACGTCCCCAAACGCGCCGCGATGGCGAAGCTCCTCGCCACCGAGACCGCGCAGTACGTGGTCGACGCGGCAGTCCAACTGCACGGCGCCCGCGCCCTGCGCCGCGGCCATCTCCTCGAACACCTCTACCGCGAGGTACGCGCCCCGCGGATCTACGAGGGCGCGAGTGAGGTCCAACGGGCGGTCATCGCGAAGGAGTTGTACCGGGAGTTGGGTGACAGGGAGCTGGACGGCGGGGGACTGGCAGGCAGAGGGCCGTACGCGGAGGGGGACCGTTCATGACCACCGAGCGCATCAACCCGCCCGACCTCTCCCCGCCCACCGGCTTCTCCCACGCCGTCACCACCACCGGCTCCCGCGTCGTCTACCTCGCCGGCCAGACCGCCCTCGACACCGAGGGCAAGATCGTCGGAGCCACGCTCCCCGACCAGTTCGAACGCGCCCTGACGAACCTCCTCACCGCCCTGCGCGCCGCCGGAGGCACCCCCACCGACCTCGCCCGCGTCACCGTCTACACCACGGACGTGGCCGACTACCGCACCCACGCCCCCGAACTCGGCCGCATCTGGCGCAAGCTGGCAGGCCCCGACTACCCGGCCATGGCCGTCCTCGGAGTCGTACGCCTCTGGGACACCCAGGCCCTGGTGGAACTCGACGGCGTCGCGGTCCTCCCATAGGGAAGCGGACTTGCCGAAGTCCGGTGCGGTAGCGCTCCGCTGGGTGCGGTTTGAAGCTGCGGGTGCGTCGTGGCTGGTCGCGCAGTTCCCCGCGCCCCTAAAGGGGCGCGTCCCTGGAGCCGTCAGCCACAACGGACCTGTCACTTGCCCACCGGCGGGAGGGGCCGTGGGCCGGTGCGTCGTATGCCCGTCGCTTAGGTTCGGTCTCGGAGAACCAGGACCGTGTACCAGCCCAGGGTGGTATGCCCGGCCTGCGACGGGCTGACGCACCGGCCCACGGCCCCGCACCCACCACCCACCCAAGGGGCGCGGGGAACGGCGCGACCAGCCACACACAACCTGCAGCCGCCCAACCGCCGGAGGCACCCCGCGGAGCGCTCAGGCTGCAATGCTCAGGTGCTCGGCCGGTGCGCGGTGAGGAGCGATGACGCGGCCGTCGGGCAGGAGGGCGCCGGTGTCGTCGAAGGTGATGGCGCCGTCGCAGAGGAGGTACCAGCCCTGCTCGGGGTGGGCGGCGACGATGTGTGCGGTGTCGCGGCCGGAGCTGTCGGCGCGGTCGGACGACGGGCAGGAATTCCGGTGAGTACACATGGCGTACCTCCACGTGCGACGGGTTCGGGCGACGTGGTCGCCGCCTCGTACATAGACCATGCCCCCGGCTGTGAACTCGGCGGAACCGCTGCCCGTGAAGCGTGACAACACGCGGACAAGACACGGACACGCCTCGGACGTCCCCGGGACGGACGGTACGGACTCGCCACCAAAGGGTGACGTTCACGGCCACGGCGACGAGCGCCGGGTACCTCTGGGAATCCCAACCAAGGAGGTAATCCGATGTTCCTACAAAAGATCGTCGGCGTGGCCGCCGGTGCCGCACTGCTGATGCTCGCCGCCCCGTCAGCCACCGCTCTCGACAAACCAGCCGGTCCCGATCCCGCCGACTCCACCACCGCCGCCGACACGGTGACCGTCGACAAGACCGGCCGGATCGCGGCGGACGGCACCATCACCCTCTCCGGCACCTACCGCTGCTCGGACAGCTCAGGGCGGGTGTTCGTGGGCTCGTCGCTGGCCACCGAGGACAACAGCCACGTGCGGTACGGCATCGGCGGCACCCGCGCGATCTGCGACGGAGCCAAGCACACCTGGACGAACACCGGGCGGGCGCAGGGCCGCTTCCGGCCCGGCCCGGCCCATGTCGAAGCCACGGTGCTGGAACTCCGCAGCGACGACAGCCCTCTCAACCTCCCCCTGCCGCACCGGCGCGCGAGCCACGAACAGGACATCAAGCTCCGCGAAAGCTGACGCCCCGCACAGGACCCCGACGTCCACCGGACGTCGTCCACCGAACGTCCGGCCCGGAGGCACCCCCCGCCTCCGGGCCCAGGGGAAGGAGCGCGGGATGTTGTCCGTCGTAGTGCCCTGTTTCAACGAGGAGCAGGTGCTCGAGGCGTTCAACGACGAACTCCACGCGCGGCTCGACGAACTGAAGGAGCCGTACGAGGTGGTGTTCGTCGACGACGGGTCCACCGACGGCACGCTGTCCCTGCTGCGCGCGTTCGCCTTCCGTGACCCTCGCGTCCGCTATCTGTCCCTGTCGCGGAACTTCGGCAAGGAGGCCGGACTGCTCGCCGGCCTGCGCGAGGCCGCCGGGGACCACGTCGCCATCATGGACGCCGACCTCCAGCACCCGCCCGCCCTGCTCGGCAAGATGCTCGACCTGCGGCGCGAAGGCTTCGACCAGGTCGTCGCCCGCCGCTCCCGCGACCACGACGGCCTGCTGCGGACCCTGCTGAGCCGCGGCTACTACCGGTTCCTCAACCACTGGGCGGACGTCGAACTGGTCGACGGCGCCGGGGACTTCCGCCTGCTCTCGCGCCGCGCCGTGGACGCCCTGTTGGAGCTGGGCGAGCGCAACCGCTTCTCCAAGGGCCTGTTCTCGTGGATCGGCTTCAGCACCGTCTTCTTCGACTACCAGGACACCCCACGCGCCGGAGGCGACAGCAAGTGGAGCTACCCCAAGCTCCTCAACTACGCGGTGGACGGCCTCGTCTCCTTCAACAGCCGCCCCCTGCGACTGGCCATCCACCTCGGGCTCCTGCTCTCCGCCCTGGCCCTCGGCTACGCCGCCTGGACGGTCGGCGCCGTGCTCATCGGCGGCGTCACCGCACCCGGCTACGTCACCCTGCTCGTCGCGATCACCGGCTTCGGCGGCATGCAGATGGTGCTGCTCGGCCTCATCGGCGAGTACATCGGCCGGGTCTACCACGAGTGCAAGCAGCGCCCGCACTATCTGGTGAGCGAGCGCCCGCCCGCGGACATCGCGCGTCCGCCCGCGCTCGGGACCCGCTCCTCGTGAAGGGGCAGCTCCTGCGGTTCGCGCTGGTCGGGGCCGTCAACACCGGGACGTACTACGCCTTTTACCGGCTGCTGTGCCTGTGGACGCCGTATCTGGTCGGGCATGTCCTGGCGACCCTGCTGAGCATGATCGGCTCCTTTTTCATGAACGTCCGCTTCACCTACCGCACCAACCCGAGCTGGCAGAAGTTCGTGCTGTTCCCGCTGACGAACGCCGCGAACCTCTTGCTCACCACGGCCGGGGTCTACGGGCTGGTCTCCGGCCTCGGCATGGACGCGCGGATCGCCCCGCTGATCGCCGCCGTCGGCGCGATCCCCGTCACCTTCCTGATCGCCCGCCGCATCCTGGTGCCGGCATGAAGACCCGCCTCGCCGGACCAGGCCTGGCCGCGGCGATCGCCATGGCCGCCTTCGTCCTCTCGGGCGCGGTGCGCGGGACGTATCCCTTCGGGGACCGCTCGCGTGCCGTCAACGACCTCGGCAACCAGTTCGTACCCTTCCACGCCCACCTGTGGGACCTCCTGCACGGCACCTCGTCCGGCGACCTCTTCTTCAACTGGAACAGCGCCTTCGGAGTGCCGTACTGGGCGGACTTCGTCAGCTTCCTCGGCAACCCCCTCTCGCTGCTCGTCGCGGCCTTCCCGCGGCGCCAGGTCGACCTCGGCGTCTACGTGGGGGAGTGCCTGAGCATCGGGCTCGGCGCGGCGGTCATGGCGTGGTGGCTGCGGCGGCTGAAACCCGGCCCCTGGTGGCAGGCGGGCCTGCTCGGCGCCGCGTACGGACTGTCGGGCTGGACGCTCAACGACGGCGTGTTCGACCCGATGTGGCTGTGGGGCCTGACGGCGTTCCCGCTGATGCTGCTCGCGCTCGACCGCTGTACGCGCGAGCGCGGCTGGCTGTGGGCCGCGCCCATGGTGGGCCTGGCCTGGGCCGGCAACTTCTACACCGCGTTGATGGCCGCCGTCGGGACCATCGTCGTCGGTGCCGTGCTGCTGGCCACCCGCGAGTGGAGCCGGGCGGGGCTGCTGCGGTTCCTCGGTCGTACGACCCTCACCTTCGCGCTCGGCACGGCGCTCGCCGCGCCCGTGATCTGGCCCTCGTACCTGGCCGCCGCGGGCGCCCAGCCGATTCCCGCGCTGCCCTACAGCCGTCCACCGCCCTTGGAGTACCTGCTCCAACTGCTGCCCGCACAGCGGGGGTTCGGCAGTCTGCCCCGGTTCTTCGTGGGCATGCTCGCGCTACTGCTGGTGCTCGCCTTCCCGCTCAGCAGGCACATCCCCGTGCGTACGCGGGTGGCGTGGTGCGTGGCGCTGACCGCCGTCGTCGCCTCCTTCTGCTCGCTGCCCACGGTCAGGCTCTGGTACGGCCTCTCCCTGCCCAACGGCAGTCCGTACCGCGCGACGTTCGTGCTCAGCGGTCTGCTGGTCTCGGTCGCTTGGCTCTGCCTCGCCCACCGGCCACGGCCGGGGCCGCTGCTCGCCGCCGGTGCGGTCACCTGTGTCCTCGCCGCTGCGTCCGTACGCAACGAGAACGGCGTGAGTCACCTGACCTGGCTCGTGGTCCTCGGCTCGGGAGGGCTCACGCTCGGGCTGCTGGTGCTGCTCGCCCATAAGCGCGGCGGCCAACTGGTCGCCGCCACGCTCGCCCTGCTGGTACTCGCCGAGTCCGCGGCCAGCGGTGTCGCCGTCGACCAACAGCGCCACAAGCTGGCCTTCTTCACCCCCAAGCCCACCTGGGGCGCCCGGCACGACGCCGTACGCGAGGCCGTCACCCGGGTCGCCGACTGGCCCGCTCACCGCACCGACACCGGCCCGCCCGAGATCGTCAACAACGACCCGCAGCTCCTGGGCAGCGAGGGCCCGGCCTACTACAGCAGCTACGTGCCGCAGCAGACCGCCCGACTGCTGCGGCGCCTCGGCTACTCCTGGACGATGCACGGCCGCCATCTGATCCCCCAGGACAACCCGGTCGCCGACGCGATCTTCTCCGTCGGCGCCCGCATCCGGCACACCGACAGCCCGGGACGCGTACGCGTCGAACGCTTCCCCGCGCCGCCACTGGTGACCGTCCACCCACGCGAGGCGCCCCAACTACCGTCCGATTACTCGGTGTTCGCCCACCAGCAGGCGGTACTGGGACACCAGGTGTACGAGCTGCCGCGGATCTCCTTCGCCGGTGCGCACGGCCCGGCCCCGCGGCGCGCGTCAGATCCGTACCGGCTGACCGCCGCGGGCGCCCCGTACCGGATCACCGCCCGATGTCGCCCCGGCAGCCGTCTCTACGTCGACGGCTCCTGGACCGACGCCATGCTCGCGGGCCCCGACGGGAAGTCCGTACGCCTGTGGGGAGAGCGCCCCGAGAAGGCGGTGGCCACCAAGCCGCTCGGCACCGTCCCGGCGGACGGCCGCGTCACGGTCACCATCGCCACGGTCTTCCAGGACACCGAACTGCCGCGCTCACCTCTGGCCTGCCTGGACCCCGCCGAACTCAGGCGGGCGATCGCGGACCTACGAGCCCGGGGCGCCACCCACGTCACGGTGGGCGGCCACAGCGTACGCGCCACACTCCCGCCCGGTTCCACGGGCACGGCCGTCATCGCCACCGCTCGCACACCGGGCTGGCGCTGCGCGGTCGACGGCGGCCCGATGCGCGCCCCGCGGAGCCGCCTCGGTCTGCTGGCGGTCCCCCTGCCGACAGCCTCCGAGCACCAACTCCACTGCTCCTTCCGCCCACCCGGCCTGCGCGCAGCGACGGCGGCGAGCGCGGGAGCGGCGGCGCTGCTGCTGTGCGTGGCCGCGTTTCTTCGAAGGGCGCGGCGGCTCAGTAGGTGCGGCGGTAAGGCGACCCGGGAGGGCCGCCTCCCGTAAGGGTGGGGCAAGGTCACCGCGCACCTCCCTTGTTGAACTTCCCTTACAGCAGGGAGAGTTGCACGGTGGCCCACCCCATGCGCCGGGTCCCCCCATACAGAGGAGTTTGGATGTCAAGACTCAGACGGATAGGTCTCGTGCTGACGATGGCTGCTCTGCTGTCCGCCACGATTGCGCCGGCCGCGACCGCAGAGCCGGACGGTTCTGGTCACGGTGTGCCTCTGGACCAGTTGAGGGTGGCCACCACCCCCGTGGCGTCCGGACTGGAGCAACCGGTCGCGATGGTCGCGGCCAACGACCGTAGCGGGCGGATGCTCATCGCAGAGAGAGCGGGCACGGTCCGGGCCTTTCACCCGAAGGACGGGCTCGCCGCCGACCCGGTGCTGGACATCAGCAACCGGGTGAACAGCACCGGCTTCGAACGCGGTCTGCTCGGCATCGTCCCGGCGCCCGACTTCCAGAAGACCTCGCAGGTGTACGTGGCCTACACCAGCCGGCCGGACGGAGCGCTGACGCTGTCCCGGGTCCCGCTCGGCGACCCGGCGCGGGAGCAGGTGCTGCTCACCCAGGACCACTCCCAGTTCGGCAACCACAACGGCGGCCAGCTCGCGTTCGGCCCTGACGGCTACCTGTACTGGGGCCTCGGCGACGGCGGAGGCGGCGGGGACCCGTTGGCCACCGGGCAGAACCTCGGCACGCTGCTCGGCAAGATCTTGCGCCTGGACGTGAGCCGTTCCTGCGGCGAACTCCCCTACTGCGTCCCGAAGAACAACCCGTTCGTCAACACGCCCGGGGCCCGGCCGGAGATCTGGGCCTACGGTCTGCGCAACCCATGGCGGTTCTCGTTCGACAAGCTCGACGGCTCACTCTGGGTGGGCGACGTCGGTCAGAGCGCGTTCGAAGAGGTCAACCACACCAAGGCCGGGCGCGGCGGGCTCAACTTCGGCTGGTCCTGCAAGGAAGGACCAGCCGTGTTCAACGCCGAACGCTGCGACCCGGACGCCGACTACACCGACCCGGTATTCCACTACCAGACCGGCGTTGACGGCTGCTCGGTCATCGGCGGACACGTCTACCGCGGCCAGCGGCACGCCCGCCTCGTCTTCGGCACCTACGTAACGACCGACTGGTGTTCCGGAACCGCATGGGGAGTGCGCAAGAACCATGACGGCACCTACCGCAGCGCCACGATCGGCCAGTTCCCGACCCAGGTCAGCTCGTTCGCCGAAGACCGGTCCGGCGAGCTGTACGTGATCACCGACCGCACCGGCGAACTGCACCGCGTCGGCTTCGAACGCGTCGCATCGCGAGCGGACTGACCGTAGGGCCGGGGCCGGGCGGGAGATGGAGCGCCACCTTCCGCCCGGCCCTCGTAGCGGATCTGCTCAGGCCTCTTGGCCCTCTCCGCTGCGCTTCCGTTCCGCGATCATCTCGATCAGCTCGTCGGCGCTCGCGCGGGTGTGGCGTTCGACCTCGGCCTCGATGGTCTGCGGGTCGCCGCCGAGAATGGCGTCGATCAGCCGTTCGTGGACGTGCAGGGCCCGGTCGGGGTCGGACCGGGTGCTCTCGTCGACCGTGATGGCGAGATTGATCTGCGCTTCCACGGTCGGCCACATCCGCTTCAGCATGATGTTGTCGGAGGCATCCCAGACGGTGCGGTGCAGGGCGATGTGGGCCTGGTGCAGGCGGGCGGCGTCCCCAGCGGTATGCGCGTCGCGGTACTCCTGCCAAGCGGACGTCAGCTTGGCCCGCCGGGTGCCGTCCGGGTCGTCGGCCAGTGCCCGTGCGGCAAGGGTCTCCAGGGCGACCCGGACGGCCGCCGTGTCGGTGATGAACTTCTCGTCGATCGCTGTGACGACGACGCCGCGGTACGGCTGCTGTTCCAAGAGCCCTTCGTGAATGAGCTGGTAGATGGCCTCCCGCAGGGTGGGGCGGCTGACACCCAGTTGCTGGGCGATGTGAACCTCACGCAAGGGCCGGCCCGCCTTGAGCTCCCCGGCCATGATCGCCCTGCGCAGTTCGTCCACCACCGCGTCCCGGCGGGTCTGGGTGCTGACCGGCCTCGGGCCGGCGGCCTGGGCGGCGTGCTCACTCATGAATCCTCCGCAGATTGTCAGACGCATTCTACGAGGCGGATCGGGTACCCCCGCGTGCGCCTTATGAGCACC
>NZ_BAAGPS010000023.1:258976-357334 GCF_054783935.1 Streptomyces pseudoechinosporeus
GGCGTCCTCCTTGACAAGCCGTAGACGTTCATGTGGGCGATCACGAAGTAGAGGAGGCCGCAGGGCAGTCGCTCACCTTTCGGACGCGCTCACGCGCCCACCGGTCTCACTGATCCCACCGACTTCCCGGATGTCGCCCGAGTGCAGATCGTTCCAGTAGGTCGTGAACTCCCGGCGGACCACCTTGGCCAGGAAGTACAACCCGATGACGTTGACCAGGGCCAGGAGGAAGAAGACCGAGTCCGCGAACAGGATGACCGGCCCCAGCGCGGACGCCGCGCCGATCACGGTGAAGCACAGGAAGATGCCCTTGTACACCATCTCTGGCTTGGCCCTGTCCCCGAAGAGGTAGCCGAACCCCTTCATGCCGTAGTACGAGTTGCTGAGGATCGTGGAGAAGGCGAAGAGCAGCACCGCGACGGTGAGGACGTAGGGGAACCACCCGACGACGGACTCGAACGATCGCGAAGTGAGAGTGATCCCGCTGACATCGCCGATGTCGGAGCCCTTCCAGGTTCCGGTCACGACGATCGTCAACGCGGTCATCGAGCAGACGATGATGGTGTCGACGAACGGTTCGAGGGAGGCCACGAAGCCTTCCGTCGGCGGGCGGTTGGTCTTGACCACCGAGTGCGCGATCGGCGCGTCACCGACTCCCGCGGAGTTCGAGAACGTGGCCCGCTGGAATCCGACGATGAGAGCCCCGATGGCACCGCCGGCGACACCCTCCGGGGAGAACGCGCCCGTGACGATCTCGCCGATCGCCCCCGGTATGTCCGCGAGGTGGGTCAGAAGGACGGTCAGGCAGGCGAGCACGTAGAGGACTGCCATGAAGGGCACCATCACACTGGTGACCCGGGCGATCGACTTGATTCCGCCGATGATGACGGCGGCGGCCAGCACCGCCATGGTGACTCCGACCGCCCACCGGTTGGAATCCAGCCACGCGCCCAGGGAGCCGTCCCCGGACACACCGACGAGCTGCTGGGTGGCCTGGTTGGCTTGGAAGGCGTTGGTTCCCAGGGCCGCGATCATCATGAAGACGGCCCACGCCACGGCGAGGAACTTGCCGATCTTCGCGAAACCCAGCTCGGCCAGTCCGTCACGGAGGTAGTACATCGGCCCGCCGGAGACGGTGCCGTCCTCGCGGACATGGCGGTACTTCACGGCGAGCATGCACTCCGCCATCTTCGTCGACATGCCGACGAACCCGGCGAACACCATCCAGAAGGCCGCTCCAGGCCCTCCGATCGTGATGGCCACCGCCACGCCGGCGATGTTCCCCAGGCCTACGGTGCTCGAGAGCGCTGTCGCCAGCGCCTGGAAGTGGGTGACCTCGCCCTGGGCATCGGCTGGGGTGTACTTGCCCCGCACCAGGTCCACGGCGTGCTTCATCCCTCGGACGTTGAGGAACTTGAGCCAGATCGTGAAGAACATGCCGCAGATGACGAGCCACGTCACGATGAGCGGAACCTCGGTCCCGAACATGGGCACCGAGTAGAAGACGACGTCGGCCAGCCAGTTGGCGAACGGCCCGAAGTACTTCTCAAGAGTGTCGTCGACGCTGTTGGCCAGCGAGATCGTCGGCGTCGCGGCGAAGTCGAGTGAGAACTGTGTCGTCATGGGACCACCACCACCGGCACTGCCGCATGCTGAGTCAAGCGGTTCGCCGTGCTGCCGAAGATGGCGACGCGAAGATCCGAGTCGCCCTTCCGGCCCACGACGATGACGTCGTGACCACGCTCGTCGGCGATGGTGGCGAGCACCTCGGACGGCCTGCCATGGCGAATTTCCACCGTGATCTCGACGTCACCACGAAGGTTCTCAGCTTCGGCCCAGGAGACGAGAGGCTCGACGATCTCGGCTCGCGCCGCCTCGACCTCGGCCCGGCGCTGCACGGGCCTCACCTCGTTGTCCTCTCCGATGGGAAACGAGTAGCGGGACCAATTGATCACATGCGCGATCGTGATCGCCCACTGGTTGACCTGTGCCCTTTTCAGAGCGAAGGCCAAGGCCCGGCGCGAACCATCGCTCCGATCCACTCCTACGAGAACCGATTCCATCGTCGGGCTCCTTCTCACTCGTCCGACTCGCAAAGCACCCATGACGCACCACCTGGGTGCAGATTGTCAGGCAATCTGCCCTGCGCCTGCTGCGGCGTCAAGGGCCGAGGGCGTACCAATCGCATCTCGTCGAGCGGCGATCGATCGGAGGCCATGGAGGCAGCGCGTGGAGGAACGCGCATCATTGCCCCGGTCGCGGGCAGACCGAGGGCCGGTCGCCACGCGCGTTGATGGCAGCGGTGACCGACTGCTTCGCGCACCGGTAGTCGGACCTGCCGACCTGCGACATGACCGAGGCGATTCTCGTGGACCCGAGCGGCGCGACTGCTGAACCCTTGCCGATGCCGATGCCGATGCCGATGCCGATGCCGATGCCGATGCCGATGCCGAGGCGGTGTCGGTGGCTGATGAGGCGGGGACGAGGAGTCCTCCACCGGCGCGGGGGAGGGTAGCCCTGGGCCGGCTCGCCGCCCGCCGGTCGGCGTCGGTGAGGGCCGGGCGGCGGGTGGTGCGTTCCACCAGCCGTACGCCGACCCGGCTCTCCGGCCGGTCCGGGGTGCGCGAGAGTGCGGGCTGGCTGATGCGCAGCAGGGCTGCGGCGCCGGTCTACGCTTTGTAGAGGCCGTTTTCGCAGCCCCGGGGGTCCCCGCACGCGCGGGGGCCCTCTCGCATTTACAACAAGTCCACCGTGACTTGTTGACTGCGGCGGGCGTCGCTCGTAGCGTCACCTCCAACCGCAGATTGTTTGACAATCTTCGGTCCTAGTTCTCGGTCGGGAGAGGTACACCACTCCATGCGGATCATCGTTGTCGGCGCCGGAGCCGTCGGCCTGGCAAGTGCCTACCGCTTGGCCAAGAGCGGCTGCGAAGTGGTGGTGCTGGACGCCCGGCGCGCGGGTTCCGCCGCCACGCACGGCAACGCGGCCAAGATCGCGCTGGCGGAGAGCGGTCCGGTACCGGCCCCCGGAGTCATCCTGCAGTCCCTGAAGTGGATGCTGAAGCCGGACAGCCCGCTGTGCGTCAAGCCCTCGCTCGCCCCGGGCTTCGTGAAGTTCATGCTGAGCATGGCCCGGCACTGCACCGTCCGGGACTTCCGCAACGGCCTTCAGACCCAACTGCGCCTGGCCGAGGGCACGATGGACCTCCTCGACGACTGGACCCGGGACGGCATCGACTTCGAGATGCACAAGGCCGGCGTCCTGCTCGCCTTCGAGACCCGGGAGCGGTACGAGGAGCAGTGCGCCTCCCTCGACGTCTTCGAGCGGTTCGGCATGCTCCCCGAGCACCTGCACGGGGATGCCGTCCAGGCCCGCGAACCGGCACTGAACAGCCGTACCCGCCACGGCCTGTACTTCCCGGACGACCGGCAGGTCGAGCCCGACTCCCTCACCGCCGGCCTGCTCAAGCGCTGCCAGGAGCTGGGCGTGGAGATCCACGAACACGCCCCGGTACGCCGCTTCCTGCGCCGGGAGCGCCGGGACAACACCGTCACCGGCGTACTGACCGACAAGGGCGAGTTCACCGGCGACACCCTGCTCCTGGCCGCCGGCGTGTGGACCGGCCGCATGACCCGCGAACTGGGCGCCCCGCTGCCCATCCGCCCCGGCAAGGGGTACAGCGTCGACTACTCCCCGGCTCCCGTGAAGCTGCGCACCTCCCTCACCCTGGAGGACGCCCGTGTCGCGGTGACCCCGCTGGGCGGATTCCTGCGCCTGGCCGGGACGATGGAGTTCGGCGGCCTGGAGGAGAACATCAACCTCCGGCGCGTCGCCGCCATCAAGAAGGCCGCCGCCGACGCCTTCACCGACTGGGGCAACCCGCCCGGAGAGGCCGCCCCCTGGGCGGGCCTGCGGCCCATGACCCCGGACGGACTGCCCGTCATCGGGCGGCTCCACCCGCTGCCCAACGTCTACGTCGCCTCGGGCCACGGCATGCTCGGCCTCACCCTGGCCCCTGCGACCGCCGAGATCATCACCGAGGCCATCACCCGGCAGCGCCTCCCCGCCGTCGCCGAGGCGGTCTCCCCGCGCCGCTTCACCCGCCGGTGATCCTCACCCTCCCCTTCCCCTCTCACTCCAGGAGACCGCACATGAGCGCCCCGCAGTTCACCGGCATCCTCGCTGCCGTCGTCACCCCCCTGACCGCGGACGGCTCCGCCGTAGACGCGGCGGGCGTCCAGCGCCAGGCCGACCACATCATCGGCGGTGGTATCCACGGCCTCGTCCCCGGCGGCAGCACCGGCGAGTTCACGACGCTGACCCTCGGCGAACGCAAGCAGGTCACCGAGCTGTACGTCGAAGCGGCCGCAGGACGAGTCCCGGTCATCGCCGGAACCGGCGCGTTGAGCACGGCCGAGACCGTGGAGCTGAGCGTCCACGCCCAGAAGGCCGGCGCGACGGCCGTCATGATCGTGCCGCCGTTCTACGACGCCCCGTCCTACGAGGAACTCCTCGCCTACTTCGGCGCGGTCTCGGAGGCGATCGACATCCCGATCATGTACTACAACATCCCCTCCGCATCCGGAGTGCACCTCACCCCCGAGCAACTGGCCAAGCTGGCCCGCGAGACCGCGGTGACCTCCTACAAGGACACCGGCGGCGACTTCACCTGGCTCTCCACCGTCCAGCAGCAGCACGCGCAGGACATCACCACCCTCAACGGCTGGGACACCCTCACCTTCGCCGCCCTCGCGAGCGGCGCGAAGGCCGGAGTGTGGGGCACGGCGAGCGTGATCCCCCGGCTGTGCGCCGACCTGTACGACGCCCTCGCCGTCCGCGGCGACCTGCACGCTGCGCGCGAGCTGTGGGCCAAGATCTTCCCGATCTGCCGGTTCCTGGAGTCCCACAACTACGCCTGCGGCATCAAGACCGGCCTCGACCTCGTCGGCGTGAGCGCCGGACCCACCCGCAGGCCCGTCCTGCCGCTGGCCCCGGAGTTCCGCGAGGAGTTCCGCGCCCTGCTGGCCGCCGCCGGTGTCGAGACCGCCGCCGACCCCGTGGCCGCGTGATGGTCACGCAGCATCGCCGTATCCACGCGATCGACGTCCACGCCGAGGGCGAACCGGGACGCGTGCTGATCGGCAGCCATCTGCACGTCCGGGGCGCCACCATGGCCGAACGGCTGCAGCACTGCGAGAAGGAGCTCGACGAGCTGCGCCAGCTCCTGCTGCGCGAGCCGCGCGGCTACCCGGCCCTGTGCGGTGCCCTGGTCCTGCCCCCGGCCGACCCGTCCGCTGACTTCGGCCTGGTCGTGCTGGAACAGGGCGGCTTCCGCCCCATGTCCGGCTCCAACCTGATCTGCGCCGTCACCGCCCTCGTGGAGACGGGCGCGGTCCCGGTCACCGAGCCCGTCACCGAACTCACCGTGGACACGGCGGTCGGTCTCGTCCGGGTCCGTGCCGACGTCGAAGGGGGCCGGGCCACCCGGGTCACCTTCGCCAACGTGCCCGCTTTCGCGGTCGCCCTCGACCACGTCCTGGAGCTGCCCGAGTACGGGTCGGTGCCGGTCGACATCGTCTTCGGCGGGCAGTTCTTCGTGCAGGCGCGCGCCGCGGACCTCGGCATCCGTGTTGAGCCCTCCGCCGCCAAACAGCTCACCCGCGCCGGAGCGGTACTGCGGGCCGCCGCCCAGCAGCAGGTGCCGGTCAGCCATCCACTCAATCCGGGCATCAACCAGGTCTCCCTGGTGATGATCCACGGCCCTTCTCCGACGCCGGACGTCTCCGGCCGCAACACGGTCGTCCTGCCGAACGGCGAGGTGGACCTGGCCGACCCGACGACCTGGACCGGCACACTGGACCGCTCCCCGTGCGGCACCGGCACCAGCGCCCGCATGGCCGCCCTGCACGCCCGCGGCGAACTCGCCCTGAACACACCGTTCGTGCACGAGTCGATCATCGGCACGACCTTCATGGGCACGCTCCTGGACACCGCCCACATCGGCCCGTACGAAGCCGTGCTGCCGACGATCAGGGGACGCGGCTGGATCACCGCGTACAGCCAGTACGTCCTGGACGAGACCGATCCCTTCCCGCACGGCTATACGCTCGGCGACCTGTGAGGCGAGCAGAGCTCCAGCCCCGAGACCAATCGGAGAAGTGACTGATGGAGACCAGCGGACAGCAGTTCATCGCGGGCAAGCGCCGCTCCGGCACGTCCGGCGAGCGGTACGAGGTGACCAACCCTGCCACCGGCGAGGTCCTGGCCACCGACATCCTGGCCGGACCGGAGGACGTCGACGAGGCGGTCGCCGCCGCCCGCGCCGCGTTCGCCGAGTGGTCGCGCACCACCCCCGCCGAACGCTCCGAGGCCATGCTGCGCTGGGCGGACCAACTCCAGGCCCGCGCCGATGAGTTCGCCCGCACCGAGAGCCGTATCGGCGGCAAACCGATCAGGCTGAGCAGCGGATTCGACATCCCCGGCAGCATCGACAACGTCCGGTTCTTCGCCGGTGCCGCCCGCAACCTGGAAGGCCGCGCCTCGGCGGAGTACTCCGGCGACCACACCTCCACCATCCGCCGCGAACCCATCGGCGTGATCGGCTCCATCGCTCCCTGGAACTACCCCCTCCAGATGGCCGCCTGGAAGGTGCTGCCCGCCGTCGCCGCAGGCAACACCGTGCTGCTCAAGCCCTCCGAACTCACCCCGCTCACCTCGGTGATGTTCGCCGAGGCGGCGCAGGAGGCCGGCATCCCCGACGGTGTGATCAACATCGTCACCGGCAGCGGCCCCGTCGCCGGTCAGGCCCTGGTCACCCACCCCGGCATCGCCATGGTCTCCTTCACCGGCTCCACCGGGGTCGGCCGCCAAGTCGCCGCGCAGGCAGCCGGTTTGGTGAAGCGCGTCCACCTCGAACTCGGCGGCAAGGCCCCCTTCGTCGTCTTCGACGACGCCGACCTGGAGGCCGCCGCCCGCGGTGCCGTGGCCGGAGCCCTCATCAACGCCGGCCAGGACTGCACGGCCGCCACCCGCGCGTACGTCCAACGCCCCCTGTACGAGGCCTTCGTGGCCCGCGTCGCCGAGCTGATGGACGGCGTACGGCTGGGCCCGGTCGACGACCCGGCCACCGACATGGGGTCGCTGATCTCCCTACGACAGCGCGACAAGGTCGCCGCCATGGTGGAGGCCGCCCGCGAGGCCGGAGCCACGATCGTGCGCGGCGGACGGATTCCCGACGGGCCACTGGGCCGGGGCGCCTACTACGAGCCCACCCTCATCACCGACGCGGCGCAGGACTCCGCCATCGTCCAGCAGGAGATCTTCGGCCCGGTCCTCGTCTGCCTGCCCTTCGACAGCGACGACGAAGCCATCCGCCTGGCCAACGACACCCCGTACGGCCTTGCCGCATCCGCCTGGACCACCAACGTCTTCCGCGCCGGACGCGCCGGCCGCGAGATCCAGGCGGGCTGCGTCTGGATCAACGACCACATCCCGATCATCAGCGAGATGCCGCACGGCGGCTACAAGGCCTCCGGCTTCGGCAAGGACATGTCGGCGTACTCCTTCGACGAGTACACCAACGTCAAACACGTCATGTCGGAGAACACCGGCGAACAGCACAAGTCCTGGCACGACACGGTCTTCACCAGCCGCTGACCCACCGCGGACAACTAACGCCTCCACGCAGGTCGAGGGGGCGGTCTCACGACCAGGAGACCGCCCTCTACCCAGTGCCGGGCCGATGAACTCGCGGCGCTCCGCGAGAGGACGGGACGCCTCTCAGGAGACAAGGACCTCTCTTCACACAGAGGGAATCACGACATGGAAAAATTCCTCACCACCATCTACGACCTCATGGGGCTCGGTGAGATCGTCGTCGACATCGCGTACGGCGGGGCCTGTCCAGTCGGCGGCCGAGTAGGCACGAAGTGTCTTACGAGTCCCTTACGCGTCCTTGTCGGGTGACGTAACGCGCCTACGTTCGCAGGCATGTCAACCATCCGAAGCACCGCCCTCGTCACCGCCGCCCCTCTCGTGCTCGCTGTCGCGGGCATCGCGCATCCACATGGGCTCTCCAGGTCGACGGCCGCGGACTGGACGCACTTGCACGTCGCACTGCTGCCGGTCTTTCCCCTGCTCACAGTTGGCCTCCTGGTCCCGCTGTGGCATCGGCCCCGGCTCGACCTCGCGGGCGTTGCCACAGTGGTGGCCTGGGTGGGTGCCTTCGTCTACGCGGCCTTCTACACCGGTCTCGACGCCGTCGCCGGCATCGGGGCCGGAACCGCGGTCGAGCACGTCGCCGAGACCGCGGCTCTCGGGCCGGTGAAACGCCCGCTCTACGACACGGGCGAGGCACTCGGACAGGCCGGTGCCTACGCCCTCATCGCAGCCATCGTGGCCACGGCGGTCGCGCTGCTCCCCAGGAACGGCGCCCGAATCCTCCCCGGCACGCTGGTGCTCCTCGCGGCCGGCTGGTCCTTCGTCGACAGCCACATCTTCTGGCCCCGCGGTGTATGGACGATGCTCGGCTTCGCTCTTGGCTTCGCGCTGCTCGCCTGGGGGGCCGGGAGGAGCGCCCCCTTGGGCGAAGACGGCCGCCTTCTGCGATGACCAGGACGCGGACGCGTCACCGGCCTGAGCCGCCCCACCCTCCACAGCCGCCTGCGGACCGTCGAACGCATCCTGGGCGTCTCCCTCGAATCCGCCGAGTCACGCACCTCGCTCCACACCGCACTCATGGTCATCGACGCCCGCTGATCCGGCGACGGAACTCCGTCTCAGCGCTCGAACTTCCAGGTGACGGAGCGGTCCGATGCCTTGACCACGGTCACGGGGATGTCGATGGCCTTGCCGTCGCTGTCCTTGCCGGTGCAGGTGAGGGTGGTCCCGGTCACCGCCCTCAGCCCTGTCGGACAGGTCACGCCGGTGATCTTCTCCCCGATCCAGGGCAGCGGGTTGTACTTGCTCTGGGTGCGGGTCGCGACGATGTTCGCCGACAGAGCCTTCTGACCGTCCACCGTCACCGTGCTGTATTCATCCAGGATGGTGTTCGACTCGGTCCCGGAGAGCAGATAGGTGCCGACACCGCCCAGAGCGACCACGGCGATGGCACCACCGACGGCGCCGACGAGGAACCTGCTGCGCTGCATCACGTACGTACTCCTGAAGTCCTGCTGTCCGAGGGAAGGCAGCGGCTCAACCCTCGTCCGCGGGCCCGGGCGCCCGCATCGGCCGAACGGCCACAATGCCACGCCCCACGGCCGGGCCCCTCGGCCGTTCGGCCGATCCCCGGGACCTGCGGCCTCGCCCTACGGTGAGCGCATGAAATCCGTTTCTGCCCAGGGCTGCGCCCGCGGCTTCGGCTTCGGCGCGCTGCTCGGGGTGTGTGTCCTCGACTTCGCCGCGGTGGGTTCCGAGGGGCACGACGTGCGGCCGACCGCGGCCGTGCTCGCTGTCGGCCTTGTCGCCCTGCTGTGGCCGGCCGGCATGCGGCCCGCGTGGCTCACCCCGCAGGTCCGCGCCACGGTGCCCGCCGTCGTTTCCCTGGCCTTCACGGTCGGGATCTCGCTGACCGGCGAGCAGCGCGCTTTCGGCCCCGGCGAGATCACGATCATGCTGTGCCTGCTGTTCATCGCCGTACGGCACTGCCCGCGACGCTGGGCCGTGGTGTGCGGCACGCTCGACGCGGTCGCCGGGCTCGCCCTGCCCGTGGGCTTTTACCGGTCGCTGAGTGACGACGAAACACTGGGATTCCTGGTGGTCGGCCTGCTCCTGATCGGCCTGGTCGGCGGACTCGCGGGCTACCTGCGCTCGCTGGACTTCCGGCGGACGGTCGCGGTGGCCGAGACCCGCCGTGACGAGCGCGTGGCCATCGCCGCCGACCTGCACGACTTCGTCGCCCACCATGTCACCGGGATCCTCGTGCAGACGCAGGTGGCGCGCATGATGGCGACCTCCCGGACCGACGACCTCGACCCGGTCCTCGCCGGTATCGAACGCGCCGCCACCGAGGCCCTGGCATCCATGCGCCGCACGGTGGGCGTGCTGCGCGAGCCCGGGCCGGAGGCGGCCGACCACCGGCCCGTGGGCGATCTCGCGGGCATCTCCGGCCTGATCGAGGGGTTCGCGAGCCCGGTCCAGAAGGTCACGCTCGATCGGGACCCGTCCGTCCGCGACGACCTCCCGCACGAGGTGCAGGCGGCCGCCTTCCGGGTCGTCCAGGAGGCCCTGACGAACATACGACGCCACGCGGCCGACGCTACGGAGATCAGCGTCGGCCTGTGGTGCGAGGACCACCGCCTGATGGTCGCGGTGGCGGACGACGGCCGCGGCGGCACCCAACTCCCGGCCGCCGCGCGCGGCGGCGGCTTCGGCCTCGTCGGCTTGACGGAACGCGTCACCGCCCTGGGCGGCACGCTGTGGGCCGGGCCCCGGGTCGGCTACGGCTGGGAAGTCCGGGCGGCCTTCCCGATACGCAAGTCCGTCTGAGCGGACGCCCTTGGCCGCTTCGTCACGAGTGGGCCGAGGCCGTACGGCGGTAGCGGCCGGGCGCGATGCCGTGTTCTCGGGAGAAGGCCCGGGAGAAGGCGAACTCGGAGCCGTATCCGACGGCTTGGGCGATATCGCCGACCGGATCGTCGGTGTCGCGCAGCAGTCGGGCGGCCAGGTCGATCCGTACGCGGGAGAGGTAGGCCAGTGGGGTGCGGCCGACCACCGTCTTGAACTGGCGGGCGAACGCCGGACGGGACATCGCGACGGTGTGGGCCAGCCCTTCCACCGTCCAGTCGCGGTGCGGCTCTTCGTGCATCAGCGACAAGGCGGTTCCGATGCGCGGGTCGCGCAGGGCCGTCAGCCACGACGGACCCTGCTCGTCGGCGGTGTCGGCCCGCTCGATCCAGGCGCGGACCGCCAGCACGAACATCACCTCGGTCAGGCGGGTGGCCACGGCGCGCGATCCTGGCTGTCCATGCGCCGTCTCGGCGGCGAGGATCCGGATGATGCCCTGCAGGTGCGGGTCGGCGCTCATGCCGGGGACGTGGATGACCTCGGGCAGCGCCGACAGGACCGGATGTCCACCTGTGCTGCCCGCGTAGTGGAACTTGCCGCACACCACCCGCACGACGGGCCCGTTCCCGCCGAGGTCGACCACACCCGCGCGGCCCGGTGGGTGAGCGGCCTCCAACTCCGCGTAGGGGAGGGCGTCCTGGCCGGGCGCCCCGACGAGCTGGTGCCGTGTGCCGCGCGGCAGCAGCACCACGTCCCCGGACACCAGCTGCACCGGTGGCGCCCCGTCGGTCCGCAACCAGCAGGCGCCCTCGGCGATGAGGTGGAAGCCCGCGGTGTCGAGCTGGTCCACGGCGCAGCCCCAGCCGGCGCCGGAAGAACGCAGCTGTGCCAGCAGAACGCCCTTGAAGCCGGTGGAAGCCAGTACGTCGGCGAGTACGTCCATGCCGCACACCCTAGCGCCGGACAAGAGCCGGAAATGATGCAGAGGATCGGAGGGTGAGAGCCTGAGGCAAAAATCTGAGCTTCTCTGTCATGGATGCTCTCGGTCGCCCTGCCTAGGGTCGATGGTGAACGAAGGCCCGACAACGGCGCGCCGCCGTCGGCCGCCACGTAGGACGGAAGCCATGAAACTAGGCATCGCCATGTTCCCCGCGGATTTCGCCATCCGCCCCGACGAACTGGCGCGTGCGGTCGAGGAACGCGGCTTCGGGTCGCTGTTCCTTCCCGAACACACCCACATGCCCGCCACCGAGAGCAGCCGCGCGGAGGTGGGAGAGCTGCCCGCGCACTTCTCGCGCACCCACGACCTGTTCGTCGCGCTCACCTACGCCGCTGCCGCCACTCGCTCTCTGCTGGTGGGCACCGGCATCTGCCTGCTGCCCCAGCGCGATCCGATCGTCACCGCCAAGGCCGTGGCCACCCTGGACGCCCTGTCGGGCGGACGCGTGCTGTTCGGGGTGGGCGCCGGATGGATCAGCGAGGAGATCGCCAACCACGGCACCGACCCCGCGCGCCGCTGGAGCGTCATGGCCGAGCGGGTGAAGGCGATGCGTGAGATCTGGGAGAAGGACGTCGCCGAATTCCACGGCGAGCACGTGCGGTTCGGACCCCTGTCGTCCTGGCCCAAGCCCCACCGGCCGTCCGGACCGCCGGTGCTGGTGGGCGGTTCCGGTCCGCTGGTGGCGAGGCGGGTGCTGGACTTCGGCGACGCATGGATGCCGCACGCCGGCATGCCCGTGCCCGAACTGGCCGAGCGAATCGCCAAGTTGCGCGCGGCGGGCCGTGTGGCCGGACGCGCCGACGACGTGCCGGTGACCGTCTTCGGCGCCGAGCCTGACGCCGCGCACCTGACGGAGCTACGGGAGATCGGCGTGAACCGCGCGCTGCTGTACGCGCCTCCGGCCGACGCCGACACCGTACGCAGCTTCCTGGACGAGGTGGCTCCGCTGGCCACCGCGTTCCAGGACTGACCGTCCCCCACTCACCTTCCCCCACTGACCGAACACGGTCGTACAGAAGATGTCGTACAGAAAGTTGGAGAACACCATGAGCAAGGTCTGGTTCGTCACCGGCGCCTCCCGCGGCTTCGGCCGCCGCTTCGTCGAGGCCGCGCTGTCCCGCGGTGACAAGGTCGCCGCCACGGCGCGCGACGCCGGCACGCTGACGGACCTCGTCACGGCCCACGGCGACGCGGTCCTGCCGCTGGAGCTGGACGTGACCGACAAGGCCGCGGTCTTCGCGAGCGTCGAGCGGGCCGGGGAACACTTCGGCCGCCTCGACGTGATCGTCAACAACGCGGGCTACGGCCTGTTCGGCGCCGTGGAGGAACTGCCCGAGCAGCAACTGCGCGACCAGTTGGAGACCAACCTCTTCGGTGCGCTGTGGGTCACCCAGGCGGCGCTGCCCCGCCTGCGCGAGCAGGGCTCCGGCCACATCGTGCAGATCTCCTCCACCGGCGGTGTGGCCGCCTGGCCCCTGCTCGGCGGCTACCACGCCTCCAAGTGGGCCCTGGAGGGGCTGACCGAGTCGCTGGCCCAGGAAGTCTCCGGTCTCGGTATCAAGGTGACGCTGGTCGAGCCCGGCGGGTACGCCACCGACTGGGGCGGCTCGTCCGCCGTGCAGGCCGACACCAACCCCGTCTACGACCCCACCCGTGAACAACTTGCCGCGTTCGTGCAGAGCCTGGACTTCGGCGACCCCGTCGCTGCCGGTGAGGCACTGCTGGAAGTCGTCGACTCCGACAACCCGCCGCTGCGGGTCTTCTTCGGTACCCAGGGCAACCAGATGCTCCCGCAGGTCTACGCCGATCGGCTCAAGACCTGGGCGGACTGGTCGGACCTGGCCGTCCGGGCGCAGGGAGGGCAGGCCGCCTGACCGGACGAGGCCCCGAAGAAGTCACGCGGCCCCCGCAGTGCGGGGGCCGTCGTCGTGGGGCCTTGGCGGGACGGGCCGGTTGTTGAGGTCCACCGACAGGAAGATGTCGTTCGCGACGGGGTTGCGCATCTCCTCGGCGAGCTGGCCGATGAGTCCGGCCGTGCGGGCGAGGAGGGCGAAGGCGCGGAGCAGTTCCAGCGGCAGGCCGAGGTCGGCGAGCGCGGCTCCGCAGACTCCGGCGCCGTTGAGCGGCAGTGTCCTGCCCAGCACCTGGGGGTGGACCCGGCCGATGGCCGCGAACAGTGCCAGATGCGGGCCGAACTGCCCTTCCTCGGCTGCGAGTTGGAACAGCCGCGAAGTGCGGGGGTCGCCCTGCTTGTGGACGTGGTGTCCGAGGCCGGGGATCATCCTGCGGTCCTCGCGCGCGGACCGTACGGCGGCGAGGGCGAGTTCGTCCCAGCCGGCCTCGTCGGTCGGGCGGCCACCCTCCCGTGTGGACAGGGCCTCGTGCAGGAACCGCCCGCAGTCCTCGGTCACGCCGAGGAAGCGCGAGCCGCCGCCCAGGAGCCCGGCGGCGAGGGCGCCCTGGATCGAGTCGGGCGCTGACAGGTACGTCAGCCGGGTCGTGATCGCGGTCGGTGTGAAGCCGTGGTCGGCGAGGGCGGCGAGTACGGCCTCGAAGACCCGGGTCTCGCCGGGGGTGGGGCGGCGCTGCGTGGCGAGCCAGAACGCCAGCTCGCCGAAGCCCACCTCGCCCATCACGTCTTCCGCGAGGTTCTGCCCGAGCAGGGTGATGCTGTCGAGGGAGGACGCACCGAGGGCGGTCGGGTACTCGGGCTCCTCCGGTTTCTTCGGTTTCTCAACCATCGTTGTCCTCCAGCCACTTGCGCAGTTCGGCCCCATGTTCGTCCAGCTCGGGCGGGGGCAGCCGGTAGGTGGCGGGGGTCTCCGAGAAGCGGATCGGGTGCCGGGTGGTGGGTACGGCCCGGTCTCCTTCGCCGACTTCCACCACCGGGTCGAGCCCGAAGCGTTCCGCCATGGCGAACCCGCCGTCGATGGTGTTGATCGGCCCGCAGGGGACACCCGCGTCGACGAGCAGGTCGAACCACTCCAGAGCCGTCTTCGTCCGCAGCCGCTCGACCAGGAGCGGGCGGAGTTCCTCGCGGCGCTCGGTGCGGTCGGCGTTGTGCCGGAAGCGGGGGTCGTCGGCGGTCTCGGGGATGCCGAGCACCTCGCACAGCTTGCGGAACTGTCCGTCGTTGGCGGCCGTGACGATCAGGTCCTGATCGGCCGTCGGCAAGGGCTCGTACGGGAAGACGCTCGGGTGCGCGTTGCCCATCCGGTAGGGAACGGTGCCCCCGGCGACGTACGAGGAACTGTGGTTGACCAGCCCGGTCAGCGCCGACGACAGCAGGTTCACCTCGACGAGCTGGCCCTGGCCGGTGGCGTCGCGGTGGCGCAGCGCGGCGAGGATCCCGATGGCGGCGTGATTGCCCGCCATCACGTCGAACACCGAGATTCCCGCCCGGTACGGCGGCCCGTCCGGGTCACCGGTGAGGCTCATCAGCCCGGAGATCGCCTGCACCATCAGGTCGTAGCCGGGGACATGGCGGCCCGGCCCGGCTCCGAAACCGCTGATCGACGCGTACACCACGCCCGGGTTCACGGCGCTCACCGAGGCGTGGTCGAGGCCGTACCTGGCGAGCCCGCCCGGTTTGAAGTTCTCGATCACCACGTCCGCGCGCCGCGCGAGTTCCCTGGCCACTCGCGCGTCGTCCTCGTCGCGGAAGTCGAGCGCGATCGACCGCTTGCCGCGGTTGATCCCGAGGTAGTAGGTGGACACACCGTCGCGTACCGGCGGCATCCACGTCCGTGTGTCGTCGCCTCCGGGACCCTCGACCTTCACCACGTCGGCTCCGAGATCGGCCAGCAGCATGGTCGCGTACGGACCTGCCAGGATGCGCGAGAAGTCCGCCACCAGCAGCCCGTCGAGCGGTCCGCGTGGACCGCCTGAACCGTCGCTCACGGGCTACGCCTCTTCCTGCCGTACGGCGACGCCCTCGCCGCGGTACTCGCTGTAGAGGTACGGGTTCGGGATCAGCTCGGACCCCGGGATCTCCGGCTCCACGGCCTCCCGCCACGCGTCCTCGCCCATCGTCGACCGCGCGTACTCGACGGTCGCGGCGACGGCGGTGCGGGCCCGCTCCAGGTCCGCGCCGACCAGGTCGTGGGCGTACTTCACGACGGTTCCGTTGACGAGCACGGTGTGCACGTCGGCGCGGGTGGCCTGGTAGACGACGTGTCCGTAGGGGTGCAGGACCGGGTACATCGCCGGGTCCCGGTCGTTCTTGAGCAGGACGAGGTCCGCCTTCTTGCCCGGGGTCAGCGAGCCGATGCTGTCGCTGAGTCCGAGCACGCCGGCGCCGCCGATCGTGGCCCACTCCACGACGTCCCGCGCCCGCAGCCGGTGGTGCACCACCGTCTCCCCGGCCGCGTGGGCCGCCATGTGCTCGCGCGTGCGGTCGGCCGAGAGCGTGGCGCGCATCGCCGAGAACAGGTCGGCGCTGAACCACACACTGGTGTCCATGGACAGCGACACGGGGATGCCGTGGCGTCGCAGCCGCCAGGTGGGCGGGTAGCCCTGGCCCGCGTTGTGCTCGCTCTCCGCCGACACCGAGACCGTGCCGCCCGAGGCGGCGATCCGGTGGTACGAGTCCTCGCTGAGCGTCGCCGAGTGCACGTAGGTGACGTCGGGCGTCATGAACCCGTGGTCCCACATCAGCCGGATGCCATTGTCGTTGGTGGCGCCCCAGACGCCCGCGTGGGTGGTGACCGGGAGGCCGAGTTCACGCGCCGCTTCGAACGCCGCCTTCTCGGGGAACGCCTCGTCACCGGTCACGTCGAAGGCGAGTTGCAGGCCGAGCATGTCGTCGTGCGAGCTGAAGTGACGGTCGACGAAGGCCCGGAACTCGGGGGAGTTGGTCCACTCCCAGGGCGCTCCGAGCAGGTTGCCGTAGGCCAGTGTGAAACGGCCCGGCACCGAGCGCAGCGCTTCGACGGCCGCGTCCCCGTGCTCGGGCGTCTGCAGCCCGTGCGACCAGTCCACCGTGGTGGTCACACCCGCGTCGAGCGCCTCGATGCCCGACAGCAGGTTGCCCGCGAGGATGTCCTCGGGGCGGAAGATCTTGCCCCAGCTGAGGTAGTAGAAGACGAAGTACTGCGACAGGGTCCAGTCCGCCCCGAGGCCTCGCAACGCCGTCTGCCACATGTGCCGGTGGGTGTCGACCATGCCGGGCATGAGGATGCCGCCGGCGCAGTCCACCACCACCGCGTCGTCCGGTGCCTGGAGGTCCGGCCCCACCTGTTCGATCCGCTCGCCGCGGACCAGTACGTCGCCCCGGTCGAGCAGGCCGATCGCGGGATCCATGGACAGTACGGTCGCGTCGCGGAACAGGACAGGGCGTCCGGAGGCGAAGTCCTCGGGACGTGGCTCTTCGGTGGTCATGGCGTCACCTCGTCGTTGATGGTGGTGGTCTGTGTGGTCCGGGCGTGCAGGACCCGGGCGCGGGCGGCCAGTGGTACGGCCGCGGCGGCCAGGCCGAGGGCCAGTGCCGCGAATCCCCATACGGCGCCGCCCAGTCGGTTCAGTCCGAGGGTGTGGTCGAGCGACCAGGCACCGGGGCCGGTGAAGGCGAGGACCGCGGCCACGGCGCCGTACAGGAAGGGCACCTCGCAGCCGCCCTTCTGGGCCCAGAAGCCGTTCGGCGCGGTCGCCGCCGCGGCGACCGCCATGGTGCCGACCAGGACGGCGCAGCCGCCGGGCGTCAGCAGACCGGCCGCGACCGAGGCGGCTCCGGCGAGTTCGGCCGCACCGGCGACGAGCACCATCCGTCGGCCGGGAACGAAGCCCCACTGCTCGAAGACGGCGGCGGTCCCTGTGCGCCCGGCGCCGCCGAACCAGCCGAAAAGCTTCTGGCTGCCGTGGCCGAACAGCAGCGCGGCGAGCAGCAGCCGCAGCAGGAGCAGCCCCAGGTTCACAGCCGTGCCTCGTCCGCGGGCCGGGGCTGGAGCACGAAGTCGAACTCGGCGCGCAGATAGGGCTCTTCGATCGTGCCGCCGTCGGGGGAGGCCCCGGCCGGCTCCTCCGTGAAGCGCACGATCAGCTCGTCCTTCGTGCCGAACACGACGTCGGTGTCGAGGAATTCGGAGCCCTGCCGGAACAGGTGGGTGATGAGCTTCTCGTAGCCGGGGTGGTCGATCAGGAAGTGGATGTGTGCGGGACGGTAGTAGCTGATGTCCGTCCTGCCGATCAGGTCACCGACCGGCCCGTCCATCGGAATCGCATAGCCGCGTGGTGCGATGGTGCGTACGCAGTACGTGCCGTCCGCCCGCGTCCGGTACTTCGCGCGCAGCCGCGCCTCGTCGATCTCCGGGATCTGCGCCTCGTACGTACCGTCGGCGTCGGCCTGCCACACGTCCAGGACGACGTCCGGCAGTGGCGTGCCGTCGAGGTCCAGTACGCGGCCGGTGACGAACAGCGGGGTGCCCGCGACGCCGTCGGACATGTCGGCGCCGAAGTCCGCCGTCGGCGAGCCGGCGATGTGGAACGGGCCGAGCACCGTCGCCGGAGTGGCGTCCGCCGAGAAGTGGTGGTTGAGCTGGACGACGAGCGTGCTCAGGCCGAGGACGTCGGAGGCGAGGATGAACTCCTGGCGCTTGTCGTCACTGATCCGGCCTGTCGCCGTGAGCCATTCGACGGCCGTCGCCCATTCCTCCTCCGTCAGCTGGACCTCGCGGGCGTACGCATGGAGATGCCGCACCAGCGCTGTCATCAGCTCGGCGAGCCGGGACGAGTGAGCGGTGGTCCACCGTTTCACCGCGAGGTCGGTGAGGTTGTCCTCCGTCACGAAGGCCATGGAATCCTCCTTGATTCGTTTCCGACCGTGACCGCTGTACGGACTATCGTCCGTACAGCGGTCACCTTGGCGCATGGTTGATACCGAAAGCAAGCCCTCGCGACGGGATCGGCTCAAAGAGCGTTTCAGAACATGGTGTTGTCGTTGGCGGAGGTCGCCGGCACGTCCTGGAGTACGTCCCAGTGCTCGACGACCTTGCCGTTCTTGCCGACGCGGAAGATGTCCACGACGGACTGGCCGCGGTCCTCGGGGTTGAGGCGGTAGTGGGCGTGGATGGCCACCATGTCGCCTTCGGCGATGACGCGCTTGCGTTCCACGATCAGGTTCGGGAACTGCTGGAAGAAGCTGGTGAACTGCTCGCGCAGGCCGGCCGAGCCGTTGGGGATGGTGGGATTGTGCTGGTAGTACTCCGGAGCCAGGTACCGGACCGCGTCGGGGTTCTTGTCGACGAGGAGTGTGTCGAAGTACTTGGTCGCCACCTTCTGGCTGAACGGCGTCAACCAGCGCGGGCCCGGCTGGTTCGTACGCGGGTGGCTGACCGTGCCGAACATGTCGTTGCCGTTGACGGTGGTCGCCGGCACGTCCTGCAGGATGTCCCAGTGCTCGGCGATCATGCCGCTCTTCGGGTCGAAGCGGAACATGTCGACCAGGGCTACGCCGCGGGTGCCGGGCTCGTTGATCACGTTGCCGTGGACGATGACCATGTTGCCCTGGGCGAGGACCCGCTTGACGTTGTACGTCAGGTCCGGGTAGCGCGCGGTCTCGAAGCGGACGAAGTCCTTGAGCGCCTCGGTGCCGTCGGCCGCGTTGGGGTTGTGCTGGATGTAGTCGGGGCGGATGTAGCGGTCGGCGGCCGACAGGTCGCCGTGCTCGAAGAGCCGCTTGAGTACGTGGACGGCGACGCGCTTGTTGCGCTCCTGCGTGACGGGGCTGGTGTGCCAGGCGTCGGTGGTGGCCCCGCCGTGTGAGGGCGCGGAGG
The DNA here is from genome assembly GCF_054783935.1 of Streptomyces pseudoechinosporeus. NCBI lineage: Bacteria > Bacillati > Actinomycetota > Actinomycetes > Kitasatosporales > Streptomycetaceae > Streptomyces > Streptomyces pseudoechinosporeus. The sequence goes on from NZ_BAAGPS010000023.1 coordinate 278,252, forward strand.
CGGTGGCGGCGGGCGTGAAGCCGGCCACGGCTCCGACGGTCGCGGCGGCGACCAGGGTGGCGACGGCCTTGCGGGACAGGTGGGTGCTGCGCATGACGGTGTTCTCCAATGCTGTGCGGGTGAAGGCGAAGGGGTGTCAGGGAAGGGATCAGGCGGAGGTGAAGGCGAGGAGGAACTCGACGGTTCCCTCGTCCTCGACGGTGATCCCGCCGAAGTTCGGTGCGTCGATGCCGTAGTCGGCGAAGGTGACGGGGATGGAGCCGTTGGTGCGGAAGCCTTCGGCGGTGCGCTGGGCAGTGAGCTCGAAGGTGACGGGGTTGGTCTCGCCGTGGATGGTCAGTTCGCCCGTGGCCTCGGCGGTGACCTGTTCGCCGACGTCCGGGGCCGAGCCGAAGTCGGCGGGTTCGGTGAGCTCGAAGGTGGCGTCCGGGAACTGCTCGGTGTTCATGATCCGGCCGCGGAACTGGGCGTCACGCTCGTCGGAGTCGCTCGCCACCGAGGCCAGGTCGACGGTGATGGTGCCGCTGGTGGCGCGGGTGCCCTCGATCTCCAGGTCTCCGGTGACCTCTTCGGTACGGCCCACGGCGGTGACGTTCTGGCCGAACAGGACCTCGTCGACGCGGTAACCGGCCTGTGAGCCGCTGCTCACCCGCCATGCGCCCTCGACGCCGTCCCTCGCCTGCTCTCCGGACCCGGAGGATCCGTCGGGGGACGCCTCCGACCTCGGTGGCGGACTGTCGAGCGAGAGCGCGGCCGGTGGCTCGTCCGCGATGTAGTTGATGTAGACGTACGGGCCTCCGATGCCCAGTACGGCGACGACCGCCACGCCCGCGATCAGCCAGCGCTTCCAGTGCCTGCGGATGCTGCCTGCCATGGTGTTCTCCTAGCCTGTGTTTGAGAATTTCAACTGAACTTTCAAGTACTGGCCTATGGGTCGCCCTAGTTGTCCGGCGTATGAGCGGGGGGCGGGGCCTTGAGGATGCGGCTCAGCCGTGGGCGGCAAGCGAGATGTGCTCCCACTCGGCCCAAGTGGCCAGCTTCTGCGCGTAGTGGTCCTTGGCCATCTGGATCGGCGGCCGGCCGAAGAACACCCGCAGCGGCGGGTTCTCGGCGTCCACGATCTTCAGCAGTGCCGGGCCGACGGCCTTGGGGTTGCCCAGGTCGGACAGGTCCAAGCCTTCGGCCAGGGCCTGGCGGACCCCGTCGTAGACCGGGTTGGGCTCGGAGCGGGCCGCGGAGGCGCCGGGCCAGTCGGTGGGGTAGGGGCCCGGCTCGACCATGGTGACCTTGATGTCCTGCCCGGCGACCTCACCGGCCAGCGCCTCGGAGAGCCCCTCGACGGCCCATTTGGAGGCGGCGTAGACACCGAGGCTGGGGATGGCGAGTACGCCACCGACCGAGCTGATCTGCACGATGTGGCCACCGCCCTGTGCGCGCAGCAGGGGTAGGGCGGCCTGGGTGACCCAGAGTACGCCGAAGAAGTTGGCCTCCATCTGATCGCGCGCCTCGGCCTCGGTCAGTTCCTCGATCATGCCGAAGTGGCCGTAGCCGGCGTTGTTGACGACGACGTCCAGACCCCCGAAGTGCGCGTGGGCCTGCTTGACCGCGTCGAACGCGGCGGCCTTGTCGGTGACGTCCAGCGGCAGCGCGAGCAGTTGGTCGCCGTAGGTGACCGCGAGGTCCGCCAGGGACTCGGTGTTCCGCGCGGTCGCCGCGACCTTGTCGCCGCGCTCCAGCGCCGCCTCGGTGAACGAGCGGCCCAGGCCGCGGGACGAACCGGTGACAAACCAGATCTTGGACATGGGAATCCTTCGTAGAGACAGGGGTGGATCAGAAGCAGGGTCAGGCAAGTGCTCCTGGTTTGCTACGCTCAAAACGGAGGTGCCTCCGGATTTGATTGAAACTTTAAACGGAGGAGCCTCCGCTTGTCCAGGAGGAAGGAATGCTGTGACCGGCAACACACGCGGAATGCGTGCCGACGCGCGGCGCAACCGGGAGCGTCTGCTCGACGCGGCCGTGCGCGCCTTCTCCGAGCGGGGCCTCGACGCTTCGCTCGAGGCCATCGCCAAGGACGCCGGTGTGGGTATCGGGACCCTTTACCGGCACTTCCCCACCCGTGAGGCGCTGGTGGAGGCCGCCTACCGCAACGAGCTCGCCCGGGTCTGCGACAGCGCCACGGAGTTGCTCGACCAGTTCCCGCCCGACCAGGCGATGCGGCTGTGGATGGACCGGTTCATCGACTACCTGACCACCAAGGAGGGCATGGCGGAGGCGTTGAAGGCCGTCATCGCCTCCGGCGCCGATCCGTTCGCCGAAAGTCTCGACCGGCTCAGCACGGCCATCAGCACGCTGCTGAACGCCGGGGCGGGGGCGGGTGTCCTGCGCTCCGACGTCGATCCTCTGGACGTCGGCTTCGCCCTCGGCGGCATCCTCCTGATCACCAGTGACAAAGGACAACGCGACCGCGCGGGCCGCATGCTCGATCTGCTCCTTGACGGGCTTCGTCACCGCGCCGGCTGAATTGGAGACCCCATGCGACTGGGCGTACACATCACCCGTTTCAACCACCCCGACGGCCCGGCCGCCCTCGGCCCCGAGCTGGCCGCGGTGGGCGCTGCGGCGGAGGCGGCCGGTGTCAGCCGGCTCTCCGTCATGGACCACTACTTCCAGATGGAGGCGTACGGACTCACCGCGACGGAGCCCATGCTGGAGGGCTACACCACCCTCGGCTACCTCGCGGCGCACACCTCCACGACACAACTGGGCCTGCTCGTCACGGGGGTGACGTACCGTCACCCCGGCCTGCTGGCCAAGATCGTCACCTCTCTCGACGTACTCTCCGGCGGCCGGGCCTTTCTCGGTGCCGGCGCCGCCTGGTACGAGCGCGAACACACGGCCCTGGGCGTGCCGTTCCCTCCGGTCGCCGAGCGCTTCGAGCGGCTGGAGGAGACGCTGCGCATCTGCCGGCAGATGTGGGACCCGCAGAACAACGGCCCCTTCGAGGGCAAGCACTACCAGTTGGCCGAAACGCTCAACGTACCGGCGCCGGTGAGCACCCCGCACCCGGAGATCATGATCGGCGGCGGTGGGGAGAAGAAGACCCTGCGGCTCGTCGCCCAGTACGCGGACGCCTGCAACCTCTTCGGCTCCAGCCCGGCGGAGGTCGGGCACAAGCTGAACGTGCTGCGTGATCACTGCGAGGACGTCGGCCGTGACTACGCGGCCATCCGCAAAACCGTCCTCTACATCGACCCCAGCGGTACGCTCGACGGCTTTCCCGAGGCCATGGCCGACTACGCCGCTCTGGGCATCGACGAGGCCATTGTCGCGCCGCCGGAGGACGCCCCGGCCCAGTGGATCGAGCGGCATGCCGCCCCGGCGGCACGGGCGGTGGCCGAGCTGGGCTGATGGCACGTCACCGGCCCAGGTTCTCGAACAGGACCATCCCGGCCGCGGTGTTCGACGCGGGCACGTGGTACGTCTCGTGCACGCGTCGCATCCGGGGCCCGAGCGCACCGCGCATGATCAGCCACATGATCAGCTCGATGCCCTCGGAGCCGGCCTCGCGGATGTACTCCTCGCGCGTCAGCGCGGCCAGCTTGTCGGGGTCGTGCTCGATCGCGTCGAGGAACATCCGGTCGAAGTCCTGGTTGATCAACCCCGCGCGGGCGCCCGCGAGTTGGTGGGACATGCCGCCGGTGCCGAAGACCGCGACCTTGAGGTCCTCGGGGAAGGACCGGATCGCCTCGCCGAGCGCGCGGCCGAGGGCCAGGCAGCGTGCGGCAGCGGGCTGCGGGTACTGGATGACGTTCACCAGGAGGGGCACCACCGCGCACGGCCAGCGTTCGCCGGGGTCGGGGCAGTACACCGACAGCGGAACGGTCAGGCCGTGGTCGACGTCGAGTTCCTGATAGACGGTCAGGTCGAAGGAGGCGTCGATCAGGCTCTTGACGAGGTGGTCGGAGAACTCGGGGTTGCCGATGACCGCCGGCACGGGGCGGCTGCCCCATCCCTCGTCGGCCACTCGGTACGACTCCGCCGTCCCGAGCGCGAAGGTCGGGGTGACACTCATGTCGAGGGCGTTGGCATGGTCGTTGTAGACGACGATCGCGACATCGGGGGTGTGCTCGGCCATCCACTCACGCGCCGGCGCGTAGCCGTCGAACAGCGGCTTCCAGTACGGGTCTTCGGTCTTCCCGTGGTCCATGGCCGCACCGATCGACGGCACATGCGAGGTGGCCAGACCCCAGATCACCTCAGCCAAAGTTCCGCCCTCCCGCTTTCAGCGCCTCCGCGAACTCCTCGGTGGTCATGCCGGTGAACACCCCGCCGAGGTACTGCATGGATTTCTGGTCGACCATGGCGAGCTTGAAGACGTAGAAGATGGAGCCGCCCAGCTCCATCATCCGGTTCCAGTCCCGCGTGAGGACGGCGTCCCGCTGCGCGGCCGTGAGCCCGTACGCCTCGCAGTACGCGGCCTCGTCGGTCTTGAAACTGTCCCGGTTCTCGACCTCCTTGAGGGACCCGCAGAGCCGGTTCAGCGCTCGGCCGCGGCGGCTCTCGGCGGCGTCGAAGACGTAGGTGCCGGGTACCTGGGGCGTGCTGCTGGACATCCCGTTTCCTCCGTACGCCTCGGAGATCTCGCTGACGGCCTGGCGGGTCGCGGCCGGGTCGCTGATGTCGCAGTGCCACGGCCGCACACCGGAGGTCTCGCTGCTGCTGTCCGGTTCGGCGATGTCGAGTGCGGCGACCGTGAATCCGTCCGCGGCCAGGCGCCGGGCGATGGCCTGCCCGAGGCCGCCCGCGGTGCCCGTCACCACGGCGACCCGTCGGCCGTCCCGGCTGTCCTGGCCGGTCAAGGCGCCTTCTCCTGCGGATGGGTGGCGAGCGCCTCGACGGTGATGTCCATCCACTTCCACATGGGCAGGGAGGCGAGTGCGTCGTGCAGTTCCGCCGGGTCGGCCGCCTCGTACAGGCCGATCGTGGCGTTGCGGCCCGGAACCCGCCACAGCCGCTTGAGGATGCCCGCCTCCCTGAGCTGCATGGCACGTTCGCGCTCGCCCTTGCGCAGGGCCTCGCGTACGTCGTCGGGGGTGTCCGGGGGCAGGGTGTTCTCGGTGCGTACGAGGAATTCCATGGGGCGTCCCTTCATGGATCGGGTCAGGCTGCCGCGATCTCCAGCAACAGTTCGGCCAGTTCGCCGGGAGCTGTGACCATGGCCTCGTGGCCGGTGGCGATCTCGTGGACCGGCCAGCCGCGGGCGGTGGCCCGCTCGGCATGCGGAGTGAACACCCGCATCCAGTCGGTGCATTCGACGAAGACGCCGGGGGCCTGGTCCGCCTTGCCGGTCAGCCGCAGCGGCTCGGTGTAGGTCAGCCACGGGTGCGGGGTCAGCCGGGGGCCGAGCCAGTCGAGGTCCGCCTGGTCCTCGACGCCGAGCACGCTCAGCGAGCGCACCGGGATGAGCCAGCCGAAGCCGGGCCCGGCCACGGACTCCCGGTAGTGCCCGGCGACTTGGGCGGGCAGCAGATCGATCGCCGCCTCACCGTCGTCGCCGACGAAGGCATCGAGGTGGACCCGCTGCGCCAGCCGGTCCGGGATCCGGTCCGCGACCCCGGTGACGACCTGGCCGGCGTAACTGTGCCCGACGAGTACGACGTCCCGCGCGTCATGGGCCTCGATCAGCGCCACGACATCCTGGATGTGCGTGCTCAGTCCGACCTGCGGACCGAGCAGATGGGCGCGGTCGCTCACCCCGGTCAGCGTGGGGGTGTGCACCTCGTGCCCGGCCGCGCGCAGCGCCGGGGCCACGCGCTGCCACACCCAGCCGCCGTGCCAGGCTCCGTGGAGCAGGACGAAGACGCTCATGGCAACACCGTTCTGTGGAGGATGGTGCCCTCAGCGGGCGGGACGGATGGTCAGTTCGCCGGTGCGGCGGTCCGGGCGGCGGGGATCCGCCCTGCCGCCCCTCCCTGGCCCGCCTGCTGTTCGCGGGCGAGCATCTTCGTCACCGCGCGGCGTCCGCGGAGTGCGGCGAGGTCGGACTTGATGCTGGACTCAGCGGTGCCGCCCGGGTCGGTGGCGTACATGACCTCCTGCGCCTCCAGGGCGTCGACGTCCTCCTGCATCACGGCGAGCTGCTGCTCATGCTGGAACTTCGTGAGCTCCTGGTCGTCGATGAGGTAGTCGCGGCCCAGCGCGTAGAAGTCGTGCGTCTCGTTGCCGCGCCCCGGCGTCATCCCGTACAGCACCTTCATATGGAAGCCCTCCGGCTCCTCGGTGCCGGTGGCCGCGACGCGGATGTTGAGGATGAAGATGCCCGGCGGGTAGAAGTCGCCGTCCTGCCAGCGGTCCACCGGAGAGGTCAGCCCGCAGGACTTCTCGTAGAAGGGAGGGGCCTCGATGCCGATCATGCGGCGGCTGAAGGCGACCCGGTCGCCGTCCACGGTCACGTCGATCGGGGTCGCGGCGACGGCGGCGTTGCCGATGCTCGTGGGGTGCAGGAACGTCTCGTGGGTGAGGTCGAGCAGGTTCTCCAGGAGCAGCATGTGCCGGGCCTTCAGCGGGACGACGCCGTGGACATGGGTCCATTCCGGGGCGGTGAGCCATGAGGTGTCGGGCAGGAGGCTCTCGTCGGCGAGCTTCGGGTCACCGGGCCAGATCCAGATCGCGCCGTCCCGCTCGACCAGAGGAAACCGGCGCAGCGCCGCTTTGGGCCGGTCGGCCTGCTCGGCGACCCCGACGCACACGCCCTGCCCGTCGAAGCGGTAGCCGTGGTAGTCGCACTGGAGCGTGCCCTCGTCGTCCAAATGCCCCAGGGACAAGGGGTACTTGCGGTGGGGGCAGCGGTCCTCGACGGCGGTGACACTCTGGTCGGGCAGCCGGTAGAAGCAGACCGGGATGTCTGTGATCCAGCGCTGCTTGAGCGTCCGGCCGATCTCGTCGGACCAGGCTCCCAGGTACCAGCCGTTGCGCACGTGCTGTGTCAGTGTCATCACGGGTCCTTCCTTCGTCGTCGGACGTCTGGATCGGGCAGGGGGTCGGTGGGGGAGTGCTGAGGGTGTACGGGTCCGGTGGCGGCCGACAGGGCACGGGACGCATCGAATTGACGGTGTGTCAGAGATCCAGGACGAGACGCCCGCCCCGCGCGCGGGAGACGCAGATCAGCATCGTGTCGTTCGCGGCCCGCTCGTCCTCGGTGAGCAGTGAGTCGCGGTGGTCGACCTCGCCCTCCAGTACGGCGGTCTCGCACGAGCCGCAGATGCCTTCCTCGCAGGAGGACAGGACGGGGATGCCCGCCTGCTCCACGGCCTTGAGGACCGGCAGGTCGGGCGGCACGGTCAGCGTCATCCCGGACGCCCGCAACTCCACCTCGATCGGCTGCTCGGCCTCGCCACCGACGGGCTGCTGCCCGGCCGCCGCGGCGAACCGCTCGACGTTCAGCGACCCGGCCGGCCAGGTGGGGCAGTACGCCTCGACCGCGTCGATGAGCCCTGCGGGGCCGCAGCAGTACACCAGGGCTGAGGGGTCGGGATCGCCGAGGAAGCCGGCGAGGTCGAGCAGTCCGTACTGGTCCTGTGGCCGTACGGATACGCGCTCGCCGTAGCTTTCCAGTTCGGGCAGGAACGCCATGGAGGCGCGCGTCCGGCCGCCGTAGAGCAGGGACCAGTCGGCACCCGCGGCCTCGGCCTCGGCGATCATCGGGAGCAGTGGGGTGATGCCGATGCCGCCGCCGATGAACAGGTACTTCGTGGCGGGCCGCAGGGGGAAGTTGTTGCGGGGGCCGCGCACGCGGAGTTCGCCGCCCTCCTCGATGTGGTCGTGGATCCACTGCGAGCCGCCGCGTCCGTCGGGCTCCCGGAGTACCGCGATGCGCCAGCGGGTCGTGTTCCCCGCCGGATCCACTGGGCCGCACAGCGAGTACTGACGGGTGACTCCCGTGGGCAGGACGACGTCGATGTGCGCTCCCGGCTGCCAGGGCGGCAGCGGTTCGCCGGAGTTCGGTGCGAGCTCCAGCGATACGACACCTTCCGCCACCGTCTGCCGGGTCACCACGGTGACGGTGCCCTCGAACTCGGCGCCGCGTCGCGCCGCGGACGGCGTTGCGGCTTCGGCGGTACCGAGGGTGCGCGTGTCCGGGGCGGCGGCTGAGGGGCTCGTCACGTTCGTCATCTCCTCGGTACGGTCGGCGGGGATCACCTCGGCCGCGCTCGGCGGCGGCACGATCGACGTTAGCCATGGGAAATGTCCAGGTCATCGCTCGAATGACCGGACCGGGGCGGCGTATGGTCGTGGCCCGGACTACGTCATCCGTCGCGCGGGTCAGGCATCTCGCCATCCCCGTGACCGGGCATCTCGCCATCCCCGTGACCGGGCATCCCGCCATCCCCGTGACCGGGCATCCCGCCATCCCCGTCGAGCCGCGGAGCCTGGTCGAGGTGGATCCGCACCTGGCGGTCGTCCTCGTTCCAGAGGGTTTCCACGACGGCGTGCAGCCGTTGGACGTCGATGCGCCACATCGGTGCGCCGTAGCGGTCGTCGCGCGTGATGCCGTCCTGGGGGACGGCGTCGGCCAGCAGGCCCCGGCGATCGGACGTACGGGCCGCTTCGCCCGCCTCGTCCGCGAACTCCACGTAGAGAGACGTGTCGCGGAAGGGAACCCAGATGTGCGTGGCCCCACGGCCACTCGTCTCGCTGCGGATCGTCATGCCAGTACACCCGTCGTCTGCAGGTAGAGCCGTACGTACGCCTCTCCCATGGTCGTGTGGGGCAGGCCGAGGTTGGTCCGGCGTTGCGCTTCAGCTGTACGCCGCGCCGCGAGGGCGCCGACGCTGCCGTTCAGTACGTCTCGCACTCGACCGTCACGATCCGTCGCCCGCGCCGGAGTCCTGGGCCGTCTTCCTGGCCCAGGCGACTTCGAGCTTGCCGGTCGGGGTCCGCGGCAGGGCGTCCGTCACGACGACGGATCGCGGCACCTTGTAGCCGGCGAGGCTCCGCCGTACCCAGTCGCGCAGCTCCTCGCCGGTGACGGTCGTGTTCGGCGGGACCGCCACGACGGCCGCCACCCGTTCCCCCCATGTCTCGTCGGGGACGCCGACCACGACGCAGTCCTTCACCGCGGGGTGCGAGAGCAGGACGTTCTCGACTTCCTGCGGGTGCACCTTCTCCCCGCCCGTGTTGATCACGCCCGAGCCGCGTCCCAGGAACCGGATCGCGCCGTCGGCCTCGATCCGGGCGAGGTCGCCGGGGATCGCGTACCGGACCCCGCCGATGGTGCGGAACGTCGTCGCGCTCTTCTCGGCGTCCTTGTAGTAGCCGAGGGGCATGGGCCCGCAGTAGGCGAGGCGCCCGATCTCGTCACTGCCGGGTTCGACGAACCGGTCACCGGCGCCGATCACCCTTGTTGCGGGCACGGGGAAGAATCGGGCGGGCAGGTCGCGTACCGACGAGGTGATCGCGAAGGCGAAAGGTCCTCCTTCGCTCGATGCGATGGCGTCGATGACCGTGAGCTCGGCACGCTCGTGCAGTTGCCTCTTGAGCACATCGCTGAGAGCGGTGCCGGAGCTGAGGATTCTGCGTACGGAGCGCAAGTCGTGCGGCGGTCCCGTCTGCTCCGCGTGCACGAGTTCGTCGACGAGCGGCCGGCATACGGCGTTGCCCGCGACGATGACCGTCTCGACCTGTTGCTCGGCGATCGTGTGCCAGACGTGCTCCGGGTCGAGGCCACCCTGGCGCGCGGTGACCGCCCGGCCGCCCACCATCAGGGCGCCCATGGTGTTGAACAGCCCGGTGGCGTGCATCAGCGGCACGACGGGCATGGTGGTCGGGGCCCAGCCCCCGTGATGTGCCTTGACGGCGATGGTCACGGCCTCGTCGAGGGTCGCCGGGAGTTCGGTGACACCGAGCGGATGGAAGATCGGGACCACCAGGGAGTGCAGCAGATCGCTCTGCCGCCATACGACGCCCTTCGGTTTGCCGGTGGTCCCGCCGGTGTACATGAAGAGCCGGTCCGATCCGGGACGCGGTTGCGGCTCACGCGGTGCGTGCGCCGCCAGCAGGTCTTCCAGTTCGGGCACGGAGGGGCCTGTGGGTCCGTCGGCGGGTGGATCGCCTGCCCTCACCAGCAGTTTCAGCGTGCGTACGTGACCGGCGGCGTGCGTGACCCGGTCGGCCAGGGTGCCGCTGAAGACGAGCGCGGCGGCGTCGGCGTCGGTGAGGAGTTCGGAGAGTTCCTCGCCGGTGTAGCGGTAGTTGGCGTTCACCGGCACGGCACCGAGCTTGAAGGCGGCGAAGACCGTCTCCAGGTAGGCGGCGCCGTTGTACAGGTAACAGGCCACGGTGTCGCCCGCCCGTACCCCGGCCACGTCCAGCGCGGTGGCCAGCCGGGACGCGCGCTCGTCGAACTCCCGGTACGTGGTCTCACGACCGGGCTCGGTGATGGCGACGGCATCGGGGAGCGCGCGGGAGACCGCCTCCCAGATCGTGCCGATGGACACGTCCATACCTTCAGACCTCCTCGTCCTCGGGGGCTCGGACAGACCGCGCGGCCGGACACGCCTCGTGTGCGACCCCGTGGATCCGGCGCGGGGGTCCGGTGGATCCACGGGGCGCCCTCCTCAACGTAGGCAGGTGTCGGCCGCGCGGGAACGCGAGCAATGACGCAACCGGCTCGGCGTTTCGACCGGGCGGTGAACAGGTCGAATGACGTAGACCCGCCCCGAATTCACCGGGCTACGATGCTGTGACCGACCCCGAGTCGCCCCGGTCCGTTCACCAGCCCTCCCGCTTCATCGATGTGTCGACATGGCGTAGTGGCCTTCGGGGCGGGGTTCGTCGCTCGTCGATGATGACGATGGTGAGGAGACCGGTCATGCCAGGTACGCCGCTCGTGGGGTGGGACGACATCGCGGCCGTCGCGCCGGACGGCCTCGCGGTACTGGACTGCGTGGGCCGGTTCGTCCGGCTGAACCCGGCGGCGGTCGCCTTGTGCGGCGCCGGTACGGAGGCCGAACTACTCGGTGCGCCGGCCCCGTTCGCCCTCGGGGAGGAAGCCGGCGCCTGCTGGGTGGGGCTGCTGGACGAGCACTCCGACGAACGGTCGGACGAGCAGGTGGCCCACTGGGTGCCCGCCTCCGGAGCCCGGCGCGAGTTCGCCTACCGGGCCCGCACGCTGGCGTCCGACCCGAAGTTCACCGTCGTGTCGTTCCGCGACGTGACCGACGAATCGCACCGGCAGCGCAGGCTCGTGGCGATCGCCCGGACGTCGATCGCGCTGGCCTCGGAGGGATCGCTCGGCTCGACCCTGGACGCCGTGGCTCAGCAGATCGTGCAGGCCGACGGCCTGGCCGGCGCACAGATCCTCACCCTGGACAGCTCGGGCCGGGAACTGCGGCTGATGGGCTCCGCGGGGCTACGGCACTGGGACGCGTTCCTCGACCGTCTGCTGGAGTGCCGCGACCGCGGCGCCAGGCTGGTCATGCTCGACACCCTGAAGGAACGCAAACCCGTCGTGGTCCCCCACCGGTGGGCCCAGGTCCGCGAGGACCCCGCCTGGGAACCGCTGCACAGTTACCTCGGCGAGCTGAACTGGGACTCCTTCGTCAGCGTTCCGCTGATGGCGCGCGGCCGTCCCGAAGGCGTACTGAACGCGTACTTCGCACCCGGGCAGGAGATCGGCAGCCGCACGCTGGAGTTCCTCGCCGCCATGGCGGAACAGGCCGCCCTCGCCGTCGACTACGCCACGCTGCTGCAGAGCGAACGCGAAGGGGCCCGCCGTAACGAGCGCCAGCGCCTCGCCCGCGATCTGCACGACTCGATCGTCCAGCAGGTGTTCTCCATCGGCATGCAGGCCAACGCTGTCGGAGTGCTGGGCACCCGCGGCGGGCCGGTTCCCGCGCCGGCCGTCCAGAAGTTCGCGGACGAGGTCGGAGCCCTCTCCCAGTCCGTACTCGCCGACCTGCGGGCGATGGTGCACGAGCTGCGGCCGCCCTCCTCCGCCCGGCTCGGACTGGAGGACGCGGTGAGGGCGCTCGTCAGGAGCACCGAGAACCGGACGGGTCTCAGCATCCGGCTCCAGGGCGATCAGGAGCTGGACGTGATCGAACCGGAACTGGCCGAGGACATGTACCGGATCGTCGCGGAGGCCATCCACAACGTGGTCAAGCACGCGGAGGCCACCACCGTCACCATCCGCCTCGGCGTCCACGACCACACACTGACCGCGAGCGTCCGCGACGACGGGCGCGGACTCGCGGAATCCGGCGGGCGAGAGGCCGCCCCGGAAGCGAAGGCCGGCCGGACGGCTCGGTACCACGGCTACGGACTGACGACCATGCGCGAAAGGGCGGAACGATGGGGCGGCACCATGAGGATCAGATCCGGCGCGAAGAGCGGTACGACCGTGCGCGTCGTCATACCCCTCCCCGTACGGGTGCCGGAGTCGCCCCCCACGGACCCGGAGAACTCCCGGAGCACCCCGTCGGCGGTCCCGCTCCGAGAGGCGGCGAACCCCGCCCGATCCGGGTCCTGATCGTCGACGACCACGCCGTCGTACGCCGTGGAATCCGCGCCTATCTCGAGGTCCTGGACGACATGGAGGTCGCTGCGGAGGCCGCCGACGGGCAGGAGGCGCTCACCAGGCTGGACTCGATGGCCGCGCACCGGGAACTGCCGGACGTGGTGCTGATCGACCTGCTCATGCCGAGGATGGACGGGGCGACGGCGATCGGCGTGATCAAGAATCGCCATCCCGAGGTACGGGTCGTGGTGCTCACCAGCTTCGGCGAGATGGAACGCGTCCACGCGGCGCTCGCGCAGGGAGCCGCCGGCTACCTCCTCAAGGACGCCGAAGCGGGTGAGGTGGTCGCCGCGATCCGCGCCGCCGCCCGGGGCGAGGTCTTCCTCGACCCCGAGGTGGCCAGGGGACTCACCCAGGAGATCGTTTCGCCACCGACCGGGCTCGCCGCGCTCACCAGCCGGGAACGCGACGTCCTCGTCCTCGTCGCCGAGGGGCGCTCGAACCAGCAGATCGCCGACGAGCTGGTGATCAGCGAGCGCACCGCCCGCACCCACGTGAGCAACGTACTGCGCAAACTCCGGCTCACCTCCCGGACCCAGGCCGCGCTGTTCGCGGTACGGCAGGGGCTGGTGCCGCCGCGGGCCTGACGGTCGTATGGCCCCGTGGCGTCGCGGGCCTGACCGTCACAAAGGGCCGCGGCGGCCGACTGTCCTGCCGACCGCGACGGATGTCCCGGACAGACCGGGACACAGGTCGCCGTCAGGTGCCGTCATCGGAAGGATCCCTCGAGCCCGGAGCGTTCCTACGCTCAGGGAATCGCCGTACCGGCTCCCAGCTCAGGAGGACAGCATGCTCGATGGGCGAGTCGCCATTGTCAGACCTGCGGTACCGCGGCGACGCGGGCGAAATCCGCGCTGATGTCCCCGGCGGTCTGCAGCAGCAGCGGCAGATGGGTGCCGACGAGCCGCTCGACCGACGTCTCGGCGGCGTGGCAGTTGACGTTGAGCGCCGCGATGACCCGGCCGGAACCGTCCCGCAGCGGGGCCGCGACCGAGCGGATGCCGGGCGCCAGCTGCTCGTCGGTCAGTGCCCAACCGCGGGCCCGCACCTCCCGCAGGACCGCTTCGCGTTCCTCCCGGTCGGGCTGCCAGACCGGAGTCAGCCCCGAGCGCGACGGCTGCGCGAGCACCTGCTCCAGTCCGTCGGCCGACAACGACGCGAGGAGTACTTTTCCCAGGGAGGTCGGCAGTGCCGGAAAACGCGTTCCGATCTGCACCGACAGGGTCACGAGCTTCGGGACGGCGACCCGGGCGACGTAGATGATGTCCGATCCGTCGAGCTGGGCCACGGAGCACGATTCGCCGGTCCGCTCCACCAGGTGCTCCATGTGGGGCCGTGCGATGTCCCACAGGCCCATGGAGCGCACGTAGGCGACCCCGAGTTCGAGGACTCTCGGGGTCAGCGCGAATCCCGCCTCGTACGAGCGGACATAGCCGAGTTCCTCGAGGGTGAGCAGGATCCGGCGGGCGGTCGGCCTGGCGAGTCCGGTCGCGCCGGCGACCTGGGACAGCGACATGGCCGGTTGTCCGGGCTTGAACGCGGCGATGACCTCCAGGCCCCGGGCCAGCGCCTCGATGAAGTCCGGTCCTGTTCCCTGACGTGGCACGTGGCTCCTCGGCTGCGATCCGCTTGCGCTTCCCACTCAGACTAGCGGGCGTCCGCGATGCGGACAGGGCCGCATTCCGCAGCTTCAGCAGGAGGAAGGATGGACACACCCAGGCAACCGCAGTGCCTCTGACCTCAGCGTGTCCGTCATACGGATTTCTGTCCGCTGACGGCGCAGCACACCTGGTTCCTTGATCACTTGGTCACTTGATCGCTTGGAGAGCCGCATGTCCGAGAAACTCGAAACAGATCCAGCTCAGACCCGGCCGGAAGCCTTCCGGACCGGACTGCTCATCGACGGCAAGACCGTCGAGTCCGACGACTGGACAGCCGTCCACGACCCCGCCGCCCCCAACCGGATCGTCGGCCACGCCGCCGCGGCCACCCCCGACCAGGCCCGCGCGGCGGTCGCGGCCGCGGACGCGGCGTTCCCCGGCTGGGCCGCGATGCCCGCCCGCCGACGAGCGGAGATCATCGGCGAGGCGCTCACGCTGCTCGACGACAGCGTGGCCGACCGGGCAGCACTGATGACCCGCGAGAACGGCAAGATCTCCCTCGAGAGCCAGATCGAGATGAGCGTCTTCGTCGCGCGCACCCGGGCGGCCATCGACCTGGTCGACTCCCTCGACCAGGTACGACGCCTCGACGGTCCGCCGCTGACCTCGCACATCCACCGGCTCCCCATGGGCGTGGTCACCGTCATCGTGCCGTTCAACTGGCCGATCGCGATCCTCGGAGCGAGCCTGCCGTACGCGCTGCTGGCCGGGAACACGGCCGTGGTCAAGCCTCCGCCCACCGTGCCGCTGGCCATGGTGCGCACCCTGGAACTGTTCGCCGCGGGACTCCCCGCCGGCGTCCTGAACGTGGTGACCGGCAGCAACGAAGCGGTCGCCCCGCTGCTCACCGATCCCCGCGTCCGCAAGATCGTGTTCACCGGCAGCACGGCCGCCGGCAAGCACATCATGGCCGCCGCCGCGCAGAACCTCGCCTCGGTGACCCTCGAACTCGGCGGCAACGACCCCGCGATCGTCCTCGACGACGCCGTACTCGACCAGGAGCACATCGGACGGCTCGTCCAGGGCGTGTTCCTGACGAGCGGTCAGGTCTGTATGGCCGTCAAACGGCTGTACGTCCACCGCTCCCGCTACGACGAACTCGTCGACGGGCTCAGCTCCGCCCTCGACACCCAGCGCGTGGGCCCGGGAACTGACCCCGCCTCGACCATGGGCCCGCTCAACAGCGCCGCCCAGCGCGACAAGGTCGCCGCCATGCTGGCCGAGGCGGCCGACGCCGGAGTCGAGATCCGCGAACTGGGCACCCTGGCCCCCGGCGCCGCCTCCTCAGGAGGACACTTCCTGCGCCCCGCCCTCGTCCTCGATCCCGACCCGGGCCTGCGGATCGTCACCGAGGAACAGTTCGGCCCCGCCCTGCCGATCCTGCCCTTCGACGACGTCGACTCCGTACTGGACCAGGTCAACAACGACTGGTCGGGACTGTGCTCCTCGGTCTGGAGCGCCGACCCCGCCCGCGCGGCGGCCCTCGCGGAACGGCTGCGCACCGGCACCACCTGGATCAACCACGCCAACGCGGTCGCATGCGATGACCGAGCCCCCTTCGGCGGCTTCCGCCAGAGCGGCATCGGACGCGAAATGGGCCCGGACGGCCTGCTCTCGTTCACGGAACCGCACACCATCACGACGCAGGGATAGAAACGACAAGTACGGCTGGACCCCGCCCGCTTCAAGCGGACGGGGTCCAGCCGTTTCCTGCTTGTACGTCACGCGAGCGGCACGGCCACCGCGTTGTAGGACGTGTTCTCGTTCCGGTTCGGGGTGTTGAAGCGGGAGTTGGGAAGGTACAGCCGGCCCTTGTAGGCGGCGGCAGTGGTGGGCTCGTCGAAGCGGTCGTCCCTGAGCACCCCGGTCGCGGTGCCCCGCGATCCCGACCGGTTGAGGCGGATCACGTCCACCTGGTTGCTGCCCGGCTGGACGACGTAGAGCGTACGGCCGATGAGCACCAGCCCGTCGCCGCTGGGCAGCGTCGTGTCACCCAAGTCGACCTTGCGGGCCACGCCGGTGCGGGGGTTGACGCGCATCAACGAGCCCCCGTCCGCTGCCGCGTTGGTGACCAGCAGGGCGCTGCCGTCGGGGGTGAGCGAGATTCCGTTGGCGGCGAATCCGTTCTGCACCCAGTCACCGCTCAGCGCGAGGGTCTCCGGCTCGCCGAGGCTGCCCCTCCTGCCCAGCGGCAGCTTGTAGAGCCGCGCGCCGAGGGACTCGGTGAACCAGGCGGCGTCGCGGGTGACCAGGACGTCGTTGACGAAACCGCCCTCGCCACCAACCGTGTGCGAGGCGAGCAGCGCACCGCTGCCGGCGTCCACGACGCGCAGTTCACCGCTGCTGCCACCCGCCAGGAACAGCCGCCCCCAAGCGTCCACCTTCAGCCCGACCGTCTGGCGCCCCAGGCCCTCGTGGACCACCTTGCCCTTGCCGCTCGCCAGGTCCACCCGGTAGACCCCGCCGGTGGCGATCGATCCGAAGTAGGCGTACGGTCCGAAGCCGATCGCGACCCCTTCCGGCCCCCAGCCGTCGGGCAGCGGGAACTGAGCGGGCCAGGATCTGCCGGTACCCGGGGAGGCTTGCGCCGTACCGCTGACCAGGGCAGTCGCCCCGAGAGCGATACCCGCGCCGAGAAGCTGCCTGCGGGCGAGAGAACGGGTCATGGTTCTTCCTTCCTCGGAAAACGGGTGCGGGACGTGCCGCGCGGGTCCTCATCGGCACCCAGAAAGGATTATTGAGAGTTCAATGAAATCCTCACAGAGACGAATGTCCTGACTCTCGGCGACAGGCTCGGCAAGGGCTGATGAATGTCGTGCCCGGCGTACGTCATCCGTCCTCACTTCGCGCTTTCAGGTCCCCCACTCCGGCCCGCGTCCACAGCTGCCCCGCCAGCCTCAGGTCACAGGGACGGTGATCCAGTACGGCCTGCCGGATCGCCTGCTGCTCGACCGCGTCGAGAACCTGATGCTCGCCGACCCGGCGTCCACGCGGCTGAGCTGCGAGCGCTTCGCCCGTCGGCCAGCCACTTCGCCCGCCAGTTGTCCACCGCCTTGAGCGAGACCTGGAACACCGCCACGACATCCTCGCGAGTTCGGCCCGCCACCGACGCGGCCACCGCCCGCAGCCGAAGGGCCTCTTGCGTCGACGGCGACAACTGCCGTGCGTCCCCCACCAGTTCGCTCACGCAGGGATCAACGAGAACACCTACCGTTTCGGATCAATAAGTATCTCCCTGGACTTCGGCCGGCAGCGGCCTCTCAACGGTGGACCTGGGCTGGAGCCAGCCCGCTGAGAGTGAGCGAGCGTTGGAGACCCTGTGGGCGGCGCTGAGTAACCCGCACGCGGCGGTAGGGGCACCCGGTGTCGGGTGCCCCTACCTGTGAGGGTGGGAAAGGCGTCCTTCCTCAAGGGGGAGTGGAGGTTTCGGCCTTCCCGGGGAGGGAGGAGGAGTCGGTCTCCCGGTGTGGAGGAAGGAGGCGTGGTCCTCCTGGGGGAGTGACCGTCGGCCGACGGGGGCGGCGGGGTCACTCCTCCCGGTGGTTCGTGTGCCTGGGTCAGTCGTTCGAGCGGTCGGCGGTGACCTTGCCGGAGTCGGGGTTCACGCGCCAGTCGCTGC
This sequence comes from Streptomyces pseudoechinosporeus, assembly GCF_054783935.1. Lineage (NCBI taxonomy): Bacteria > Bacillati > Actinomycetota > Actinomycetes > Kitasatosporales > Streptomycetaceae > Streptomyces > Streptomyces pseudoechinosporeus. The sequence continues at coordinate 296,109 of NZ_BAAGPS010000023.1, forward strand.
CGGTGCCGTCGGCGGCGGTGGTGTCGACCTCCCAAGCCTGGTCCGTGCTCTCCTCGTCGAGGTCGACGGAGGTCACCGTGCCCTTGGCGGCGGCGGCCTCGGCGGCCTCCGCGGCGGTCACGGAGCTGCCCTTCAGGGCGGCACGGATCTGCGCGGTCTCGGCGGCGTCGTCACCGTCCTCGTCCTTCTCGGTGTGCGAGCCGAGGACCTTGCCGTTGGCCGGATTGATCTGGATGCTGTGCCAGGCACCGCCGTTGGTCAGCACGTCGACCTCCCACACGTGGGTCGTGCCCTCGTCGTCCAGGTCGGCCGAGACCGCCGTACCAGTCGTGTGCTTCAGCGCCGCCCTGATCACGTCGGCGGCCGTGATCTGCCCGGCCTTCGCGTCGGCGGCGTTCTCGGCCTTGTCCTCGGCGTCCTCGTCCGTGTCGCGGGCGGCCTGGTCCTCGGCCCTGTCCTGGGCCGTGTCGTCGGTGTTGTCGACGTCGTCGCGGTTGTTGTCGTCGTTCGACACCGCCACGGTCTTCTTTGCCACCGTCCCGTCGTCACCCGTGACCGCGATGGCGGTCGCGGTGCCGCCGCCGATCAGGGCGACGGCCGCGATGGTGGCGATGACGACGTTGCGCTGCATGGGATTCCTCCAGAATACGACTGGTTGCAACCAGTAACGGATGTTGTTGGCGGTTGCAGTTTGCTTGTCTGCCTCGTCTGCTTTCGACGGGAACCAATCTGGCCGATCGACGCTGAAGCGAACCTGAAGCCACCTGAAAGCCGCTTCAGGTTCGGTTTGCCAAGCTGAACGCATGCGCCTGTTGATCGTTGAAGATGAGAAGCGGCTCGCGGTGTCGCTGGCCAAGGGACTGACGGCCGAGGGCTTCGCCGTGGACGTCGTCCACGACGGCATCGAGGGCCTGCACCGGGCGAGCGAGGGGGTCTACGACCTCGTCATTCTCGACATCATGCTGCCCGGCATGAACGGCTACCGGGTGTGCGCCGCCCTGCGCGCCGCCGGCCAGGACGTGCCGATCCTGATGCTCACCGCCAAGGACGGCGAGTACGACGAGGCCGAGGGCCTCGACACGGGCGCCGACGACTACCTGACCAAGCCGTTCTCCTACGTCGTCCTCGTCGCCCGCGTGAAGGCGCTGCTCCGGCGGCGCGGATCCGCGGGCGCGTCCCCCGTGCACGTGCTCGGCGATCTGAAGGTGGACACCGCCGCCCGGCGGGTGTTCCTCGCGGAGGACGAGATCGCCCTGACCGCAAAGGAGTTCTCCGTCCTCGAACAGCTCGTGATGAGAGCCGGTGAGGTCGTGTCGAAGTCCGACATCCTGGAGCACGCCTGGGACTTCGCCTACGACGGCGACCCCAACATCGTCGAGGTCTACATCAGCACTCTCCGCCGCAAGGTCGGCTCCGCGCTCATCAAGACCGTACGCGGGGCCGGATACAGACTGGAGGCTCGCCCGTGAAGCGTCTTCTCGGCTCTGTGCGGGCCCGCGCCACCCTCGCCGCGACCGTCGTCGTCGCCATAGCCGTGGTCGCCGCGGGCACCGCCGTACTGCTCTCGCTGCGGTTCACCCTCACCGACAAGGCGGATACCGAGGCCGACTCCGTGGCCCGCAACGCCGCCTCGGCGCTGGCGAACGGGTTCGCGTACGACGAGCTGAAGCTGCCGGACGGCGACGAGAACCCCGTCGAGGTCCTGGACCGGAACGAGAAGCCCGTCGCGGCCGGCGAGGACGTCGAGGCCATGAACGTGACCGCCGTCGCCTCGGACCGGCTGAACTCCGAGACCAACGACGACGCCGACGACAGGGCGGAGGGCGATCGCGAGGCGGAGGACGGGGGCACTCTCTCCGCCGGGGAGATCGCCGACGAGACCTGGTACGGCGAGGGCACCGCGACCGTCGAAGGGGCGACGGCGAAATACCGGTTCGCCGCGGTCGACGTGATCACGCCGGGAAACGTCCTGCTCACCGTCTACGCGGGCGCCCCGCTCTCCACCGAAGAGGAGGCCGTCAGCACCGCGTTGACGACGATGCTCATAGGGCTGCCCCTGCTGCTGCTGACGGTCAGCGGGGTGACGTACGTCGTCACCAGGCGGGCGCTGCGCCCCGTCGAGGGCATCCGCGCCGAGATGGCGGCCATCACCGCCTCCGAGGACCTCTCCCGCCGCGTCCCCGAGCCGGACACGCACGACGAGATCGCCCGCCTGGCCCGCACGACGAACGAGACCCTCGCCGCCCTGGAGACCTCGGTCGAGCGGCAGCGCGCGTTCGTCGCCGACGCCTCGCACGAGCTGCGCAGCCCCATCGCGTCCTTGCGCACCCAGCTCGAAGTGGGCGCCGCGCACCCGGAGTTGCTGGACCTGGATGGGGCCGTCGAGGACACCGTACGGCTGCAGAGCCTTGCCGCCGACCTGCTGCTGCTCGCCCGTCTGGACGCGGGGGAGCGGCCCCCGCCGGACGCGCGCTTCGACCTGGCGAAGGTCGTTGCGGAGGAGGTGTCCTCCCGGGACGGAGTGACCCTCGACAGCGCCAAGTCCGTGGAGGTGCGCGGCTCCCGCAACCAGATCTGCCGTGTCCTCGGCAACCTCCTGGACAACGCCCGCCGCCACGCCCGCGACCGCGTCGCCGTCACCCTGCGCACGGACACCGACCAGACGGTCCTCCAGGTCGCCGACGACGGCTCGGGCGTCCCCCTCGCCGACCGCGACCGTATCTTCGAACGCTTCGTCCGCCTCGACGAATCCCGAGCCCGAGACGACGGCGGCGCCGGCCTGGGTCTCGCCATCGCCAAGGACATCGCCGTACGCCACGGAGGCACATTGACAGTCACCGACGCCCCCGGCGGAGGTGCCTTGTTCGAACTGAGGTTGCCGCTCACCTAGTGCTGCAACGGTGTTTGTTCTGATCGCTGGGCGGTTTCAGGGGCTGTCGCACCCCCTTCAGGCACACATTTGTGCAGGTCAAAGCAGGTGTGGCGGAACTCCTCTCAGATGTCCCGGAAGATCTCGATCTGCGCCCCCACCGTGTTGAGCCGCTCCGCCAGCTCCTCGTACCCCCGGTTGATGACGTACACGTTCCGCAGTACCGATGTGCCCTCGGCCGCCATCATCGCCAGCAGGACGACCACGGCGGGGCGCAGCGCGGGTGGGCACATCATCTCGGCGGCGCGCCAGCGCGTCGGACCCTCGACCAACACCCGGTGGGGGTCGAGGAGTTGGAGGTGTCCGCCGAGGCGGTTGAGGTCGGTGAGATAGATCGCGCGGTTGTCGTAGACCCAGTCGTGGATCAGGGTCTTGCCCTGTGCGGAGGCCGCGATGGCCGCGAAGAAGGGGACGTTGTCGATGTTCAGGCCCGGGAACGGCATCGGGTGGATCTTGTCGATCGGCGCCTCCAGCTTGGAGGGCCGGACGGTGAGGTCCACCAGACGCGTACGGCCGTTGTCCGCGAAGTACTCCGGCGTACGGTCGTGATCGAGGCCCATCTCCTCCAGGACCGCCAGCTCGATCTCCAGGAACTCGATCGGCACCCGACGCACCGTCAGCTCCGACTCGGTGACAACGGCGGCGGCCAGCAGGCTCATCGCCTCGACCGGGTCCTCCGAGGGCGAGTAGTCCACGTCCACGTCGATGTTCGGCACGCCGTGCACGGTCAGCGTCGTCGTGCCGATGCCCTCCACCCGTACGCCCAACGCCTCCAGGAAGAAGCACAGGTCCTGGACCATGTAGTTGGACGAGGCGTTGCGGATGACGGTCACGCCGTCGTGGCGCGCGGCGGCGAGCAGCGCGTTCTCGGTCACCGTGTCCCCGCGCTCGGTCAGCACGATCGGCCGGCGGGGGGAGACGGACCGGTCCACCCGGGCGTGGTAGAGCCCCTCGGTGGCAGTGATGTCCAGACCGAACCGGCGCAGCGCGATCATGTGCGGCTCGATCGTCCGCGTACCGAGATCGCAACCGCCCGCGTACGGCAGCTTGAATGTGTCCATACGGTGCAGCAGCGGGCCGAGGAACATGATGATCGAGCGCGTACGGCGGGCCGCCTGCGCGTCGATGGTGCCCAGGTCGAGGTCCGCCGGGGGCACGATCTCCAGGTCCACCCCGTCGTTGATCCACCGGGTGCGTACACCGATGGAGCCGAGCACCTCCATCAGGCGGTACACCTCCTCGATGCGGGCCACCCGGCGCAGCACCGTGCGCCCCTTGTTCAGGAGGGTCGCGCACAGCAGCGCCACGCACGCGTTCTTGCTGGTCTTCACATCGATGGAGCCGGAGAGCCGACGGCCGCCGACCACCCGCAGATGCATCGGACCCGCGTACCCCAGCGAAACGATCTCGCTGTCCAGGGCTTCACCGATGCGGGCGATCATCTCAAGGCTGATGTTCTGGTTCCCGCGCTCGATGCGGTTCACGGCGCTCTGACTGGTGCTGAGCGCCACGGCCAGTTGCGTCTGTGTCCAGCCCCGGTGCTGACGGGCGTCACGGATGAGCTTGCCGATACGTACGAGGTAGTCGTCGTCCATGGCGGCAGGCTATCTCGGATATGAGATGTCAAAATCTCAGGGGGGTCCATTGGAGTGATGGGAGTGACATCTCCTCAGGAGCGGCCCCAGTGACGCCTGGTGAGGCCGGCTCCACGGCGACGCCGGGTGGCGGTCCGTGTCCTGCGCCACCCGAAGGGGCCGGGCAGGTCGAACGATGTGGTCCGGCGCCCGGTGCTGCTGCGCGTGTGCCGCGGCCCGTGCCGACCGCCCGTGGTGATGGACCAGGAGCGTCGGTTGATGTTCAACCGCACCCCCGGCAGGATCCGGAGACTCTTGCGGAACGTGAGGGGCATGTCCGCCTCCTTTCGTTCACCGATGGGTACCCCGGATGCCGGACGACACGCCGCCCCAGCACGGCTACCGCTGTTCGGGCCTGCCTACGCGGCCTGGTGAAGTCCGGTGCGTTGCCGCGCCCCGTAAGGGGCGCGGGGCGGTGTCGATATGCGGCTCCGCCGCGTGGGCGCGACCAGCCACAACGAACCCGCAGCTTCAAACCGCGCCCCCAGCGGAGCGCTTACGCGGGAAGCGCACCGCTCTGTACCGCCTTGCGGTGGCGCGCGCTCAGGCGGGAGCCGGACTCGCGGCGGGCGGCGCGGCGCAGGAGGGGTGTCGCGAGGAGGAAGCCGAGGACTGCCCAGGCGGTCAGCACCAGGGCGACCATGGGCAGCTCCCAGGAGCCGGCCGGCTCGGCGGCGCGTGCGGCGTCCGGCAGCAGCGCCGAGCGCAGGCCCTGGGCCATCCACTTCAGCGGGAACACGGCAGACACCTGCTGCACCGCCACGGGCAGCGAGGTGATCGGGAACATCACTCCGGAGGTCATCAGCAGCGCCATCACGGGCAGCATGATCAGCGCCAGCGCCTCGCGCGGGTTGGGCAGCACGGCGCCGATGGCCGCGCCCAGCGGTACGACCGCGAGCAGCCCGAGCGTGGTCACCCACAGCAGCGTCAGCCAGGCGCCCGGCCCGCGTGGCAGTGGCCCGTCCGCCAGCAGCGCCGCGGCTCCCAGCAGCAGCGCCAGGGTGCCGATCGCCAGAACGACCACCAGCACGCACTTGGCGACGAGATACGCCGTGATCCCGCCGGGCGTGGCCCGCATCCGCAGCAGGACGCCCTCCTCCCGCTCGGTGACGAGGAGCTGCGGGAGGTTGATCAGGCCGACCTGGAACAGCAGATAAGCGGCGAAGCCCGCAATCACCAGATGGGCCATGGGGGTTCGGGTGCCGGGCACGTCGCTGCCGATGTACGCGGCGATCACGAGCGCGACGACCACGTTGCTCACATGCCCGGACATCTCCTTGGGGTTGCGGAAGAGGTGCCGCAGCTCGATGCCGCCGCGGCTGAAGCCGGCCCGCAGGCCGGGGCGGAGCGGTTTCCGGCCCGCCCCACCCGCCTCGTCGATCCCGCTCGTCATGTGTGCGCTCCTCATGCGGCCCGTGCCTCCCCGTCCACGACCTCGTCCGTGCCGTCGTCCTCCCGGTGCACCATGTGCAGATAGGTGTCCTCCAGCGTCGGGCGGCGGACCTCCAGGTCGGCGATCGGTCCGGGCGCGTCCCGGTGGAGTTCCCAGACCAGCCGGGAGGGATCCGCGGTGCGTTCGCGGCGGGGCGTGCCGTCGGTGGCCGTCCAGCGGACCTCGGCCTGTGCGGCGGCCCGGCGGGCCAGTTCCGCCGGGGCGCCGCAGGCCCGGATCCGGCCGCCGACCAGCATGGCGATCCGGTCGGCGAGCCGCTCGGCCTCCACCAGGTCGTGGGTGGTGAGCAGCACGGTGACGCCCTCCTCGCGGGCCAGCCGTTCGACCAGGACGTGGAACTCGCGCCGCGCCTCCGGGTCGAAGCCGGTGGTCGGCTCGTCCAGGAAGAGCAGCTCGGGGCGGCCGACGATGCCCAGCGCGACGTCCAGCCGCCGCCGCTGGCCGCCGGACAGCCGGTCCACCTGCCGGCCGGCCTGGTCGGTGAGGCCGACCAGGGCCAGCAGTTCGGCCGGGTCGCGCGGGTCGGGGTAGTACGTCGCGAAGTGCGTCAGCAGCTCGGCGACCCGCCAGCGACGGTGGTCGCGCCAGGACTGCAGGACCAGTCCGATACGGCCGCGCCAGGCGTCGTCGCCCCGCGCCGGATCCACACCGAGGACGACGGCCTGCCCGCCGGAGCGCTGCCGGAAGCCCTCCAGGATCTCGACGGTGGTGGTCTTCCCCGCGCCGTTGGGGCCGAGCAGCGCGAAGATCTCGCCGCGGTGGATGTCCAGATCGACGCCGCGCAGAACGTCGACATCGCCGTACGCCATGGTCAGATCACGTACCTGGATCACGGGTTGGACGCAGGTGCGCACGAGCGCCGTCATCGTCCCGCCTCCGCGTGGGACTGCTGGGCCGTCCCGGTCGCGGGCCCGGCGCTGTCGACGATCGCCCGGAGTGCCGCCACATGTCCCTCGAAGGCGGCGCGACCTCGATCCGTCAGCCGTACCTTCGTACGGCGTTTACGGCCGCCGCCCTCCTTCTGGATCTCCAGGTACTCGGCCTCCTGCAAGGTGTGCAGTTGCTTGGAGAGCGCGGAGTCGCTGAGCGAGAGGCTGTCGCGGATGAACGCGAAGTCCGCCCATTCGGTGGCGGTGAGCAGCGCGACCACCGACAATCGCGTGGCGGGATGGATCAGCTCGTCGAAGCCGGCCGGGGTGCTCATCGGCCCGCCCCCTCGTCGGCCGCCCGTTCGCCGCGGCCACGCACCGAGTCGGCCGCCCAGCGGTTGGCCGGGCCGAGGCAGAGCAGGTTCACGGCCACCGCGGCCGTGGCCTGGATCGGGCCGGCGTACATCGGCTCCAGTGACTCGGTCAGGTGGCTGGCCAGCACGACAGTCCCGGCGACCAGTACCGCGGCCGCGCCGAACGCGGCCCATGTCCGCCCGGTGACGCGGGAGTGGTGCAGTTGCATCCGGCTCTTGCGGCTGCTCCTCACGATCAGCACGCCCAACAGGCCGGCGTAGGCGGCCATGAGCAGCCCGACACCCCACAGGGGCAGATCCAGGCCCACGCCGGCCAGGAACACCCACATGGCCGCGGCCATGCCGTAGGTCATGCCGCGCCCGCCGGACACGGAGCGCTCGAACTCGTCGTACACCCGCTCCTGCGGTACCCGGATACGTTGCAGGTCTTTCCATGCCTGTTCGGCGTCTACCGGTGTGCTCACGACATCGCCTCCCCATGACGAGCCCCATTTGACTTGCCTACTGGGAAAGTTACTCCCGACTTTCCCGGAAGGCAAGTCGGGAGTGCGCGGGGTCGGTGTGACGGAGCAGCCGTGCCTGTTCGGCCCTCCGGGCATGACCGAGCGACGGTCATGTACTAGAGTTATCTCGACATCGAGATATCTGCCGAGGCGTACCTCAGCCGCCAGACCGGTAAGGGTTACCTAACTTAGCCTTACCTTAGCTGATCGGCCAACCGACGTGGCGGCAGGATGCGGTGGTACGCGCACATGAATGAAGGAGACTGTCGTGTCGGCGAACAGCTTCGACGCCCGCGCCACACTGAACGTGGGCGACGAGTCGTACGAGATCTTCCGGCTGGACAAGGTGGAAGGCTCGGCTCGCCTTCCGTACAGCCTGAAGGTGTTGCTGGAGAACCTGCTCCGGACCGAGGACGGCGCGAACATCACCGCCGACCACATCCGGGCCCTTGGCGGCTGGGACTCGCAGGCCCAGCCGAGCCAGGAGATCCAGTTCACCCCCGCACGTGTGATCATGCAGGACTTCACCGGCGTGCCCTGTGTCGTGGACCTCGCCACCATGCGTGAGGCCGTCAAGGAGCTCGGCGGCGACGCGGCGAAGATCAACCCGCTCGCCCCTGCCGAGCTGGTCATCGACCACTCCGTCATCGCCGACAAGTTCGGCACCAACGAGGCCTTCGCGCAGAACGTCGAGCTGGAGTACGGCCGCAACCGCGAGCGCTACCAGTTCCTGCGCTGGGGCCAGACCGCCTTCGACGAGTTCAAGGTCGTCCCGCCCGGCACCGGCATCGTCCACCAGGTCAACATCGAGCACCTGGCCCGTACCGTCATGGTCCGTAACGGCCAGGCGTACCCCGACACCCTCGTCGGCACCGACTCGCACACCACCATGGTCAACGGCCTCGGTGTGCTCGGCTGGGGCGTCGGCGGTATCGAGGCCGAGGCCGCCATGCTCGGCCAGCCCGTCTCGATGCTCATCCCGCGCGTCGTCGGCTTCAAGCTCACCGGTGAGCTCAAGCCCGGCACGACCGCCACCGACCTCGTGCTGACCATCACCGAGATGCTCCGCAAGCACGGCGTCGTCGGCAAGTTCGTCGAGTTCTACGGAGAGGGCGTCGCCGCCACCTCCCTCGCGAACCGCGCCACCATCGGCAACATGTCGCCGGAGTTCGGCTCGACCGCCGCGATCTTCCCGATCGACGCCGAGACCATCAAGTACCTGAAGCTGACCGGCCGTTCGCAGCAGCAGCTCGCGCTCGTCGAGGCGTACGCCAAGGAGCAGGGCCTCTGGCTCGACCCGGCCGCCGAGCCCGACTTCTCCGAGAAGCTGGAGCTCGACCTGTCGACGGTCGTCCCGTCGATCGCCGGCCCGAAGCGCCCGCAGGACCGTATCGTCCTCGCGAACGCGGCCGAGCAGTTCAAGACCGACGTCCGCAACTACGTGGACACCGTGGACGAGGCGGGCCAGGAGTCCTTCCCGGCCTCCGACGCCCCGGCCGTCGCCCCCAACGGCGCCCCGAGCCGCCCGACCACGGTCACCGCCCCCGACGGCTCGACGTACGAGATCGACCACGGTGCCGTGACGGTCGCGGCCATCACCTCCTGCACCAACACCTCGAACCCGTACGTCATGGTCGCCGCCGCCCTTGTGGCCAAGAAGGCGGTCGAGAAGGGCCTGACGCGCAAGCCCTGGGTCAAGACCACCCTCGCCCCCGGCTCCAAGGTCGTCACCGACTACTTCGACAAGGCGGGGCTCACCCCGTACCTCGACAAGGTCGGCTTCAACCTGGTCGGTTACGGCTGCACCACCTGCATCGGCAACTCCGGCCCGCTGCCGGAGGAGGTCTCCAAGGCGGTCAACGAGCACGACCTGGCGGTCACTTCGGTCCTCTCCGGCAACCGCAACTTCGAGGGCCGGATCAACCCCGACGTCAAGATGAACTACCTGGCGTCCCCGCCGCTGGTCGTCGCGTACGCCCTCGCCGGCTCCATGAAGGTGAACATCACCAAGGACGCCCTGGGCACCGGCCAGGACGGCAAGCCCGTATACCTCGAGGACATCTGGCCCACCGAGGCCGAGGTCAACGACGTCGTGGCGAACGCCATCGGCGAGGACATGTTCAACAAGTCCTACTCCGACGTCTTCGCGGGCGACGCCCAGTGGCAGGCCCTGCCGATCCCGACCGGCAACACCTTCGAGTGGGACCCGCAGTCCACGTACGTCCGCAAGCCCCCGTACTTCGAGGGCATGACGATGGAGACCACGCCGGTCACCGACTTCACCGGCGCCCGCGTCCTCGCCAAGCTGGGCGACTCGGTCACCACCGACCACATCTCCCCGGCCGGCGCGATCAAGGCCGACACCCCGGCGGGCAAGTACCTCACGGAGCACGGCGTCGAGCGCCGCGACTTCAACTCCTACGGTTCCCGCCGCGGCAACCACGAGGTCATGATCCGCGGCACGTTCGCCAACATCCGCCTGCGCAACCAGATCGCGCCGGGCACGGAGGGCGGCTACACCCGCGACTTCACCCAGCCGGACGCGCCCGTCTCCTTCATCTACGACGCCTCCCGCAACTACATCGAGCAGGGCATCCCGCTCGTCGTCCTCGCGGGCAAGGAGTACGGCTCCGGCTCGTCCCGCGACTGGGCGGCCAAGGGCACGGCGCTGCTGGGCGTCAAGGCCGTCATCGCCGAGTCGTACGAGCGCATCCACCGCTCGAACCTCATCGGCATGGGCGTACTCCCGCTCCAGTTCCCGGAGGGCGCCACGGCCGAGTCCCTGGGCCTGACCGGCGAGGAGACCTTCTCCTTCACCGGCGTGACCGAACTGAACGAGGGCCGTACGCCTCGCACGGTGAAGGTCACCACGGACACGGGCGTCGAGTTCGACGCGGTCGTCCGCATCGACACCCCCGGCGAGGCGGACTACTACCGCAACGGCGGGATCATGCAGTACGTACTGCGCAGCCTGATCCGCAAGTAAGCGGTCCGGCAACGTAGTTGAGGGCCGTGCCCCCGGTGACGGGGGTGCGGCCCTTCGCCGTGTGTGGCCAGGGATGTCCCAGGTCATCACCCACCCTCAGGTGGAACACAGGGTTCCCTCAGCGGACCGGGACACGATCGGGACATGCCTGGCACCTCCCGGCCCCGGACCGGCCGCGTACGCGTGCTCATCGTCGTCGACGACCCCACGCTCACCGAAGTGTTGTCCGTGGCCGTCACCGAGGCGGGCCGACGGGCCTGTCCGGCGTCGGACGGGCGGAGCGCGCCGCGCGCCGGGGCCGAACACGGCCGGGCGCCGATGATCCACACCGGGCCCGGACCGGGCTACGCCATCAGGCCTGCGGAGGAGGGGAGATGACCGCCCCGCCGCGCCTGCGGCTGCGCACGCAGTCCCTGCGCACCAGGCTGCTCCTCTTCTTCAGCGCCACCCTCGTCGTCGTGTGCACCACGATGGCGTTCACCACCGCCTTCGTCCAACGCGCCTATCTGATGGGCGACTTGGACGACCGGGTCACCAACGCCGCCGAACTCGGCCTGGGCGGGGCCGAGAACGGCCGTCCCGCAGGCCTGCTCGCCGCCCGGCTCGACAACGACGGTACGGTCCTCTCCGCGGCGGTCGTCGGCCAGGACACCCCGCCGCACTCCCTCACCGATGCCCAGCGTGCCCCCCTCGCCGACATCGCGGCCGACGGCTCCAAGTACACCCGGACCGTCCCCGGCCTCGGCACCTACCGGATCATCGCGCTCGACAGCGACGGCATCCGGGTCCTCACCGGGCTCCCGATGGACAACGTCGAGCACATGATCAGCGGCCTGGTCGTGGCCGAGGCGAGCGTCGCGGTCGCCGGTCTCGCCCTCGCGGGCTGCGTCTGCGCCGTGGTCGTACGACGCCAGCTGCGGCCCCTCGGGCGGGTCGCCGCCACCGCCGCCGAGGTCTCCCGCGCGCCGCTCGGCCGGGGCGAGGTCACCGGCCTGACCCGGGTGCCCGAACCCGACACCGATCCCGGCAGCGAGGCCGGCCAAGTCGGCGCCGCGCTCAACCGCATGATCGACCACGTCGAGTCATCCCTCGTCGAGCGGCAGCGCGGCGAGGAGCGGGTGCGCCGCAGCGAGGAGAAGATGCGGCGCTTCCTCGCCGACGCCAGCCACGAACTGCGCACACCGCTCGCGTCCATCGCCGGATACGCGGAACTGATGAACCGCGGCACGGACCGGATCGAGCCGATGCTGGCCTGGCGCCGGGTCTCGGCGGAGTCGGCCCGCATGACCGGCCTCGTCGAGGACCTCCTCATGCTGGCCCGCCTCGACGACGGCCGGCCCCTACAGTCCGCCGAGGTGGACCTGACCGCGCTGGTCACCGAGGCGGTGTGGGACGCGCGTGCTGCGGGCGGCGGTCACGACTGGCAGCTCGAACTCAGCCTCGACGCCCCGGCGTTGGTCATCGGCGACGAGGCCCGACTCCACCAGATGGTGGCCAACCTGTTGGCCAACGCGCGTATGCACACGCCTGTTGGCACGACAGTGGTGGCATCCGTCGACGCCACTGCGGACCACTGCGTCGTCCGCGTCCGCGACAACGGCCCCGGCATCCCGCCCGCCCTCCTCCCCAGGGTCTTCGAGCGCTTCACCCGCGCCGACACCTCCCGCTCCCGGAGAGACGCGCGGGCGGGCGGTTCGGGGCTGGGGCTGGCGATCGCGGCGGCGATCACGTCGGCCCACGGCGGCCGGATCGACGTGCACAGCGTCCCCGGGCACACGGAGTTCACCGTCGACCTTCCGGCGGCGGACGAACCGTCGGGAGTGCAGGCGGCCCGGAGCCGGTCTGCGTCGGTGTAGACGGTCCGGCCTCTGCGACATGGCCCGCGGCACAGGCACTAGTCTGATGCCGCTGAACAGCCGTGCGACACAGGGGATTTGCGATGGGCGACCGGAATATGCCGCTGAGCACCGGGGATTCGGAGTCCATCGGGTCCATCGGCGGCTATACGCTGCTCGACCGGCTCGGCAGCGGCGGCATGGGCGTCGTCTACCTGGCCCGCGCCGCCTCCGGGCGCCATGTCGCGGTCAAGGTCGTCCACACGCAGTACGCGCAGGACGAGGAGTTCCGCACCCGCTTCCGCCAAGAGGTCGCGGCGGCCCGCCGGGTGAGCGGGGCCTTCACTGCCCCCGTGGTGGACGCCGATCCGGACGCCGAACTGCCCTGGATGGCCACGCTGTACGTGCCGGGCCGCACGCTGGAGGACATCGTTGCCAAGGAAGGCGCGCTGGGCGGTGGCGAGTTGCGCACGCTGGCGCTGGGTCTTGTCGAAGCGTTGCGGGACATCCACCGGGCGGGGGTGGTGCACCGCGATCTGAAGCCGAGCAACGTCCTGATGGCCGAGGACGGACCGCGCGTCATCGACTTCGGCATCTCGCGCGCCGCCGACAACCAGGCCCTCACCGTGACCGGACGGCTGATCGGCACTCCGCCCTTCATGTCCCCGGAGCAGTTCGCCTCGCCCCGGGACGTCACCGCCGCCTCGGACGTCTTCTCGCTGGGTTCGCTGCTGGTGTACGCGGTCACCGGCAACCGTCCCTTCGACGGCGACAGCCCATACATGACGGGTTATCAGGTGGTGCACGAGCAGCCTGCGTTGGACGGCGTCCCCGAATCTCTGCTGAGTATCGTCGAGCGCTGCCTGGACAAGGACCCGGGCGCAAGGCCTCAACTGGCGGAACTGCACGGGTTGTTCAAGACGCTGCCGGACACAGCTGTGGTGGGTAGGCCGCGCGTACCGGGAGACCGGCCGACCGCTCGACGCCACGGTGACACGACGGCCGCGGCCGGCACCGGCCGCCGCAGCCGCCGGGTGCGCCGCCTCGTCGTCCTCGGCGCGGCCCTGGCCGTCACCGCAGTGTCCGCGTCGGTGTACCACCTGGTGTCGAGCTCGGACACCACCGAGGACAGGCCCGCCGCCGACACCCCCTCCTCGTCGGCCCCGGCGCTCCCCGCCGGCTGGCAGCCCTGGCAGACAAACCTCACCCGGGCCGTGCAGGACGACCCCCTGACCATCAACGTGGACAGCGTGGACTCCGGCTGCGTGTCCGGCGGATCCTCCCTGTACTGCGCGGGAACCGGCTTCACGGTCGCCCGGCTCGACGCCGCCTCGGGCCGCGTCGGGTGGCGGTTCGGCAACAGCTCCCAGGCCGCCGAGCGGCCCCTCGGCGTGCGTGACGGGATCGTGTACACGGTGGAGCAGCCGGACGAGGTGTACGCGGCCCAGCGGGTGATCGCCCTCGACGCCGACACCGGAAAGCGCGTTTGGACCCGAGAGGTCGACGCAGGCTATCGTGCCGCCCTGTTCGACGACGGCGTCGTGACGATGTCGGACGACGCGTTGGAGTTCGTCGCCCTCGACGCCACCACGGGCAAGGACCTGTGGCGCACCCCGGCCAAGTCGTCGGCCGGCACCTCCTGCGCCCCGGTGGTCCTCGACGGCGCTCCCTACGGCGCGTGTGCCGACGCGAACGATCCCACCAAGGGGTCGACCGGCCTCCTGCGCCTCGACCCGACCGACGGCACGGCGAACGAACTCGACCCGCTGCCCTCGGGGGCGGTGCCGCTCGGCGCCGTCGACGGACAGCCATTGTTCGTGCTGCCCAAGACTGCGGAGTACCAGTCGAACGACGGCCGGGACGAGTCGTACACCGCCCTGTTGCGGGTGAATCCGACCACCGGCACCGTCACCCGGATCCCCCTGGCGGGCGCCCCACGCGGCACGGCCACCGTCATCGACGGCATCGCGTACTTCGTCCGTCCCGACGGAACCGTCACCGCGGTCAAGGTCTCCGACGGCACCCGGCTGTGGCAGCGGGGCACGCAGATCGAGAACCTGTCGACGCCCGTGCTGTCCAAGAAGTACGACGCCCTGTACTTCGCCAACCGCTACGGCCGCCTCCTCGCGCTCGACCGCGGAACCGGTGCCGAGCGGTGGACCACGGACAAGCTCGACGCCCCGGGGGACTCGGCGGAGAACACGATCCCGAGCCTGCTGCTCGTGAAGGACGCGATCGTGGCGGTGGCGGGCGACACGGCCTTCTCCGTACGCCCGGACCGCCCGTCGGCGTAACCCTGTTCAGCCCGTGAGCCGCACTCACCGAGGTGCGGCCCCTTGTGCCAGGCGTTTACAAGTGGGCCGCTCAGCGCTAGTTTCCCCAAAGGGTGGGGTGGGAGCGCTCCCATACGGTGGACCGGAACCCACCCCGTGGCCGCTCCCGCCTCACGCATCTGCACACACGCATCCACTGCGTACCCGCGCATCCACACACGGCCCGTACCTCAAGGAATGGACTGATCTGTCATGATCATGCCAAAATCCAGAGCGACGGCGAAGTCCCTGGACTCCCCACGCCGATTAGTGCTCCCCACCCGCGCCAGAGCCCTCTTCCTCGTCCTCGTGGCCCTGTTCGCGACGATCCCGGCCCTGAGCCTGGTCGTCACGGCCGGCGGCGAGGCGGAGGCCCACGGCACCCCCATGAAGCCCGGCAGCCGCACCTTCCTCTGCTGGCAGGACGGCCTGACCGATACCGGCGAGATCAAGCCTGTCAACCCAGCCTGTAAGGCGGCGCAGCAGGTCAGCGGCACGACGCCGTTCTACAACTGGTTCTCCGTCCTTCGCTCGGACGGTGCGGGCCGCACCCGCGGCTTCGTGCCCGACGGTGAGCTGTGCAGTGGCGGCAACACCAACTTCACCGGCTTCAACACCCCGAGCAGCGACTGGCCGTTGACGCATCTGACCTCGGGCGCGACCGTCGACTTCTCGTACAACGCGTGGGCCGCGCACCCGGGTTGGTTCTACGTGTACATCACCAAGGACGGCTTCGACCCGACCAAGCCGCTGACCTGGGACGACATGGAGGAACAGCCGTTCCTGACCGTCGACCACCCGCCGCTCAACGGCAGCCCGGGCACGGTCGAGGCCAACTACTCCTGGTCCGGCCGGCTTCCGGAGGGCAAGGACGGACGCCACATCATCTACATGGTCTGGCAGCGCTCCGACAGCCAGGAGACCTTCTACTCCTGCTCCGACGTCGTCTTCGACGGCGGAAACGGCGAGGTCACCGGCATCAAGCAGCCGGGCAACCCCACCGAGCCGGTGCCGGGGACCTGCACGGCCACGCGCAAGACGACGGGCAGCTGGAACGGCGGCTACCAGTCCGAGGTGACCGTCACCAACTCCGGTGACGTCCCGATGCTCGGCTGGATGGTCGACTGGACGCTGCCCAGTGGTCAGAAGGTCGACAGCCTGTGGAGCGGCAACGCGACCTACACCGGGCAGAACGTGATGGTCCACAACGCCGACTGGAACGGCTCGCTGGATCCGGGAGAGAGCACGACGTTCGGGTACGCGGTCGAGGGCTCCGGGGGTGATCCGGCGACCGCCCTCCCGTGTCGGGTCGGCTGACGGGAGCGGCCTGTCAGAACCCGACGAGCGCGTTGATGTCGATCTCCACCTGGAACGGGACCTCGGTGACCAGCTTGTCGTGGTGCACGGGGTGCATGGGCGCCGGGATGTACGACCGGGTCTCGGCGTGCAGCCAGTACTCGTGCACCGCGAGCCGCTGGTCCCGTTCCAGCTCCACCCGCCAATAGCAGGGCACCTTGGCCTCGGCGAAGAGCGCGGGCTTGCGTACCCGGTCGTCCTGGCGGGAACCGGGGGAGACGACCTCGACGACGAGGGCGAGCTTCTCCACCGGGATGCATTCGAGCTCCAGGAAGTTCAGCTTCCGGGGGTCGAAGGCGATCAGGTCCGGCTTGTTGGCGTTCTGGTCATCGACCATGACGCATTGCTCGGCCACGACCTCGTACGGCTCGGCTCGTGCGGCATCAAGGGCGATCAACAGCCTGTCGCGCACACGGTTGTGCCAGTACTTGGTCTGTCCTCGAACCACGATCCGTCCATCCACGAGTTCCCAGTCGAAAGGCAGCTCCAAGTGCTTGACCTGGTCGAAGGTCCAGCCGTCTGCCGGCGGGAACATCCAGGTGTCCTCTGTGGCCCGTCCCTGCCCGGGTGTGGTCATCACTGCTCCCATGGACAAGAGTGTGGACGCCGGTGCGCGTCGTGGTCTTGTGTACGACGGTAGCGTCACCCGAAGTGAGACTGCCACGGCGCACCGTTGACGCGCGGCGGGCGCGGAGAGTTCCTCCGCGCCCGCCCCTCTCCCGTGGGGGAGGCCCGTGGGAGCGTGCCTCAGGCCAGCAGCTCCACCTCCGCCAGCGTCGCCTCGCCGTCGAGGACCAGCCGGTACCGCTCATACGTCCCCAGCTTGGCGACCGAGAATGCGCGCGTCTGCTTGTCCCAGGCGAAGGACTCCCCGGAGCGCCTGTCCAGGTCCTTCCACGTGCTGCCGTCATCGGACGAGCCCTGCAGGACCCAGCCCTTCGGAGCCTTCGCCCGATCCGAAGACGTCAGCGTGTACTGAACTGCCTTCGCCCCCTTGGGGATCGGCAGATCGACGGAGGCCGCAGCCTCGCCCGTCGCCGACGTGTTGTCGAACAACGCCCCGTCCCCCTCGATGACATCGCTCCGCGGCGACGGCACCTTGTCGTCCTGGGTGATCGACGGCGGCGCCGCGTTCCTCCCCGTGCCCCACGACGACGGCTTCGACCCCATGTCGAACTCCAGGGTGCCGCCGCGGGAGATGAGCGAGTGGGGGAGTGAAGTCGACGTCCACGTACGTCCGTTGACCTTGAGTCCCTGCACATACACGTTCTTCGCGCTGTTCTTCGGCGCCTTGACCACCAGGTCCTTGCCGTTCTCCAAATGCACCGTCGCCTTGGTGAACAGCGGGGAGCCGATGGCGTATTCGCCGCTGCCCATCACCAGCGGATAGAAGCCGAGTGCGGAGAACAGGAACCAGGCCGACTGCTCGCCGTTGTCCTCGTCTCCGTGGTAGCCCTGCCCGATCTCGCTGCCGACGTACAGCCGCGACAGCACCTCACGGACGTTCTTCTGCGCCTTCCAGGGCTGCCCGGCCGCGTCGTACATGTAGTTCACGTGGTGGGCGACCTGGTTGGAGTGGCCGTACATGCCCATCCGTACGTCTCGCGCCTCGGTCATCTCATGGATGACGCCGCTGTACGAGCCCTTGAACTCGGGCGAGGCGGTCTCCGGGGTCGCGAAATACTCGTCGAGCTTCTCCGCCAGCCCCGGCCGGCCGCCGTAGAGGTTCGCGAGGCCGCGCGAGTCCTGGGGGGCGGTGAAGGCGTAACCCCAGCCGTTCGTCTCGGTGTAGTCGTAGCCCCACACGCGCGGGTCGTACTTGGCGGACTCGACCCGCCAGTCGCCTTTCTCGTCACGGCCCTGGAAGAAGCCCGCCTTCGAGTCGAAGAGGTTGACGTAGTCCTGGGCCCGGTCGAGGAAGTACTCCGCCTCCTCCTTGTAGCGAGTCTCGCCCGTCTTCTTGTAGAGGGCCTGGCCCATCTTCGAGATGCCGTAGTCGTTGAGGTAGCCTTCCAGCGCCCACGACAGGCCCTCGTGCGTGTCCGTGCTCGTATAGCCCAGGAACGGCGAGGTGCCCATCCCCTTGCGGCCGACCCCGGAGGACGGCGGGACGACCGTCGCGTTCTTCAGCGCCGCCTCGTACGCCGACTTGGCGTCGAAGTCGACGCCCTTGACGTACGCGTCCGCGAACGCCACGTCCGAGGAGGTGCCGGTCATCAGGTCCGCGTACCCGGGCGAGGACCAGCGCGAGGTCCAGCCGCCGTCCTTGTAGTGCTGTACGAAACCGTCGACCATGTCGCCCGCCTGACCTGGTGTCAGCAGCGAGTACGCCGGCCAGGTCGTCCGATACGTGTCCCAGAAGCCGTTGTTGACGTACACCTTGCCGTCGACGATCTTCGCTCCGGTGTGCGTCGGGGTGTCCGGGGCGGGCATCGGCGAGAAGGGGGAGGCGTACTGGTACTTCGAACCGACCTTCTCGAAGCCGGAGTTGGGGTACAGGTACAGCCGGTAGAGGCTGGAGTACAGCGTCGTCAGCTGGTCCGGTGTCGCACCCTCGACCTCCACCTTGCCGAGGATCCGGTCCCACTGCTTCTGGGCGCGTGACTTGACCGTGTCGAAGGAGGTGCCGTCGGGGATCTCCTGGCGGAGGTTGTCCTTGGCCTGGTCGACGCTGATGAGGGAGGTCGCCAGGCGGAGAGTCACGGTGCGGTCGGAGCCTGCGTCGAAGCGCAGATGGCCTTTGACTCCGGAGGAGCCGCCGTCGGTCACGGGTGCGTCGAAGGTTCCGTACACGAAGAGCCGTGTCGCGCCTGTCGACAGGTCGGACTTCACGTCCGAGTAGCCGGTGACGATCCCGTTCTCCTTGTCCAGCGTCAGGCCCGCCTGGTCGGTGACGTTGTCGAAGAGGACGCTCGCGTCGTCACCGGGATAGGTGAAGCGCAGAGCGGCCGCGTGATCCGTGGGCGTCATCTCCGCCTTGAGGCCGTTCTCGAAGCGCACTCCGTAGTAGTACGGGCGCGCCGTCTCGTTCTCGTGCTTGAAGGCGAGCTCCCGGGCCTCACGTCCCGTGTCCGGGGTGCCGGTGGCGGCCGACGGCATCACCTGGAAGGTCTGCCGGTCGCCCATCCAGGGGCTGGGCTCATGGCTGGCGCTGAACGCCTGGATGGTGGGCAGGTTGTCCGCGTTGTTGGCACGCGCGTAGTCGTACAGCCATCTGAGCGAACCCGCGTTGGTGACCGGCGTCCAGAAGTTGAAGCCGTGCGGCACGGCCGTGGCGGGGAAGTTGTTGCCGCGGGAGAAGCCGCCGCTGGAGTTGGTGCCGCGGGTCGTCAGCGCGTAGTCGGACAGATGCGCCTTGGGCTTCTCGGGAGCTACGGACCTCAGTGCGACATCGTCCAGCCAGCCGCGGAACTTCGCGGGGCCCTTGGGGGAGTCGTACGCGACCAGGATCCGGTCCACCGTCTTGCCGGCCGCGACCGAGCCGATCCGTGAGGCGACGTTGTTCCACTGGTTGACGTAGAGGATCTTGGCGGCGCCCTGTCCCTGTGGTGTGAGCGCGAATCCGTGCTGGTCGGTGGCGCGCAGGTCGCTCAGATAGGTGCCGTCCGTGAAGGCCAGGTCCACGGACGCGTTCGTGGCGTCGTAGTCGCGGTCGCCGTCCGCCATCGACGGGAAGATCCGGTACGCCAGCTGGGTGTTCCGCCCGACGCGGACGTTCACGTCGAAGACCTTGTTGTACGAGTAGGCGCGGCCGTCCGTCTTGTGTGTGCCCGCGTACCGCAGGGCCCGCTTGCCGGTGAAGCCGGCGCCCGCCTTGGCGGTCGGGGAGCCGCTCGGGCCGCGGTCCACGAGGGAGAGCATGTCCTTGGGCGCGGGCTCTTCCTCGTCGCCGGTCGAGAACTGCACGTCGGCGAGCTGTAAGGCGTCGGAGGCGCCGTTGTTCTTGGTGATGTCGAGCCGGAAGTGCTGGTACTCGGCCGGCTCGGTGAGGTCGTACGACTTCGTCTGGAACCGCTCGCCGAAGGATTCGCCGGTGCGGGTGTCGAGGGTCTTCCAGTCCTTGCCGTCCGTGGAGCCCTGCAGGGTCCAGTCCACGGGGTCGCGCTCGTCGTGGTCGTTGGCCGACGTCAGCGCGTAGGTGACCAGCTTGATGGGGGCGTCCAGGTCGAACTCGACCCAGCCGGTGGGCGCGAAGGTCAGCCATTTGGTGCTGGGCTCGACGTCGACGAGGTTCTCCTTCACCTCGCCGCCGCCGGTGTTCTCGCTGCTCGCCCGGACGTCGGTGACATGGTCGGTGACATTGCCGGGGATGCCGCTGCTGTAGCCGCCGTCGACGCCCGAGGAGCGTTTCGTGCCGTCAGGTGTCGTATCGACCGTGTTGAGCCAGTCGGGAGCCGGATCGTCCGTCTCGAAGGAGGACGCGAACTCCCCCTCGGCCGCCGCCGCTTGGCCGGGCCGGGCGACGGCGGCGCCCTGCGAGGCCACCACCAGCGCTAATGCCGTCGCTCCCAGAATTGCCGTGGAACCCCGTCTGTGCCGAGATCTGCGCCGCATCTGGCAGCACCCTCCCCTGCGAAGCGGACAACGTTGTCAATTCGCTGTGCGGGGTCTAGTAGGGCGTCAAGTGGTCAGTGGTGTCAAGGGTGTTGAAAGAGGTGTATGCGATGTGATGAGTCGCAAGTTGCCGGGATCACTCAATTGGCCGAGGTCAGGAGAGGTTCGGTAGGCGCACGGGGAATCCAAGGGCGTGTCATATATCCGCGAGATCTCAACTCGGGAAAGACTGCCGACCGAACCTGCATTCGATCTTGCCCCCGCCTCGGGAAGTGGACTATACCTGTCAGCGTCCGCACGGTCGCTCGTCCGTCCGCGGGCGGCCCGGCATGATCCGAGTTCAGTCGAAACCCCTCGCAGGGGCGCACCGAGTACGTCGTCCTACCCGGTCTCAGGGCCGGGGGTCCGGCCCGCGACGCAGCCGCTTTCGGCCATGTGTCGCCGGGAAAACACAGCACATCATCGCGGTGCCCGGGAGGATCCGGTTCACCGCCTGAGTCCTGGAGAAGGCGAGGACTTGAGCATGGGATCCACTTCCGCCCACAGCGGCCGTGAAGGTGTCGGCCGCCGCGATCTGATCAAGCGGTCCGCAGCGCTCGGCCTGATCGCCGTGCCCACGATGAGCTTCCTGTCCGCGTGCGCCAGCGGTGGTGACAGCGGCAGCGAGGAGAAGGTCGAGAAGGGCAAGAAGACCGCGGAGAACCCGCTTGCCGTCAATGAGACCGCGCCGCTGGAGATCGTCATCTTCGACGGCGGTTTCGGCACGAAGTACGCCGAGGACGCCAAGGCGGTCTACGAGAAGAAGTTCCCCGACGCGAAGGTCAAGTTCTCCTCGACCCAGAAGATCCAGTCGGTCCTCCAGCCGCGGTTCAACCAGGGCTCCCCGCCGGATCTGATCGACAACTCCGGTGCCGAGCAGATGGACATGGGCGTCCTCGTCGGCAAGAAGCAGCTCGCCGACCTCACCCCGCTGCTGGACGCGCCGTCCGTCGACGACCCGAACAAGAAGGTCCGGGACACCCTGCGCCCCGGCATCGTCGAGATGGGCCAGTTCGACGGCGACCCGGTCTGGATCATGTACTACGCGTACACCGTGTACGGCGTGTGGTACTCCCAGAAGGCCCTGGACTCGCTCGACGCCACGTACCCGGAGACCTGGGACGACATGCTCGCGGTCTGCGAGAAGGCGAAGAAGAAGGGCATCGCGGGCTGGACGTACGCCGGTAAGCACCCGTACTACATCCCCTTCTCGCTCTACCCGATGATCGCCAAGGTCGGCGGCCCGGAGACTCTCGACGCCATCGACAACCTTGAGCCGAACGCCTGGAAGCACCCCGCGGTCAAGACCTGCTTCGAGGCCTACTACGAGCTCTACAAGAAGGGCTACATCCTCGAGGGCACGCCGGGCCTGGACCACATCCAGTCGCAGACGGCCTGGACCGAGGGCAAGGCGCTCTTCATCCCGAACGGCTCCTGGGTGGAGAACGAGGCGGCGAAGACAATGCCG
The DNA here is from genome assembly GCF_054783935.1 of Streptomyces pseudoechinosporeus. NCBI lineage: Bacteria > Bacillati > Actinomycetota > Actinomycetes > Kitasatosporales > Streptomycetaceae > Streptomyces > Streptomyces pseudoechinosporeus. The sequence goes on from NZ_BAAGPS010000023.1 coordinate 318,421, forward strand.
AAGGACTTCGACCTCGCGGTGTCCGCGCCGTCCGGCATCGACAGTTCGGACAAGATGCCGTTCGGCACCATCTGGGCGTCCGGCGGCGAGCCCTTCATCGTCCCCGCCAAGGCCAAGAACCCCGACGGCGGCATGGAGCAGCTGCGCATCATGCTCAGCGAGGAGTCGTCGAAGAACTTCACCACGTCCGTCAAGTCGCTGTCCGCGTTCAACGGCGGCACCGACGGTATCGAGCTGACCCCGGGCCTGAAGTCCGGTGTGGCGGCGCTGGAGAAGGCCGGCGAGAACGTGGTCAACCCGCGCCTCCAGGACTGGTACGTGGCGCTGCAGAAGGAGAAGATCGGCGTGGGTGGCCTCGGCGAGATGATGGCCGGGCGGCTCACCCCGGCCGAGGCGATCAAGAAGATCCAGGGTTACGCCGACGAGGCGGCCAAGGACGACTCCATCCAGCACTACAAGCACCAGTGAGCGCGGCGGGGGGCTCCGGGGCGTGACCGGGGTCCCCCGCTCTCGATGGTCGTGGCGTCGGCGGCAGCGCCCGCGGGAAGATCGGGTCGGTAGGAATGCAACACGGTAAATACCGTTTCATCGTGGGGTTCTTGACGGCCCCTCTGGCGATTTACACCCTTTTCGTCATCTGGCCCTTCATCCAGTCCATCTACTATTCGTTCACGGACTGGAGCGGTCTGAGCCCCGAGTTCAAGATGGTGGGCTTCGACAACTTCACGAGAATGCTGGACGACGACGTCTTCTGGAAGTCGTTCCAGCACAGCGTGATGTTCGTGGTGCTGCTGCCGCTGGTGACGCTGGCACTGGCGTTGTTCTTCGCCTTCATGCTGAATGTGGGCGGACGACGCAGGAAGAACGCCGCGATCGCGGGCGTACGCGGCTCGGCCTTCTACAAGGTCGTCTACTTCTTCCCGCAGGTGCTGTCGATCGCGATCGTGGCGCTGTTGTTCCAGTTCGCGTACAACCCCAACAGCGGTGCGCTCAACTCCGCGCTCAAGGCGGTCGGTCTGGACAATGTCCAGCCCAACTGGCTCGGCGATCCCGATCTCGCGCTGTGGTGTGTCTTCGCGGTTCTCGTCTGGGTCACTGTCGGATTCTTCGTGGTGCTCTTCTCCGCCGGAATGGCGTCCATTCCCAAGGACTATTACGAGGCGGCACTCCTTGACGGCGCGAACCGCATCACCACGTTCTTCAGGATCACCCTGCCCCTGCTCTGGGACACCGTGCAGTCCGGCTGGGCGTATATGGGCATCCTGGCGCTGGGCGCCGAGTCCTTCGCGGTCGTGCAGATCATGACCGTGGGGCCGAACGGCGGTGGCCCCGACTATTCGACGACGGTATTGCCGCTGTACGTGTACCAAAAGGCGTTCCGGGACGGCCAGGCCGCGTACGCGACGACGATCGGTGTCGCCCTGCTCATCGTGACGCTGCTGTTCGTTGCGGTTGTGATGAGGCTGGGCCGGCGCGAGCGGTTGGAGTACTGACCTATGAAGACGACCGACACCCCTCCCGCCGACACCCCTCAGGACGAGCGGCCGCCCGTCACCAAGACGACGGCCGCGCCCGGGCCGCTGGAGAAGCCCTCCGAGGGCAGGACCCTCAACTTCTTCTCGCACGGCATGCTCATTCTCTGGGCGTTCATGGTCGTGATGCCGCTGTTGTGGGCGGTGATGACCTCGTTCAAGACGGACCGGGACATCTTCAGTTCGCCCTGGGCGCTGCCGGACTCGTTGCATTTCGAGAACTGGTCGCGGGCCTGGACCGAGGCGAACATGAGCGACTACTTCCTCAACACGGTGATCGTGGTGGGGTTCTCGCTCGTCGGCACGATGCTGTTGGGTTCGATGGCGGCGTACGTCCTCGCGCGTTTCGAATTCCCCGGGAACCGCTTCATCTACTTCCTCTTCATCGGAGGAATGAGCTTCCCGATCATGCTGGCGCTGGTTCCGCTGTTCTACGTCATGCAGAACCTGTCGCTGCTGAACACGCTGCCCGGGCTGATCCTGGTCTACATCGCGTACTCGCTGCCGTTCACCGTGTTCTTCATGACGGCCTTCTTCCGTACGCTGCCGACCTCGGTGGCGGAGGCGGCCTTCGTGGACGGGGCCTCGCACACCCGGACGTTCTTCCAGGTGATGTTGCCGATGGCCAAGCCCGGTCTGATCAGCATCAGCATCTTCAACTTCCTGGGCCAGTGGAACCAGTACATGCTGCCGACGGTGCTGAACACCGAGCCGGACCGCAAGGTCCTCACCCAGGGCCTCGTCCAGCTCGCCGTGAGCCAGGGCTACAAGGGCGACTGGTCCGGCCTGTTCGCGGGCCTGGTCATGGCGATGCTGCCGGTCCTCGCCGCGTACATCATCTTCCAGCGGCAGGTGGTCGCGGGCTTGACGGCGGGCGCCCTCAAGTAGCGGTTCGGTTTGCGAGGGTGGTCCCGGATTGGTGCCGGGGCCACCCTCGCGTTTGCGGGTGCGGGTATGCACCCCTCTGCTCAACCTCTTGACGGAAGGCAGCCCCAACGGCTCAGCTTAGAGTTCACTAGTTGCACATAGACGGGGTCTCACCGAGGTGACCCCGTACGCAGGAGGTCGTCGTGGAGACTCCGGGGTCGCAGTCGTCGCTGCACCGAGCAAATCTCGAACGGGTCGTACGTGCTGTGCGCCTGGCCGGATCGCTCACACAGGCGGAGATCGCGAGGACGACGGGCCTGTCCGCGGCGACGGTCTCCAACATCGTCCGCGAACTCAAAGAAGGCGGAACGGTCGAGGTCACGCCCACATCGGCGGGCGGCAGGCGGGCCCGTAGCGTCAGCTTGAGCGGCGACGCCGGCATCGTGATAGGGGTCGACTTCGGGCACACGCATTTGCGCGTCGCAATAGGGAACCTCGCGCATCAGGTACTCGCCGAGGAATCCGAACCCCTGGACGTGGACGCCTCCGCCGCACAGGGCCTCGACCGGGCCGAACAGCTGGTCAGCAGGCTGATCGCGGCCACCGACGTCGACCGCAGCAAGATCGCGGGTGTCGGCCTCGGTGTGCCAGGCCCGATCGACGTGGAGTCCGGCACCCTCGGCTCGACCGCCATCCTGCCGGGCTGGACCGGCACCAAGCCCGCCGAGGAGCTGCGGGGGCGGCTCGGCGTACCGGTGCACGTGGACAACGACGCCAACCTCGGCGCCCTCGGTGAGCTGGTGTGGGGGAGTGGCCGGGGGGTCAGGGACCTGGCGTACATCAAGGTCGCGAGCGGTGTCGGTGCCGGCCTGGTCATCAACGGCCGGATCTACCGCGGCCCGGGTGGCACGGCCGGAGAAATCGGTCATATTACTCTTGATGAATCCGGCCCCGTCTGCCGCTGCGGAAACCGGGGCTGCCTGGAAACCTTCGCGGCCGCGCGCTACGTACTGCCGCTGCTCCAGTCCAGCCACGGCACGGATCTGACCATGGAAGGCGTCGTACGGCTGGCGCGGGACGGCGACCCTGGCTGCCGTCGTGTGATCGCCGACGTCGGCCGACACATCGGCAGTGGAGTCGCCAATCTCTGCAACCTGCTCAACCCGAGCCGGGTGGTCCTCGGCGGTGATCTCGCCGAGGCCGGTGAGCTGGTGCTCGGGCCCATAAGGGAGTCGGTCGGCCGCTATGCGATCCCCAGTGCGGCGCGCCAGCTGTCCGTTCTTCCAGGGGCGCTCGGTGGCCGGGCGGAGGTTCTCGGGGCTCTCGCTCTCGCACTCAGCGAGATGGGGGATTCAACCCTTTTGGACGGAACCCTCGCTACGGCTACTCCCGCCTTCACTTAGAGAACGGATGGCACCGTTGCCATCTCGTTAAGGATTTACTTCTTGACGTCGTACTAATGGCCGAGTTGACTGCCAGTCACCTCGGCCGCACCGTCGCGGCCACGTCAGGGAGGTTTCTGAAGTGAACACGCGTATGCGTCGTGCTGCCTATGCCGTTGCCGCAGGTGCGATGGCCATCTCGCTGGCCGCCTGTGGCAGCGCCGAGGAAGCCGGCGGCGACAATGATGAGACTGGCGCCGCCAAGGGTGACGCGATCAAGGTCGGTCTGCTCCTTCCGGAGAACCAGACCGCGCGTTACGAGAAGTTCGACAAGCCCTTGATCGAGAAGAAGGTCAAGGAGCTCACGAACAACAAGGGCGAGGTCGTCTACGCCAACGCCAAGCAGGACGCCACCACGCAGAACCAGCAGGTCGACACGATGATCACCAACAAGGTGGACGTGCTGATCGTGGACGCGGTGGACTCCAAGGCCATCGAGAACTCCGTCAACAGGGCCAAGGAAGCGGACATCCCGGTCGTCGCGTACGACCGCCTCGCCCAGGGCGACATCGACGGCTACGTCTCGTTCGACAACGAAGAGGTCGGCCGCGTCCAGGGCAAGGCGCTCCTGGAGGCCCTCGGAGACAAAGCCACGCCCTCCGCCAAGATCGTCATGATGAACGGCGCGATCACCGACCCGAACGCCGCCTTCTTCAAGAAGGGCGCGCTGTCCCAGCTCGAGGGCAAGGTCGACATCGCCAAGTCGTACGACACCAAGGAGTGGAAGGCGGAGAACGCCAACGCCAACATGGAGGGCGCGATCTCCGCGATCGGCAAGAACAACATCGTCGGCGTCTACTCCGCCAACGACGGCATGGCGGGCGGCATCATCACCGCCCTGAAGGCCGCCGGGGTCAACCCGATCCCGCCGGTCACCGGCCAGGATGCCGAACTCGCGGGCGTGCAGCGCATCGTCGCGGGTGAGCAGTACATGAGCGTGTACAAGCCCTACCCGCAGGAGGCGGACGTCGCCGCGGAGATGGCCGTCGCGCTCGCCCAGGGCGAGAAGCTCGACTCCATCGCCAAGACCGAGGTCGACAGCCCGACCACCAAGGGCGTCCCGTCGGTCCTCGTCCCGGTCGTCTCGCTGACCAAGGACAACATCAACGACACGGTCATCAAGGACGGCATCTACACGGTCGACGAGATCTGCACGGCCAAGTTCAAGGCCGCCTGCGGCCAGATCGGCCTCAGTTAAGTCCTCGATCAAGTACGCACGAGTCCCTTTCCGCGTACGGGAATTCGCTACGTTGAATCCCGTACGGGACTGGTGAATTCCTGTACGGGACTCGCGTACTCAAAGCCCCTCCGGCGCCCCGCCACCAACAGCCCCGCAAGCTCGCGCGGGGCGCCGGACGGAACAGCTCCCCAAACTTCTATACGACCTCTCCGCCGGGTCAGGCGGCGAAGGAGATGGTTTACGTGTCCGCTACGCCTGTGCTGGCGTTGCGCGGGGTCTCCAAGCGGTTCGGTGCCGTCCAGGCGCTCACCGACGTAGAGCTCGAGGTCCACGCCGGTGAGGTGGTCGCCCTGGTGGGTGACAACGGTGCCGGAAAATCCACGCTGGTCAAGACGATCGCCGGCGTGCACCCCATCGATGAGGGCGTCATCGAGTGGGACGGCAGGTCCGTCCAGATCAACAAGCCGCACGACGCTCAGAACCTGGGCATCGCGACCGTCTACCAGGACCTCGCGCTGTGCGACAACATCGACGTCGTAGGCAATCTCTATCTGGGCCGCGAGCTGAAGAGGCGCGGCGTGCTCGACGAGGTCGAGATGGAGCGCCGCTCCCGCGAGCTGCTGCAGACGCTGTCGATCCGCATTCCCAGTGTGCGCATCCCGATCGCCTCACTCTCAGGTGGCCAGCGGCAGACCGTGGCCATCGCCCGCTCCATGCTCGGCGAGCCGAAGCTGGTCATCCTCGACGAGCCCACCGCGGCCCTCGGTGTCGAGCAGACCGCGCAGGTCCTCGACCTGGTGGAGCGGCTGCGCGAGCGCGGCCACGCGGTGCTCCTCATCAGCCACAACATGGCCGATGTGAAGGCCGTCGCCGACAAGGTCGCCGTACTGCGCCTGGGCCGCAACAACGGCGTGTTCGAGGTCAAGGCGACCTCGCAGGAGGAGATCATCTCCGCCATCACGGGCGCCACGGACAACGCCGTGACCCGTCGTGCGGCGCGCAGCAACGGGGAGGTACAGAAGTGAGCATCGACAAGACACAGGACGCCGCCCCGAAGACCACCGACGTAGCGGTCGAGAACCCGGAGGCGGCCGCCGGCGCGGATGTCGCCGTCGACCCTCGGCTGCTGGTGCGTGAGCGCGGCTTCGCCGGCTACGTCATCGAGTTCAAGCGCAAGATCCGCGGTGGTGACCTGGGCTCGCTCCCGGTCGTCATCGGCCTGATCGCCATCGCCGTCATCTTCCAGAGCCTGAACTCGAACTTCCTGTCCGCCGAGAACCTCAACAACATCGCCGTGGCGATGGTCGCCACCGGCATGATGTCCGTCGGCATCGTCTTCGTGCTGCTGCTCGGTGAGATCGACCTCTCGGTCGGCTCCGTCAGCGGTGTCGCGGGTGCCATCGCGGCCGTACTCAGCGTCACGCACGGCATGAACGAGTGGCTGGCCGTGCTCATGGCCCTCGGCGGTGGCGCGGTCGCGGGCGCTATCCACGGCTTCTTCTTCGCGAGGATCGGTGCGCCGGCGTTCGCGGTCACCCTGGCCGGCCTGCTGTTCTGGCTCGGCTTCATGCTCCAGCTCCTGGGCGAGAACGGCACGATCAACCTCGACGGCGATGGTCTGATCGGCAAGCTGACGACGTACTACTTCTCGGACATCGCGGCCGCCTACGGGCTCGCCACGATCGCGGTCGCCGTCTTCTTCGTCACGTCCTTCCTGGACAGCCGCCGTCGCGAGGCCGCGGGCATCCCGTCCCGGCCGCTCGTCGACATCCTGCTGCGCACGGGCCTGCTGGCGATCGTCGCGTACGCCGCCGCGATCATGTTCAACCAGTACAAGGGCCTGCCCCTGGCGCTGCTGCTGTTCCTGGTGGTCCTGGTGATGACCGACTTCGTGCTGCGCCGCACGGGCTACGGCCGCAAGATCTTCGCGCTCGGCGGCAGCGTCGAGGCGTCCCGGCGTGCGGGTATCAACGTCACGGCGGTACGGATCTCGGTCTTTGCCATCGCGGGATTCTTCGCGGCGGTGGGCGGTCTGTTCTGGGCCTCGAAGATCGCCGCGGCCAACCAGAGCGCGGGCGCCGGTGACCTGCTGATGAACGTCATCGCGGCGGCCGTCATCGGCGGCACCAGCCTCTTCGGCGGTCGCGGCCGTACCTGGAACGCGCTGCTCGGTGTCATGGTGATCACCTCGATCCAGTACGGGCTCGCCCTCGAGGGCATCGCCACGCCGATCCAGTACATGATCACGGGCAGCGTCCTGCTGGCCACGGTCGTGATCGACTCCGTCACCCGCAAGACGCAGAGGACGGCGGGTCGCGCGTAAGCGCTCCGCTGGGAACGGGGGCGCCCAAGAGCACGGCCGGACCAGTCGTTCGGCGGCTGCGGGTTGACTGTGGCCGGTCGCTCCCCCACTCTCGGCTTCTCCCCCAGTGCCTTAAGGGCCTGGGGGGACCCCCAGAGCGGGGGGACCCCCATCGCGGCGGAGCCGCAAATCGACACGGCCCCGCGCCCCTTACGGGCGCGGGTCGGCGCGGTCTCCTTTAGACAAGTGCCCGGCACCAATGGTGGTGCCGGGCACTTTCATGAAAGGCGGAACATTACACTCGACGAGCCCGGCGAAAGCTCGAACAGCTCTAATGCAAGGAGGCACGGGTGCCGCTGCTGACCCGTATCACGGGACCGCGCGATCTGGACCGGCTCAGCCTGGAGCAGCTGGACCAGCTGGCCGAGGAGATCCGGACCTTCCTCGTCGACGCGGTCTCCAAGACCGGCGGCCACCTCGGCCCCAACCTCGGCGTCGTCGAGCTCACCATCGCTCTGCACCGTGTCTTCGAATCCCCGAAGGACAAGGTGCTGTGGGACACGGGCCACCAGTCCTACGTCCACAAACTGCTCACCGGCCGTCAGGACTTCTCCAGACTGAAGATGAAGGGCGGCCTGTCCGGCTACCCCTCACAGGCCGAGTCCGAGCACGACATCATCGAGAACTCGCACGCCTCCACGGTCCTCGGCTGGGCCGACGGCCTCGCGAAGGCGAACCAGGTCCTGAAGACGGACGACCACGTCGTCGCGGTCATCGGCGACGGCGCCCTCACCGGCGGCATGGCCTGGGAAGCGCTCAACAACATCGCCGACGCCAAGGACCGCCCCCTGGTCATCGTCGTCAACGACAACGAGCGCTCGTACGCCCCCACCATCGGCGGCCTCGCCAACCACCTCGCCACCCTGCGCACCACGGACGGCTACGAGCGCTTCCTGGCCCGCGGGAAGGACCTGCTGGAGCGCACGCCCGTCGTCGGCAGGCCCCTCTACGAGACGCTGCACGGTGCCAAGAAGGGCCTCAAAGACTTCATCGCCCCGCAGGGCATGTTCGAGGACCTCGGCCTGAAGTACGTCGGCCCCATCGACGGTCACGACATCGAGGCACTGGAGTCCGCGCTGGCCCGCGCCAAACGCTTCGGCGGCCCGGTCATCGTGCACTGCCTCACCGAGAAGGGCCGCGGCTACCAGCCCGCCCTCCAGGACGAGGCCGACCGCTTCCACGCCGTCGGCAAGATCCACCCCGACACGGGCCTGCCGATCGCCTCCTCCGGCGCCGACTGGACCTCCGTCTTCGGCGAGGAGATGGTCAAGCTCGGCAAGGAGCGCGAGGACATCGTCGCGATCACGGCCGCGATGCTCCAGCCGGTCGGCCTCGACAAGTTCGCCAAGACGTACCCCGACCGCGTCTACGACGTCGGCATCGCCGAGCAGCACGGCGCCGTCTCCGCCGCGGGCCTGGCGACCGGTGGCCTGCACCCCGTCTTCGCCGTGTACGCGACGTTCCTCAACCGTGCCTTCGACCAGGTCCTGATGGACGTGGCCCTGCACAAGTGCGGTGTCACCTTCGTCCTCGACCGCGCGGGCATCACCGGCACAGACGGCGCCTCCCACAACGGCATGTGGGACATGTCGATCCTCCAGGTCGTCCCCGGCCTCAGGCTCGCCGCGCCCCGCGACGCCGACCAGGTCCGCGCCCAGCTCCGCGAGGCCGTCGACGTCGACGACGCGCCGACCGTGGTCCGCTTCTCCAAGGGCGCGGTGGGTCCCGCCGTACCCGCCGTGGGCCGTATCGGCGGCATGGACGTACTACGCGCTCCCGGCACCGACGCCCCGGACGTGCTGCTCGTCTCCGTAGGCGCGCTCGCACCCATGTGCCTGGAGATCGCCGACCTGCTCGACAAGCAGGGCATCTCCACGACCGTCGTCGACCCGCGCTGGGTCAAGCCCGTCGACGAGGCCATGGCCCCGCTCGCCGAGCAGCACCGCGTGGTCGTCACCGTCGAGGACAACTCCCGCGTCGGCGGCGTCGGTTCGACGATCGCGCAGGCCCTGCGCGACGCGGGCGTCGACCTCCCGCTGCGCGACTTCGGCATCCCGCCGCGCTTCCTCGACCACGCCTCCCGCAAGGAGGTCCTGGCGGAGATCGGCCTGACCGCCCCGGACATCGCCCGCCAGGTCACCGGCCTGGTCGCCAAGCTTGACGGTCCCAGCGAGCGCCCGACCACCCGCATCGACTCGGCGGAGCCGGCCCGCGACTGACGGCTGCATGACGGGCTCTGAATGGGCCGGTTTCACCCATTCTTTACGGTGGTGAAACCGGCCCATTCGCGTGAAACCGCCCGCGCCGGGATACCCGCACCACGCCCCCTCTCGATCATGTCGAGATCGGCAAGCGTGGGAGGTAAGCCCGTGAGCAGCACCCTCTTCAGGACCAAGAAAGTCGAGCAATCCATCCTCGATACCGAGGAGCCGGAGCACGCGCTCAAGAAATCCCTGTCAGCCCTGGATCTGACCGTCTTCGGCGTCGGCGTCATCATCGGCACCGGCATCTTCGTCCTCACCGGCACGGTGGCCAGGAACAACGCCGGCCCCTCCGTCGCCCTGGCCTTCGCCGCGGCCGGCGTCGTCTGCGCGCTCGCCGCGCTCTGTTACGCAGAGTTCGCCTCCACCGTCCCGGTGGCGGGCTCCGCCTACACCTTCTCGTACGCCTCCCTCGGTGAACTGCCCGCCTGGATCATCGGCTGGGACCTGGTCCTGGAGTTCGCGCTGGGCACGGCGGTGGTCGCCGTCGGCTGGTCCGGCTATGTCCAGTCGCTCATGGACAACGCGGGTTGGGAGATGCCCGCGGCGCTGGGCAGCCGACAGGGCGCCGACGGCTTCGGCTTCGACATCCTCGCCGCCGCCCTGGTCCTGGTACTCACCGCCATCCTCGTCCTCGGCATGAAGCTCTCCGCGCGGATCACCTCGCTCGTCGTCGCCATCAAGGTGACGGTCGTCCTCGTCGTGATCATCGCGGGCGCCTTCTTCATCAAGGGCGACAACTACGACCCGTTCATCCCGAAGGCGCAGGACGTGCCGCCGGGTGAGAGCCTCGAAGCGCCGCTGATCCAACTCATCTTCGGCTGGGCGCCCTCCAACTTCGGTGTGATGGGCATCTTCACCGCCGCCTCCGTCGTCTTCTTCGCCTTCATCGGCTTCGACGTCGTGGCCACGGCCGCCGAGGAGACCAGGAACCCGCAGCGCGACATGCCGCGCGGCATCCTCGGCTCCCTCTTCATCTGCACGGCCCTGTATGTCGCCGTGTCGATCGTCGTGACCGGCATGCAGCACTACAGTCAACTGTCCGTCGACGCCCCGCTCGCCGACGCGTTCAAGGCCACCGGGCACCCCTGGTACGCGGGCTTCATCAGCTTCGGCGCGGCGGTCGGCCTGACGACGGTCTGCATGATCCTTCTCCTGGGCCAGACCCGTGTCTTCTTCGCGATGAGCCGCGACGGCCTCCTGCCCCGCTTCTTCTCGCGCGTCCACCCTCGGTTCAGGACCCCGCACCGGCCGACCATCCTGCTCGGCGTGGTCATCGCGGTCCTCGCGGGCTTCACCCCACTCGAGGAACTCGCCGCGCTGGTGAACATCGGCACCCTCTTCGCCTTCGTGGTCGTCGCGATCGGCGTGCTCATCCTCCGCAGGACGCGCCCCGACCTGCACCGGGCCTTCCGCACCCCATGGGTGCCGTTCATCCCGATCCTGTCGGTGTGCGCCTCGCTGTGGCTGATGCTGAACCTGCCCGCCGAGACCTGGATCCGCTTCGGCATCTGGATGGCGGCCGGCTTCCTCGTCTACTTCCTCTACGGCCGCTCCCACAGCCTCCTCGGCCGGCACAGGGAGACCACGGTCGACGACGTGCTCAAGCCGCCGCCGGGCGGAGAAACTCCGTAGCACCGAGCGTGCCGTAGGCGGTTCAGGGACGAAAGGCGGTTCAGGGGCGGACGGTCCGCGGACCGGTGACCTCCGCCCCCAACGCGCCCACCCTGTCCCGCAGTTCGCGATCGGCCGTGACCACCAGGCAGCGGCGCCCCGCGGCCTCGGCGGCCAGCTCAACTATGCGGTCGTCGCCGCTGCCGGGCGCCGAGTCGACCCGTACGCCCGTAACCGATGGCACTCCGCGGGCGGCTCCCTCGACCACGAGCACCACCTCCAGGGGACCCGGGAAGCCGGGCAGCCCTTCGTCGGCGTACGGCACCAGCAGGTCCCGTAGGCGCTCCGCCGCCCCACGGCGGTCCCGCCACCAGCCGTCGGGCACCGAGCCGACCACGTTGGCGGCGTCGACGATCATGAGGAGAGGGGCGTTCATGAGGCCAGGGTCGCACGGGGCGGTCCTGGTGGGCCCGACTACAGTGGGGGAGTGTCAATGGTCCGTACTGTGAACGGCGCCTGGTTCATACGCGGCCGGGACGGCCGGCTCAGCGCCTACGCTCCGCGGGACGAGGCGGTGTGGTGCTGGGCTCAGCGAACCCCGGGCGGTTCGTGGATCGCGCCCCGTACGGTGGGCGGCGACCAGCGTCTGCATCCCGTGCTCGCCGTGGGTCAGGGAACCGACGGTTACGCCCACTTGGTGGCCTGGCGTCCCACCGGCCCGCAGGAGGCGGGACTCGTCCACACCACGCACTTCCGCCCGCATCTCGCGGCGCTCGACTGGAACCGGCTCGGGCACCCCAACAAGGCGGGTGCGCAGACCGGCGTTCCGGCCGTCGCGGTCGACGCGGAGGGCCGCGCCCATGTCTTCGTGCCCAACGCGGGGGGCGGCGTCAGCATGCGCGGCCAGAAGGAACGCGGCGGCTGGGGCCCGTGGCGCGATCTGAAGGGCCGTGAGGTGGAGGGCGAACTGGCCGCCGTCACACGGGTGTCGGGCCGCGTCGAGCTGTACGCGACCTCGCCGGAAGGGATCCTGCGCTGGACGCAGGCCGGGTCAGGCCACATACCCGCGCTCGACGACGAGCCGCTGAAGGCGGCGGCCCGGCCTGGCACGCTGTGCGCCCTCGCCACCTCCGATGAGCACGTGACCGTCTTCTTCACGGACGAGTCGGACACCCTGTGCGCCTGGCGCCCCGGCGCCGAGCCCGCCGCGCTCCTGCCCTGCGCCGGCCCCGGGCCCGTCTCCGCCATCCGCTTCACGCTCGACGGAGTCGACTGCACCCTCCTCGCCCAACGCTCCAGAAGCGGCCGGGTCGCCTTCGCCGCCTACCCGACCGAGCAGGAGTCCGCGGGCGCCTGGTGGACGGAGTCGGGCCCCCAACTCCCCCCGGACACCCAGGTATCGCTGAGCAAGGACCACCAGGGCCGGCTCGTGGCGGCCACGCTCCAGCGGGGCACCGGGGAGCTGCTGATGAGCCGCAGGAAGGACGAGCCGGGTCTGGCACTGGCGGCCTGGCAGAAGGTCTGAAGGGCAATCAGGAATCCGAACCGTCAGGAATCTGAACGAAGCCCCCGTCAAGAAATCCGAACCGTCAGGAAGCCGACGAACTCCCGCTGGTCGCCGGGGACTTCTTCGCCGACTCGGGGATTTCCAGATCGCTGCGGATCGCCTTCCACAAAGTCGTGGCCTGCGGCTCCGCGGCAACCACGCGGTTGGGGTCGGTCCTGTCGTACGCCACCGGCAGCATGATCGTCTCCATGGTGCCGGGGTCCACGCCGTTCACGCTGCGTCCGAACCTCGATCCGCGGGAGCCCGGCCCGGCTCCGGCGCGGGCCACGGCGGCACCGGCCCCGTCGCCGCCCTGTGGGCCCCCGAACGCGGCGCCCGCGAGGCCTGCTTGGCCCACCGCGGCAACCGGGGCCGCCTGGTCGTCTCGCTCCCGACCGCGACAAGAACGCCTCCGGCACCCACTGGCACGAGTCCGGCGACATGCTCACCCACGCCCCGGCGATGGCGTACGACGCGGCGGGCGCCGTGACGGTCGCGGTCATCGGCACGGACGGCGGGCTGCGGGTGCGCCGTCGGCTGTCACCGGCGGTGGGCAGTCCGCTCGGGCCGTGGCGGTGAGGGTGGCCTGCGGGCGTCCAGTACGCGATGATCAGCCGCGTACGTCCAGCATCGGACGTACATTCGATACGAACAGGGGAGGACGCATGCCACTGGCACGCAGATTGTTCTTGGGGGGCTTCACGGCGGGGGCGGTGACCGTCGCCGCCGGCGGTACGGAAGCGGTGGCGATCGGCGAGTACACGGACTACACGGCGCCGGCCAACTTCCTCAGCACCTCGACGACGGCCCACACCGTCACCATCAACCAGAAGGCGACGTCGGGGGAGGCGGTGGCACTGAACGTGACCTCGGCCAACCCGGACACCTCGGCCATGTACCTGAGCGGCAAGGAGACCGGCCGGGGGACGCTGAAGATCTCCCACAACGGGTACGCCGACGGCTCCGACGCGAACGCCTCCGCCCTGTCGATCGACCTCAAGGCCAGCGGTACCGCCGCTCAGGGCATCTACCTGACCGCGACCGACGGCCCGACCAAGGGCGCCCTGCTGGTCCTGCGCAACAACGACGGCCTGGACGACTTCGTGGTCAAGGGCACCGGCCGGACCGGTATTGGCATCGCCCGTGGCGCCACGCCGCAGTCGCAGCTCCACGTGGTCCAGTCGGCCGGCGCCCCGTCCGCCCTGCTCGCCGAGGGCGCGGTGCGGCTCGCGGACGTCGAGTCGGCGCCGATCAACGCGCCCGCCTCGGCCGGCGGCGGCTCCCTCTACGCCCAGAACGGCGCCCTGTACTGGAAGGGCGGCAACGGCACCGTCACCCAGGTCGCACCGACGTAAAGGGCGTTGAGATGCAACTGACCCCCGAAGAACTCGTCGCCGAGTTCCACGACGCCGTCATGGAGCTGTACTTCGCCCGCAAACGCATCGCCGTCCTGGAGGCGGAGAACGCCGAGCTGAGGGCCAGGGTGGAAGCCGCGGTACAGACCGACGCATGACTGAGGGCCTCCGCCGTGGCGGAGGCCCTCAGTCGCGTCAAGCGGTTACGCCGGGACGCTCGCGACCCCCGCCTCCAGGAACTTCTTGCCGTTCACGCGCTCGGAGACGCCCTCGCGGTCCAGGTACGGCGTGATGCCGCCCAGGTGGAAGGGCCAGCCGGCGCCTGTGATCAGGCACAGGTCGATGTCCTGGGCCTCGGCGACGACGCCCTCGTCGAGCATGATGCCGATCTCCTGGGCGACCGCGTCCAGGACGCGGGCACGGACCTGGTCCTCCGTCAGAACCGTGTCGCCCTGCTTCAGCAGCGCGGCGACCTCCGGGTCCAGCTCCGGCTTCCCGGAGTCGTACACGTAGAAGCCGCGCTTGCCCGCCTCGACGACCGCCTTGAGGTTCGGGGAGACCGTGAAGCGGTCCGGGAACGCCTTGTTGAGGGTCTCCGAGACGTGCAGACCGATCGCCGGGCCGACCAACTCCAGGAGGACCAGGGGAGACATCGGCAGGCCCAGGGGCTCGACCGCCTTCTCCGCCGTCTCGACGGGCGTGCCCTCGTCGATGACGTTCTGGATCTCGCCCATGAAGCGGGTGAGGATGCGGTTCACGACGAACGCCGGGGCGTCCTTCACCAGGACCGCGGTCTTCTTCAGCTTCTTGGCGACGGCGAAGGCCGTGGCCAGCGAGGCGTCGTCGGTCTGCTCGCCGCGCACGATCTCCAGGAGCGGCAGGACGGCGACCGGGTTGAAGAAGTGGAAGCCCACGACCCGCTCGGGGTTCTTGAGCTTCGACGCCATCTCCGACACGGACAGGGACGAGGTGTTGGTGGCGAGGATCGCGTGCGCCGGGGCGACCGCCTCGACCTCCGCGAACACCTGCTGCTTGACGCCGATCTCCTCGAAGACGGCCTCGATGACGAAGTCCGCGTCCGAGAAGCCCTCGGCCTTGTCCAGGACACCGGTGACCAGGGCCTTCAGCCGGTTGGCCTTGTCCTGGTTGATACGGCCCTTGCCCAGCAGCTTGTCGATCTCGGCGTGGACGTAACCGACACCCTTGTCGACGCGCTCCTGGTCGATGTCGGTCAGCACGACCGGCACCTCCAGGCGGCGCAGGAACAGCAGGGCGAGCTGGCTGGCCATCAGACCGGCGCCGACCACGCCCACCTTGGTGACCGGACGTGCCAGGTTCTTGTCCGGGGCGCCCGCCGGGCGCTTGGCGCGCTTCTGGACGAGGTTGAACGCGTAGATCCCGGCGCGCAGTTCGCCACCCATGATCAGGTCGGCGAGGGCCACGTCCTCGGCGTCGTAGCCCTGCTGGAGGTCGCCGTTCTTGGCCGCGGCGATGATGTCCAGCGCGCGGTACGCGGCCGGGGCCGCCCCGTGCACCTTGCTGTCCGCGATGAAGCGGCCCTTGGCGACGGCCTGGTCCCAGGCCTCACCGCGGTCGATCACCGGGCGGTCCACGACGATCTCGCCCTTGAGGACGGACGCCGTCCAGATCAGCGACTGCTCCAGGAAGTCCGCGCCCTCGAAGATCGCGTCCGCGATGCCGAGTTCGTAGACCTGCTGGCCCTTGAGCTGCTTGTTCTGGTTGAGCGAGTTCTCGATGATCACCGAGACGGCCTTGTCGGCGCCGATGAGGTTCGGCAGCAGCGTGCAGCCGCCCCAGCCGGGGACCAGGCCGAGGAAGACCTCGGGGAGGGAGAAGGCCGCGATGGCCTTCGAGACGGTCCGGTACTTGCAGTGCAGGCCGACCTCGACGCCGCCGCCCATCGCCGCGCCGTTGTAGTACGCGAAGGTCGGCACCGCGAGGGCCGCGAGGCGCTTGAAGACCTCGTGGCCGCCCTTGCCGATGGCCAGCGCGTCCTCGTGCTTCTTGAGCAGCTCGACGCCCTTGAGGTCGGCACCGACCGCGAAGATGAACGGCTTGCCCGTGATGCCGACACCGACGATCTCGCCGGCCGCGGCCTCCTTCTCGACCTGGTCGATGGCGGTGCTGAGGTTCGCCAGGGACTGCGGGCCGAAGGTGGTCGGCTTGGTGTGGTCGAGGCCGTTGTCGAGCGTGATGAGCGCGAACCGGCCTGCGCCCGCGGGCAGGTCGAAGTGGCGTACGTGTGCCTGGGTGACGACCTCGTCCGGGAACAGCTCGGCCGCACCCTTCAACAGCTCAGTGGTGGTGCTCACTTGTCGCCTCCGGCGTTCTCGAAGTGCGGGTTCTCCCAGATGACCGTCGCGCCCATGCCGAAGCCGACGCACATGGTGGTCAGGCCGTAGCGGACCTCCGGCTGCTCCTCGAACTGGCGGGCCAGCTGCGTCATCAGACGGACGCCGGAGGAGGCCAGCGGGTGGCCGTAGGCGATGGCGCCGCCGTACTGGTTGACGCGCGCGTCGTCGTCCGCGATGCCGTAGTGGTCCAGGAAGGCCAGGACCTGGACGGCGAACGCCTCGTTGATCTCGAAGAGGTTGATGTCCTCGATCGACAGGCCCGCCTTGGCGAGGGCCTTCTCGGTCGCCGGGATCGGGCCGTAACCCATCACCTCGGGCTCGACACCCGCGAAGGCGTACGAGACCAGGCGCATCTTCACCGGCAGGTTGTTCTCGCGCGCGAAGTCCTCGGACGCGATGATCGAGGCGGTGGCGCCGTCGTTCAGACCGGCCGCGTTACCGGCCGTGACCCGGCCGTGGACGCGGAACGGCGTCTTCAGACCGGCCAGGTTCTCCAGCGTGGTCCCCGGCCGCATCGGCTCGTCGGCGGTGACCAGGCCCCAGCCCGTCTCACCCGCCTCCTCATTGGTACGGCGTACGGAGATCGGCACCAGGTCGGCCTGGATCTTGCCGTTGGCGTACGCCTTCGCCGCCTTCTCCTGCGAGCGCACGGCGTACTCGTCGGCGCGCTGCTTGGTGATGTGCGGGTAGCGGTCGTGCAGGTTCTCCGCGGTCATGCCCATGAACAGGGCGGACTCGTCGACCAGCTTCTCGCTCACGAACCGCGGGTTCGGGTCCACGCCCTCGCCCATAGGGTGGCGGCCCATGTGCTCGACACCACCGGCGATGACGGCGTCGTACGCACCGAAGGCGATGGAGCCGGCGGTGGTTGTGACGGCCGTGAGCGCACCGGCGCACATGCGGTCGATGGAGTAGCCGGGCACGGACTGCGGCAGCCCGGCGAGGATGCCGGCGGTGCGGCCGATGGTCAGGCCCTGGTCGCCGATCTGCGTGGTCGCGGCGATGGCGACCTCGTCGACCTTCTTCGGGTCGAGACCCGGGTTGCGGCGCAGCAGCTCCCGGATCGCCTTCACGACGAGATCGTCGGCGCGGGTCTCGTGGTAGATGCCCTTCGGGCCCGCCTTGCCGAACGGGGTACGGACGCCGTCGACGAAGACGACATCCCTGACGGTACGAGGCACGATGGCTCTCCTCCAGATGCGGGGTAGGCACTGCTGCGCGGCACACACGCCTGAGCGCGCGCTCACTCCCATGCTACTTACGGGTAACCATGCTGCCCAGTCCCGACGCCGGGAGCGGCGAAGGTCACACGAGTTTTTACTCCGTTACGGTGCCCGCGCCCCCTCCGTACGGCGCTCACCGAGGGGGCGCGGTGGACCCCCGCGGTGTCAGTACCGGCGTCGGAACGGGATGCGACCCCGGCCCCTCCCCGGTGATCACCCCGAACAACGTCCGTGCCACATCCGCCCCGAACCCCTGCACGTCATGACTCATCGCGGACAAGGTCGGGTGCGTCAACCGGCACAGCTGGGAGTCGTCCCACGCCAGCAACGACACGTCCCCGGGCACGCTCAACCCCATCTCGGCGGCCACCGACAACCCCGCCACCGCCATGATGTCGTTGTCGTACACGATCGCCGTAGGCCGGTCCGGGGGCGCGGCGCTCAGCAGCGACCGAGTCGCCCGCGCCCCCGCCTCCCCCGAGAAGTCGGTGGCGACCTGCTGGGCCCCGGCGAGCTGGAGGACCCGTACCGCTTCGTCGAACGCGGCCGTACGGATCGACGTGTGCCCGAGCGCCGCCGCGCCGCCCACGCGGGCGACACGCCGATGCCCGAGCGCCGCGAGATAGCGCACGGCTTCCGTCACGGCCGTGGCGTCGTCGGTCCACACAGAGGTGAGGCTGCCGGTCAGGGACGGATGCCCGACGGCCACGACCGGCAGTCCGAGGCGCTCCGTCGCGGGCACGCGCGGATCATCCGCGCGGAAGTCGACGAGGATCGATCCGCTGACTTGCTTCCCCCTCCACCACGCGTCCTGCAGCCCCACCTCCTCCTCCACGCTCCGGACGAGCCGCAGCAGCAGTGAACAGGAGTGCTCCGTCAGAACGCTCTCCACGCCGGAGATGAACTCCATGTAGAACGGTTCGAGCCCGAGCAGCTGCGCGGGCCGGCAGATGGCGAGCCCGACCACGTCGACGCGCGAGCTGGACAGCGACCGGGCCGTGAGGTTCGGCACCCAGCCCAGCTCCCGCGCCGCCTCGAAGATCCGGTCCCGCGTCGCCTCGGACAGCCCCGGCTTGTGGTTGAAGGCGAGCGACACGGCCCCCTTGGAGACACCGGCGCGCGCGGCGACGTCCTTGATGGTGACGCGGGAAGTGGTCATCGGGTGGGCTCCATGCAGTACAGCGCAGCTCGTGCGGCGCCGGCATCGGGAGTCTCCCAGCCGCGCACCGCGAGGGTCACCTGTTCACCGGGCAGCAGCGTGACCAGCCCTCGGTCGGCCGCGGCGGTGGGCGCCAGCCGGTCGGCCTGGAGCAGCAGATCCCGTACGAGCGTGTGGGCCGTGACGGTCACCTCGCCCGGCGCGACGGTCACATCGAACCGGGGCTGCGGATACGGGACTTCGCGGTCCGGCACGGGAAAGTGCAGCGCCCGCAGCCCGTCCGCATCCGTGTCCGCCACGAGGAACTCCTTCGGGCCGACGGGTCCCAGGTCCCTGGGTACGCGCATGAGGGCGACGCTTCGCGCCTCGGCCGCGAGCTCCGCGCTCGTCTCGGCCACGACGCCTCCCTCGACGGACATCCGACGCAGCGTCAGCGACGAGGACCACGAGTCGGCGGACTGGTTGACGGCGGCCACCACCAGTTCTCCGTCCCGGAGTTGAAGCGTGAGCAGCCGGTCCGCGTACAGCCGCTTCAGCTCGTGGTACAGCGGTTTCTCCCGGCCGTCGCCGTCGATCGCCGCCCAAGAGGTCACTGGCCAGCAGTCGTTGAGCTGCCAGACGATCGTGCCCGCGCACACCGGCCAGTGCGAGCGCCAGTGCTCGATCCCGGCGGCCACGGCCCGCGCCTGGTTGACCTGGGTGAGGTAGTGCCAGCGGTCGAAGTCCCGCTCGGAGAAGCCTCCTTCGGGCATCGCGAAGTGATGCGCGAGCCCGCGCGCCAGCTTCCCGTTCCCGTCGTCCGCCTTCTGGTGGTGCAGCATGCCGGGGGAGTCGGGGGCGAGCCGCTCACCCGGCAGCGCGCGCCGCAGCGTGGCGTACACGGGCGGTGCCTGCCAGCCGAACTCGGCCACGAAACGCGGGACTTCGGAGCGGTACGCGGCGTAGTCGAGGCGGTTCCACACCTCCCAGGAGTGGTGTGTGCCGTGCGCCGGGTCGTTCGGGTGGTGGTCCCAGGAACCCGACCAGGGGCTGCCCGCCGTATACGGCCGCGTCGGGTCCAACTCGGCCACCACGCGAGGCAGTACGCCCAGGTAGTAGCCCTCGCCCCAGGAGTCCCCGGCCAGTCGCGGCTCCCACTCCCAGTCGCGGAAGCCCCACAGGTTCTCGTTGTTGCCGTTCCACAGCACGAGCGAGGGATGCGGCATCAGCCGGACGACGTTCTCGCGGGCCTCGGCCTCCACCTCGCCGCGCAGAGGCTGTTCCTCGGGGTAGGCGGCGCAGGCGAAGGGGAAGTCCTGCCACACCATCAGCCCCAGCTCGTCGCAGGCCTCGTAGAAGTCCTCGCTCTCGTAGATCCCCCCGCCCCAGATGCGTACGAGATCCACGCCGGCCTCGGCCGCCTGGGTGAGCCGGGTGCGGTAGCGCTCGCGGGTGATCCGGGACGGGAAGACGTCGTCCGGGATCCAGTTGACGCCTCGAGCGAAGAGGCGTTCGTCGTTGACGACGAAGGTGAAGCCGGAGCCGTGCGCGTCGGGGCTCCGGTCCAACTCGAGGGTTCGGAAGCCGATGCGGCGGCGCCAGGTGTCGAGCGGGCCTGCCTCGCTGTGCAGCTCCAACTCCAGTTCGTACAGCTGCTGTTCGCCGTAGCCGCGCGGCCACCACAGCGCGGGGTCCGGGACTTCGAGGCGTACGACCCCACTGGTGCCGTCGATCTCTGCAGACGCCCGTGCGCCGCCGACCCGGGCCGTCACGGAGAGCGCCGCCTCGATCCTGGTCCGCTCGACATCGACGTACAACTCGACGCGTCCCAGGCCCTCTTTGACCGTCACAAGCGGCCTTACGCGGGCGATACGGGCCGTCGACCACCGCTCAAGGCGCACCGGCTTCCAGATGCCGGCCGTCACCAGCGTCGGCCCCCAGTCCCAGCCGAAGGAGCAGGCCATCTTGCGGATGTACTGGAAGGGCTCGGGATACGCGTTCGGCCGCTCGCCGAGCCGCTCCCGCACCGCCTCGGCCTCGGCGTACGCGGAGGTGAAGCGCACAGAGAGCGGGCCTTGGAGACCCGTGACGTCGAAGCGGTGCGAGCGGTGCATGTTCCGTACCCGGCCGAGGAGTTGGCCTGCCACCCGGATCTCGGCGGCGGTGTCCAGTCCGTCGAAGACGAGGTCGGTCTGCTCATGCTCGCCGGGGGACGCATCGAGTGTCGTCTCGTACGTCCAGTCGCGCCGCCCCACCCACGCCACCTCGGTCTCGACCTGGCTCAGGAACGGGTCCGGGATGACCCCGGCGGCCAGCAGGTCCGTGTGCACACAGCCCGGTACCGCCGCGGGGAAGGCGGCCCCGTCATGGCGAAGTGTCCAGCCCTCGGAGAGCGGTGTGGCGTCCAGCATGCGCGTACTCCCTAAACCGATATAGGCCAGTGTGCGACGGGCCCGCGAAACATTTTGGCATCGTTGGCGGAATTGGGACTTTACCGGTTCAGTAACCACTGTCAGAGTGCGGAACCAGCCAACCGACTCGTGCTCATCCGTCCCTGAACGGAGCTGGTGCAGATGAACCGCCGCACGACCCACCGCACGACACTCGCCGGAACGCTTCTCGCCGCCGTGCTGCTGGCCGCGGGCTGCACCGGAAGCGGAGGCGCGTCGCAGGGCGAGGACGCCAAGGCCGCCGACGACCCCGACAAGGTCTCCGGCACGATCAAGGTCCTCACCCACCGGACGGACCTCGTGCAGGACGGCACGATGAAGGAGTACGCCGCCGAGTTCAACAAGACCTATCCGAAGGTCAAGGTGGAGTTCGAGGCCCTCACCGACTACGAGGGCGAGGTCAAGATCCGTATGAACACGGAGAACTACGGCGACGTGCTGATGATCCCCGGCGTGATCAAGAAGAACGACTACCCCAAGTTCTTCGCCTCGCTGGGCACGGTGGCCGAGCGCAGCAAGAAGTACCTCTTCACCGACTTCACCACGGTCGACGACAAGGTCTACGGGCAGTCTCCGATGGGCGCGGTCCCCGGGTTCGTCTACAACAAGCGGGTCTGGGAGGAGGCCGGGATCACCGACTGGCCCACCACGCCCGCCGAGTTCATCGCCGACCTCAAGGCCGTCAAGTCGAAGACCGACGCGGTCCCGTACTACACGAACTTCAAGGACATGTGGCCGCTGACCCAGTGGACATACATCAACGGCTCGCCGAGTTGCGACGAGCAGGCGACCACGCGGCTCGCGGAGGGCAATCCCTGGGCGGAGGGCGCCGATCTGCGGGTGGGTGACACGCTGCTGCACGACATCGTGCGCGAAGGGCTGATCGAGAAAGATCCGACGACCACCAACTGGGAAGGTTCCAAGCCCAAGTTGGCGAAGGGCGAGATCGCCACGATGTGGCTCGGCTCCTGGGCGATCACCCAGTTCCAGGCGGCGGCGAAGCAGGCCGGCAGCAACCCCGACGACATCGGCTTCATGCCCTTCCCGGCCCAGGTGGACGGAAAGTTCTGCGCGACCATGTCGCCCGACTACAACCAGGCCGTCAACATCAACTCCGACCACAAGGAGGCGGCCCGCGCCTGGATCGACTGGTTCACCGACAAGTCCGGCTACGCGGACGACAATCTGGCCCTCTCGCCGGTCAAGGGCGCCCCGCTGCCCGACGTACTGAAGCCGTTCGAGGACGCGGGCGTGCAGCTCATGGAGCTCGACGACGCCAAGGGCGCGCAGGTCAAGGAGATCGACAACCAGTCGGAGGTCGGCATCTACAAGCCCGACTACCGCCAGGACCTCGTCGACCTCGCACGCGGCGCCAAGGACGGCAGCCTCGACGGCTTCCTGGACGATCTCGGCAAGCGCTGGAACGAGGCGGCGAAGACCGCGGGGTCGTGATGACGGACACCACCGAGAAGGTGGCGCGGCCGAAGCCGGCCGCGCCACCCGCCCTCAAGTCCGCGGCCCCGCGCAAGGTCCGCCTGTGGCGGGGCCTCACGCCCTGGCTCTTCCTGGCCGCCCCGCTGGTCCTGCTGATCACCTTCACCTACGCGCCGGTCGCCAACATGGTCGCGTACAGCTTCACCGACTGGGACGGTGTCAGCCCCGAACTCAGCTACACGGGCGCCGACAACTACGTCGAACTCTTCACCCGCCCCGAGCTGTTCGAGGTCTTCTTCGTCAGCGGCTACTACCTCGCCGCCTCGGTGGTCCAGATCGCTGCCGCGCTCTACTTCGCGACGATCCTGAGCTTCAACGTCCGCTTCCGGAACTTCTTCAAGGGCGTGCTCTTCTTCCCGTATCTGATCAACGGGGTCGCGATCGGCTTCGTCTTCCTCTACTTCTTCCAGGACGGCGGCACCCTGGACTCGGTGCTGCGCCTGTTCGGCGTCGAGTCCGACAAGGCCTGGCTGGGCACGTCCACGTCCGCGAACGTCTCGCTGGCCGGGGTCTCCGTCTGGCGCTACATGGGCCTGAACTTCGTGCTCTTCCTCGGCGCGATCCAGTCCATCCCGGGGGAGTTGTACGAGGCGGCCGAGCTGGACGGCGCGAATCGCTGGCAGCAGTTCCGGTACATCATCGCGCCCGGCATACGGCCCGTACTGAGCCTGAGCGTGATCCTCTCGATCTCCGGCTCGCTCGCGGTCTTCGAGATCCCGTACATCATGACCGGCGGCGCGACCGGCACGGAGACCTTTGTGATCCAGACGGTGAAGCTGGCCTTCCAGTTCAACAAGACGGGGCTCGCCTCGGCGGCGGCGGTCGTGCTGCTGCTGATCATCCTGGCGGTGACGTGGGTGCAGCGGCGCCTCGTCCCGGACGAGAAGGTGGATCTCGTATGACCCGTGGTGGTGTCGCTCGCACGCTCACGTATCTGTCCCTGGTCGCTGCCAGTGTCGTCGTCCTGCTGCCGCTCCTCGTGGTCTTCCTGACCTCCCTCAAGTCCTCGGACGAGATGGCGAACGACAGTGGCGCGCTCCAACTGCCCGACAACCCGCTGAACTTCGAGAACTATGTGACGGCCTTTCAGGACGGCCGAATGCTCGCGGCGTTCGGGAACACCGCGTTCATCCTGCTCTTCGCCATCACCGGCACGGTCATCATCGGCTCGATGGCGGCGTACGCGATCGACCGCTTCACCTTCCGCTTCCGGAAGCTGGTGGTGGCGCTCTTCCTGGTCGCCACACTCGTCCCCGGGGTGACGACCCAGGTCGCGACCTTCCAGATCGTCGACAGCTTTGGCATGTTCGACACCCGCTGGGCGCCGATCGCCCTCTACATGGGCACCGACATCGTCTCGATCTACATCTTCCTGCAGTTCGTCCGCTCGATCCCGGTCTCCCTGGACGAATCGGCACGACTGGACGGCGCGAACGCCTTCACCATCTACCGAAAGATCATCTTCCCGCTGCTGAAGCCCGCGATCGCGACGGTGGTGATCGTCAAGGGGATCACGGTCTACAACGACTTCTACATCCCGTTCCTGTACATGCCGTCCGAAGAGCTTGGCGTGATCTCGACGTCGCTGTTCCGCTTCAAGGGACCGTTCGGAGCGCATTGGGAGAACATCTCGGCCGGTGCGGTCCTCGTCATTCTCCCGACGCTCGTCGTCTTCCTGTTCCTTCAGCGGTACATCTACAACGGCTTCACTCGCGGGGCGACGAAGTGAGCGCCGGCAGCAGGACCGGGGTGACCTGCTCGACCTGCCACGGCCGCGCCCCGTACCCGACGAGCGCGGCCGCGACGGACTCGGCGTCCACTTCGGCAGGCGGCTCCCAGCACACGCGGCGCACCGTGTCCGGGGTGATCAGGTTCTCCTGAGGCATGGCCAGGGCCTCCGCGAGCGCCGACACCGCCGTACGCGCGGCGGTCAGCCGGGCCGCGGCCACCGGGTCCTTCTCGGCCCAGGCACGCGGCGGCGGGGGGCCGGTCACCGGCTGCCCTGGCTGCGGCAATTCGTGGTCCGGCAGCGCCTTCGCGCGGTCCACGGCCGACTGCCACTGCTCCAGCTGACGCCGGCCCATGCGGTGCCCGAAGCCGTTCAGCGCGGCGAGCGCCTGCACATTGACCGGCAGGGAGAGGGCGGCCTCGACGATCGCCGCGTCGCCGAGCACCTTGCCCGGCGAGATGTCGCGGCGTCGCGCGACCTTGTCCCGGGCCTGCCACAACTCCCGTACGACCGCCATCTGCCGCCGTCGGCGCACCTTGTGCATTCCGGACGTACGCCGCCACGGATCCCTGCGCGGCTCGGGCGCGGGCGCCGAGGCGATCGCGTCGAACTCCTGCTGGGCCCACTCCAGCTTGCCCTGCCGGTCGAGCTCCTTCTCCAGCGCGTCCCTGAGGTCCACGAGCAGCTCCACATCGAGCGCGGCATAACGCAGCCACGGCTCGGGCAGCGGACGCGTCGACCAGTCGACCGCGGAGTGCCCCTTCTCGAGTACGAAGCCCAGGACGCCCTCGACCATCGCGCCGAGGCCGACGCGCGGGAACCCGGCGAGCCGGCCGGCCAGCTCGGTGTCGAAGAGGCGGCTGGGGACCATGCCTATTTCGCGCAGACACGGCAGATCCTGCGTGGCGGCGTGCAGCACCCACTCCACCCCGGCCAGCGCCTCGCCGAGACCCGACAGATCGGGACACGCGATGGGGTCGATGAGCGCGCTGCCCGCACCCTCGCGGCGCAACTGCACGAGGTAGGCCCGCTGACCGTACCGGTAACCGGAAGCCCGCTCGGCGTCGACGGCGACGGGACCGCTGCCCGCGGCGAACGCGGCGATCATCTCCGCGAGCGACGCCTCGTCGGCGATCACGGGCGGAATCCCGTCCCGGGGCTCCAGCAACGGAATCGGCACCTCTGCTTCAGAGGATCCGCCGTCGTCCGGAGGGGCGCCTCCGGTGGTTCGCAGTGAACTGTCTGCTGCGGTCTCTTGGGCGTCGGTCACGTGTCAAGGGTATCTGTACGGGCCATCGCCTGACCCGCACTGTCGATCGACGCATGGTCTGACCGGCCAAAACCGGTCTCGGTGCTGCTCATGGGTTTCCGGTACTTGTGCCTGGCATGTCAGTGCGGTCGGCGCAGTCCCGCGATGAGGAGCTCGACCAGTCGGCGTGCGTCGTAGCGGGGATCGCTGTCCGCGCCGATGCAGAGGTTCCCGACGCCGCGCATGAGCTCGTAGGCCTCCAGGTCGGAGTGGATCTCGCCGACGTCGGCCGCGGCTTCGAGCAGCTGGGTGCAGACGGGCACGAGGCGGTCGAGGAAGTAGGTGTGCAGCGCCTCGAAGCCGGCGTTGTCGGACTTCAGCACGGCGGCGAGTCCGTGCTTGGTGACCAGGAAATCGACGAAGAGGTTGATCCACTGGCCCAGTGCGGCGTGCGGACTCGCACTGGTCGCAAGCAGGGCCGGACCGGCCTCGGCGCAGGCGTCTACCTGGTGCCGGTAGACGGCGATGATGAGATCCGCCCGCGTCGGGAAGTGCCGGTAGATCGTGCCGAGGCCGACACCGGCCTTGGCCGCGATGTCGCGTACGGGTGCCTCCACCCCTGACGTGACGAAGACCGAGGCGGCCGCGTCGAGCAGAGCCTCCTTGTTGCGCCGGGCGTCCTTCCGCTGGGACGGGGTTTTGGACGGGGCTGCGCGCCCCGCGCCCTCGTCGCTGTCGTTCACCGCGCTGCTCCCTCCACTGCCGGGTCACTGCCGCGCTTGCCAAGCGGAACAGTGTTCCGTATCGTTTCCCATCGTTCCGGAACATCGTTCCGTTTGCTCATGATGCCAGAGCAGGGTCCGGCAACCAAGCCGTGCACTGCCACCAGGCTCCACCCGTCATTCCGTAACGGAGGAACACGGTCATGCAGTACCGCACCTTGGGCCGCACCGGTGTGCAGGTCAGCTCCCTCGCGCTCGGCGCGATGAACTTCGGCAAGATCGGCCGCACCACCCAGGACGAGGCCACCGCCCTCGTCGACGCCGCCCTCGAGGGCGGGATCAACCTCATCGACACCGCCGACATGTACAGCGACGGCGAGTCGGAACAGATGGTCGGCAAGGCCATCGCCGGCCGCCGCGAGGACATCGTGCTGGCCACGAAGGCGAGCATGCCGATGGGCGACGAGCGCAACCACCGGGGCAGCTCACGCCGCTGGCTGTTCACCGCGCTGGACAACAGCCTGCGCCGCCTCGGCGTCGACCACGTCGATCTCTACCAGATCCACCGGTGGGACCCGAGCACCGGCGACGAGGAGACCCTGTCGGCCCTGACCGACCTGCAACGCGCGGGAAAGATCCGCTACTTCGGCTCCTCCACCTTCCCCGCCCACCGCATCGTGCAAGCCCAGTGGGCCGCCCGCGAGTATCACCTGAGCCGTTACGTCACCGAACAGCCCAGCTACTCCATCCTGCAGCGCGGCATCGAGACCCACGTACTGCCCGTGACCGAGGAGTACGGGCTCGGAGTGCTGGTGTGGAGCCCGCTGGCCTCGGGATGGCTGTCGGGCGCGATCCGCGAGGGCCAGGAGATCACCACCAGCCGCTCCGCGTTCATGCCGCAACGCTTCGACACCGCCATCCCCGCCAACCGGGCCCGGCTCGACGCCGTCGAGCAGCTGGCCAAGGTCGCCGACGAGGCCGGCCTGACCCTGATCCAGCTCGCACTCGGTTTCGTGACCGCGCACCCGGCCGTGACCAGCGCGCTCATCGGCCCCCGCACGCCGGCCCACCTGCACTCACAGCTCGCCGCCGCGGACACTGTGCTCTCCGCCGACGTACTCGACGCGATCGACGCCATCGTCACTCCCGGCACCGACCTCGCCCCGCACGAGAAGTACGACACTCCGCCCGCGCTGCTCGACCCGTCACTGCGACGCCGCTGATCGACCAAGGGGCAGCAGCGTCGGGGACATGCACGACGCCCGTCGACGGAACGTTCCGTCGACGGGCGTCTGAAGGGTGTAAAGCAGTCGGGTCAGTGGATGATGCCGGTGCGCAGGGCCACCGCCACCATGCCGGCACGGTCGCCCGTGCCGAGCTTGCGGGCGATACGGGCGAGGTGGCTCTTGACGGTCAGGGCGGACAGGCCCATCGAGACACCGATGGCCTTGTTCGACTGACCCTCCGCCACCAGCCGGAGCACCTCGACCTCGCGGCCGGACAGTTCGCGGTAGCCGCCCGGGTGGCTCGGGGAACCCGGGTGGCGGCGATGCATACGGGCGGCGGCGGCCGAACCGATGGGGGCGACGCCGGGGCGGGTGGGGAGTCCGATGTTCGTACGCGTACCGGTGACGACGTATCCCTTCACGCCGCCCGCCAGGGCGTTGCGTACGGCGCCGATGTCGTCGGCGGCGGAGAGGGCCAGGCCGTTGGGCCAGCCGGCGGCTCGGGTTTCGGAGAGGAGGGTGAGGCCGGAACCATCCGGCAGATGGACTTCCGCGACGCAGATGTCACGGGGGTTGCCGATGCGAGGACGAGCCTCCGCGACGGACGAGGCCTCGATCACATCGCGTACTCCGAGGGCCCACAGATGGCGGGTGACGGTGGAGCGCACGCGCGGGTCGGCCACGACCACCATCGCGGTGGGCTTGTTCGGGCGATAGGCGACCAGGCTTGCGGGCTGCTCGAGGAGAACGGACACCAGGCCTCCTGGGGGTGGGGGGTGCGGGACGGGGCCGGCTCTGGGGAGGGAGCCGGGGGGAACCGTGCTTTCAAGGTCACAGAGGTCTTCGGCACTAAACCCGTCTGCCTTTAGAGAATGATCACGATTTGGTGAGTAATAATTCGTGCAATTCGGACGGGCTATCGATCGCCCGAAGATCGAACGAGTTCACTCCGCTTCGTTACGCGGCTGAAAGTGGTCGTATGGATAAAGGGATTGCTCAGCGGGGCTGGGGGCCGCGGCGCTGAGGGAGGGTCACGACCGAGGGGTCACCCGGGGTGACCGGCGGCAGGCCCGCGATCTGGCACAGCAGGTCGCACCAGGCGGCGAGGTGGGAGGCCGTGTCCGGGACGCCGCCGAGGCCCTCGCGGGGGGTCCAGGAGGCGCGGATCTCGATCTGGGAGTTGGGCCGGCGTTCCGAGAGGCCGCCGAAGTAGTGGGAGCTCGCGCGGGTGACGGTGCCGCTGGGTTCGCCGTACGACAGGCCGCGGGCCTGGAGCGCGCCGGTCAGCCAGGACCAGCAGACGTCGGGGAGCAGTGGGTCGGCGGCCATCTCCGGTTCCAGTTCCGCGCGTACGAGCGTGACCAGACGGAACGATCCCTGCCAGGCCTCGTGTCCGGCGGGGTCGTGGAGGAGGATGAGCCGGCCGTCCGCCAGGTCGTCGTCGCCGTCGACGACCGCGGCCTCCAGCGCGTACGCGAACGGGGCGAGCCGCTGCGGTGGCGGGGTCGGCTCGATCTCGATCTCCGGCCGCAGCCGGGCCGTGCCGAACGCGTCGACGGCCGTGCGGAAGGGCAGCGGAGCCGCGTCCGCGCCCTTCCGCTCCCCTTCCTCGGCTTCCTTGGCGTCGTCCATCCCGCCAGTGCCGTCCGACAGTCGTCCTTGAGCCGCAGCCATGCGGGGAAGATTAAGGGGAACGACGGCTTCGCGCAGGGAGAGACACCCGTGCCTCCGGCGGTTGGGCGGGAACGGCTCGGTTTCGCTGTGTTTGTGACCGTGACGGGGTGTGGCCGTGGGCGGTACGGGGCGCCCCGTGCGGCGTGCGAGACTTTTTGGCGTGAGCGCCAACGACCGCCCCATGGGCAAGCAGCAGCCGACAGCCGCGTACGACTCCACCTTCCTCAAGGCGTGCAGGCGTGAACCCGTGCCGCATACGCCGGTGTGGTTCATGCGGCAGGCCGGGCGTTCGCTGCCCGAGTACCGCAAGGTGCGCGAGGGCATCCCCATGCTCGAGTCGTGCATGCGGCCCGAGCTGGTCGCGGAGATCACGCTGCAGCCGGTGCGCAGGCACAACGTGGACGCGGCGATCTACTTCAGCGACATCGTCGTCCCCCTCAAGGCCATCGGCGTCGACCTCGACATCAAGCCGGGCGTCGGCCCGGTCGTCGAGAAGCCGATCCGCTCCCGCGCGGACCTCGCGCAGCTGCGCGACCTGACGCCCGAGGACGTCGCGTACGTCACCGAGGCCATCGGTCTGCTCACCGCCGAGCTCGGCGAGACCCCGCTCATCGGCTTCGCCGGCGCCCCGTTCACGCTCGCCAGCTACCTCGTGGAGGGCGGCCCGTCCCGCAACCACGAGCACACCAAGGCCCTCATGTACGGCGATCCGCAGCTGTGGGCCGAACTCCTCGACCGGCTCGCGGAGATCACGGCCGCCTTCCTGAAGGTGCAGATCGAGGCGGGCGCCTCGGCCGTGCAGCTCTTCGACTCGTGGGTCGGCGCCCTGGCACCGGCCGACTACCGGCGCTCCGTCATGCCCGCCTCCACGAAGGTCTTCGAGGCTGTGCGGTCGTACGGGGTTCCGCGCATCCACTTCGGGGTCGGCACCGGTGAACTGCTGGGCCTGCTGGGCGAGGCCGGCGCGGACGTCGTCGGCGTCGACTGGCGCGTCCCGCTCGACGAGGCCGCGCGCCGCGTCGGCCCGGGCAAGGCGCTCCAGGGCAACCTCGACCCGGCGGTCCTCTTCTCCACCACCGAGGCCGTCGAGACCAAGACGCAGGAGATCCTCGACGCCGCCGCGGGCCTGGAGGGCCACATCTTCAACCTCGGCCACGGCGTCCTGCCGAGCACGGACCCGGACGCGCTGACCCGGCTCACGGAGTACGTCCACACGCGGACTGTCGGCTAAGCGACCCCGGGGAAGTTCAGGCACGCCCCCACGCCGCCCGGCACGCGCCCCCACTGCCTTAAGGGCGTGGGAGGTGCCCCCACTCGCCGCACCGGCCAAAGGCCCAAGTAGCTCCTCCCCCAGTCTCAACTTCGTTCGACCGGGGGCACCCCCATCGAGGGCCTTCGTCCGGCACTCCCCCAGCCTTCGGCCGGGGGGACCCCCAGAGCACGCACCGAACGACGCGGGAACGCACCCGCACTTCCCCGGACCCGCTTAGTACCGCCGGTTCCAAGTCTGTCCCGGCCGCGCCCGCCTGCCGAACAGCAGGCCACGCGGCTCCGGTGGCGGTGGGGTGCCCGGGCGCAGGGGCCAGGCGAGGAGCATGCCTGCCACGAAGCCGACGACATGGGCGACGTATGCGACGGTGCCGGCCTCGGAGACGCCGACGCCGGACGAGTACACCGCCTGGAGGCCGAACCAGAAGCCCAGTACCAGCCAGGCGGGCAGCCGCAGCGGCAGGAAGATCAGGAACGGTACGAGGACCCAGACCCGGGCCTTCGGATAGAGGACCAGGTACGCGCCCAGGACACCGGCGATCGCACCGGACGCGCCGATCAGCGGGTCGCCGGAGGTGGCGTTGACGAGGGCGAAGGCGTACGCCGCCGCGTAGCCGCAGGCCACGTAGAACAGCAGGTAGCGCACGTGGCCGAGGCGGTCCTCGATGTTGTTTCCGAAGATCAGCAGGAAGAGCATGTTGCCGAGCAGATGCAGCCAGCTGCCGTGCAGGAACATCGCGGTGAACACCGACAGCGGGGGCGACTTGTCGTAGTCGGGCGGGCCCACCACACAGCCCGGTCCCTGTGGGCCCATGGCCACGTCGCCGGTGGGCACGACGGCCGGCGTCCGGTCGTGGATCATCTCGCGCGGCACCGCTGCCCACTGGTCCAGGAACGCCTGCAGCTGGCACAGCTGCGTGAGACTGCTCTCGCCGACCAGCGAGGCGGCCACGCCCGGCGTGGCCAGGAAGACAAGGACGTTGGCACCGATCAGCGCGTACGTCACGAACGGTGTGCGGCGAGCCGGGTTCACATCATGGACGGGGATGACCACAAGGAACTTCTGCCCGCGACCGGGCCGCTCTGAACGGGTCTGAACGGGAGCGCGGGCGTCTGCGTATGTTTCGGCAACCGCCGTGATCCCAGCAACACGTGAGGAACAGGTCAATGAACGACCGAGTCACTCCGCCGATGATCGCCACGCCGGACGGCGAGGCGGAAGTAGCCCTCGTGCTCAGACTGTCGTGGGAGGACGTGGCCGCGCTCGGCCAGGAAGCCGGTCGGCTCGCCGCCAGCATGCAGCGCCCCGTGACCCTCGACGAGGCGGCCAGCCACCGGCTGCGCAGCCGCCAGCCCGGCTCGCACGCGCGGCCCCAGTCGGCGCCGCAGCCTCCGCAGGTGTCGCCGGTCTCGTCGTTGCCGCGGTCGCCTGGCGAGCAGGCTCGGCAGGCCATAGAGAAGATCAACGGAACCACCCCTGGAGCGGCTCAGGGTGCCTGAGACGTCGTCGGGGCTCCGGAGCCCTGACTCCCCCAGGCGTCTTCGGTGCCCTGGGCCGTGAGCGCGTGCGCGTGGCCGGCGCGGAGGGCCACGCGTACGCTCCGCTGGTTGAGCAGGGGGTTCGTTTGAGCAGAGGTTGTATCTGAGCTGCGGGTGCGTTGTGGCTGGTCGCGCAGTTCCCCGCGTCCCTGAAGGGGCGCCTCCAGTGGGCCCCCGGATAGACGATTACCCTCGGCCGAATACTGCTCCTACCGCCTTGCGGGCCGCCACCTGTACCGGGTCCCAGACCGGAGAGAACGGGGGCGCGTAGCCCAGGTCCAGGGATGTCAGTTGTTCTACCGTCATGCCTGCCGTCAGGGCTACCGCTGCGATGTCCACTCGTTTGCCCGCGCCCTCGCGGCCG
The DNA here is from genome assembly GCF_054783935.1 of Streptomyces pseudoechinosporeus. Taxonomy (NCBI): domain Bacteria; kingdom Bacillati; phylum Actinomycetota; class Actinomycetes; order Kitasatosporales; family Streptomycetaceae; genus Streptomyces; species Streptomyces pseudoechinosporeus. The sequence goes on from NZ_BAAGPS010000023.1 coordinate 351,032, forward strand.
ACGATCTGGACGCCCAGCAGGCGGCCGGTGCGTCGTTCGGCGAGCATCTTCACCGTCATCGGGGCGGCGCCCGGGTAGTAGCCGGAGCGGCTGGTGGACTCGATGGTGACCTTCTCGTACTGGAGGCCTGCCCTGCGTGCGTCCTTTTCGCGGAGGCCTGTGCGGGCGATCTCCAGGTCGCAGACCTTGCTGACCGCCGTGCCGACGACGCCGGAGAACGTGGCGTAGCCGCCGCCGGCGTTCGCGCCGATCACCTGGCCGTGTTTGTTGGCGTGCGTGCCCAGTGCGATGTGCCGTTCGCGGCCGGAGACCAGGTCGAGGACCTCCACGCAGTCGCCGCCGGCCCAGATGTTCTCGTAGCCGCGTACCCGCATGGCCTGGTCGGTCAGCAGCCCCTCGTGGTCGCCCAGCGGCAGCCCCGCCGCCTGCGCGAGCGTCGTTTCCGGGCGTACGCCGATGCCGAGCACCACCACGTCCGCCGGGTACTCGGCGTCCTCCGTGGCGACCGCGCGGACCCGGCCGTCCTCGCCGGTGAGGATCTTGGTGACCTCGGCGTCGTTCACCATCGTGATGCCCAGGCCCTCCATGGCCTCGTGCACCAGCCGGCCCATGTCGGGGTCGAGTGTGGACATCGGCTCCTTGCCGCGGTTGACCACCGTCACCTCGTACCCGCGGTTGATCAGCGCCTCGGCCATCTCCACGCCGATGTAGCCGGCGCCGACCACCACCGCGCGCCGGCCGGACGTACGGGCCAGCGTGTCGATCAAGGCCTGGCCGTCGTCGAGGGTCTGCACGCCGTGCACTCCCGGGGCGTCGATGCCGGGCAGCGGCGGACGGATCGGCCGGGCGCCCGTCGCGATCACGAGCTTGTCGTACGACGTCCACGCCTCGGCCCCGGCCTCCAGGTCACGGGCGCGGACCCGGCCGCCCGCGACATCCAGCGCCGTCACCTCCGTACGCATCCGCAGGTCGATCCCGCGCTCCCGGTGCTCCTCGGGGCTGCGCGCGATCAGCTGGTCCCGGTCCGCGACGTCGCCGCCCACCCAGTACGGGATGCCGCATGCGGAGTACGAGCTGAAGTGGCCGCGCTCGAACGCGATGATCTCCAGTTCGTCGGGGCCCTTCATACGGCGCGCCTGGGACGCGGCGGACATGCCCGCCGCGTCCCCTCCGACGACCACCAGGCGTTCTCTCGTACGGCTCATGCTCATACGAACACGCTACGGGGGTGCGGCATTTCAGTCCTGTCAGTCCTCCTTGCCGTCCTCACCCGGCGCCGGCCGGGCGACCGGCAGGGACATGCCGGCCGTCGCCGTACCCGCGCCCGCACCTGCCGTGGCCGGGCGGCGCGGCAGCCGGTGTCGCAGGAAACGCATCCACAGCAGCAGGAGCAGCGCCGCGCCCACCACGAAGGGGAGCACCGCGGCGAACGCCATCGCGATCCAGTGGAACGTGGCGACGAACGCGTCCCAGCCACCCCCGAGCGCGTCCGCGAGCCCCGGGTCCTCGTCCTCCGCCGCCTTCACCGGCGTCTCGGACAGCGACAGGGTGATCGTGGCCAGGCTCGTACGGTCCTTCAGGGATGCCTGCTGGGCCAGCAGCGACTCCAGGTCGGCCTGACGGCTGCTCAACTCGCCTTCCAGCGTGACCACATCGCTGAGCTTGGTCGCCTGGTCCATCAGCTCACGGATCCGGATCACGCTGGCGCGCTGCGTCGTGATGCGGCTCTCCACGTCGACGACCTGGTCCGTGACGTCCTCCGCCTTCGCCGTCCGGTCGATCAGCTTGCCGGCGCCCTCCAGCTCCTCGAGCACCTCCTCGTACCGGTCCGTGGGCACCCGCAGGACGACCCGCGAGCGCTCGCGGCCCTTGGAGTCGCGGTCGGTGGTCTCGTTGCCGACGATGCCGCCCGCGTTCTCGACGGCGGTACGGGCCTCGGCGAGCGCCTTGGGTACGTCCTTGACCTGCACGGTCAGGGACGCGGTACGGATGATGTGGGTGGCGCTCAACTTCGGCGGCGCGGCGGCCTGTTGGCCCTTGCCGTCGCTGCTGCTGTCCTGGTGGCCGGCCCCGCTCTCCTCGGTGCGGGCGGCGGCTTTGTCGCCGCTGCCGGACTCAAAGCCGCCGGCCTCGTCCGCACCGCTGCACCCCGCGAGCGCGAGGGCGGCGGCCAGCAACAGCGCCGCGAGAGTCTGGACAGGTCGTACGGACCGTATGGATCGGTGCCTGGATGTGGTGCCACGCGTCTGCATGCCGGCATACCCCCGAGAGTGTCGTGATGACTGACGCTCCTTCGACGCCGGAGCAGGGCGGGACGTTGGACGTATCCGGTCCCGAACAGGTCACGGTCCGGACTCGTCATGGACACCGCGGGCCGAAGGAGGGCCCGAAGGGGGGCGAAGGGATGTCAGTGGGGAGTGGGACAGTGGAGACATGCACGCAGACACTCGTACGGGACCCGGTCACGTCGTCGTCATCGGGGGCGGCATCGCCGGTCTGGCCGCCGCGCACCGGCTGCTGGACAGCGGTGCGCGGGTGACCGTCCTGGAGGCCTCGGACCGGCTCGGCGGCAAGCTGCTCCCCGGCGAGATCGCGGGTGCGCGGGTCGACTTCGGCGCCGAGTCGATGCTGGCCCGGCGCCCTGAGGCGGTGGCGCTCGCCCGCGAGGTGGGCCTCGACGCCCGGCTCCGGCCGCCCGCGACGGCGAGCGCGTCGATCTGGACGCGGGGCGCGCTGCGGCCCATGCCCAAGGGCCACGTCATGGGTGTGCCCGGCACCGCGTCCGCCCTCGCCGGACTGCTCTCCGAGGAGGGCGTCCACCGCATCGAGCGCGACGCCGACCTGCCGCGCACGGAGATCGGCGACGACGTGGCGGTGGGGGAGTACGTGGCGGCCCGCCTGGGCCGCGAGGTGGTGGACCGCCTGATCGAGCCGCTCCTGGGCGGCGTCTACGCGGGCGACGCCTACCGCATCTCCATGCGCTCGGCCGTCCCCCAGCTCTTCGAGGCGGCTCGTACGCACACGTCGTTGACGGAGGCGGTCCGGGGAATCCAGGCCCGTGCGGCTGCCGCCCAGCAGACCGGCCCCGTCTTCATGGGCATCGAGGGCGGCGTCGGCCAACTGCCGCTCGCGGTAGCGGAGTTGATACGGGCGCGGGGCGGCGAGATCGTCACCGGGGCGCGGGTGACGGAGCTGCGCAGGGCCGCGGGGGAGGCGGCTGGGCGATCTGGTGAGGCCTCGGTGGCGGCGACCGCGGGCGGGCCGGCAGAGGCGCGGCCGCGCGGCGAAGGGCTGCCCACGGCCTGGCGCATCGTCGCAGGAGGGCGTGTGCTCCATGCCGACGGCGTTGTCGTCGCCGTTCCCGCCGGCGCGGCTGCCGCGTTGCTGCGGGACGAAGCGCCCGCTGCCGCGGCTGAGCTGGCCGGTGTCGAGTACGCCTCCATGGCGCTCGTCACGCTCGCCTACCGACGCGATGAAATCCGCCTCCCTGAAGGGAGCGGTTTTCTGGTGCCGCCTGTTGACGGGCGGACCATCAAGGCGTCCACGTTCGCTTCCCAGAAGTGGGGGTGGATCGACGAGGAGAACCCGGACCTGCTGGTCCTGCGCACGTCCGTGGGGCGATACGGAGAGACCGAGATTCTCGGACGCGAGGACGGCGAACTCGTCGACGTCTCGAGGCACGACCTGCGGGAAGCCACCGGGCTCGACGCCGCACCCGTCGCGGCGAGCGTCACGCGCTGGACCGACGGCCTGCCCCAGTACCCCGTCGGGCACCACGCGCGCGTGAGCCGCATCCGGGAGCACGTCGGCAAGCTGCCGGGCCTCGCCGTGTGCGGAGCGGCGTACGACGGAGTGGGTATCCCGGCGTGCATCGCGAGCGCGTACGCCACCGTGGACCAGCTGAGCGGCGACCGCGGCGGACTGGACGAACTGATCAAGAACCCGGTGCAGAGTCCGCACGGCGGAGCGGGAGAATAGCCCCATGAGTGACGACGCCCCCACCACCGGCCCGGCCAAGATCCCGAACAAGGGCAAGCTGGCCAAGGACCTGAACGAGGTCATCCGCTACACCCTGTGGTCCGTCTTCAAGCTGCGAGACGTCCTCCCCGAGGACCGCGCCGGCTACGCGGACGAGGTCCAGGAGCTCTTCGACCAGCTCACCGCCAAGGACGTCACGATCCGCGGCACGTACGACGTGTCCGGACTGCGCGCCGACGCCGACCTCATGATCTGGTGGCACGCGGAGACCGCCGACCAGCTCCAGGAGGCGTACAACCTCTTCCGCCGTACGAAGCTGGGCCGCGCCCTGGAGCCGGTCTGGTCGAACATGGCGCTGCACCGCCCCGCGGAGTTCAACCGCTCGCACATCCCGGCGTTCCTCGCCGACGAGACGCCGCGCAACTACATCAGCGTCTACCCCTTCGTGCGCTCCTACGACTGGTACCTGCTGCCCGACGAGGACCGCCGCCGCATGCTCGCCGACCACGGCAAGATGGCCCGCGGCTACCCGGACGTGCGCGCCAACACAGTCGCCTCGTTCTCCCTCGGCGACTACGAGTGGATCCTCGCCTTCGAGGCCGACGAGCTGTACCGCATCGTCGACCTCATGCGCCACCTGCGCGCCTCCGAGGCCCGGATGCACGTCCGCGAGGAGGTCCCGTTCTACACGGGCCGTCGCAAGGACATCGGCGAGCTGGTCGCGGGGCTGGCCTGACCTGGGCTTGACGACAGGACGCCAGGACTAGCTCGCATGTTGGGCGGCCCTCGGCCGGAAGCGGTCGCCCGGCGAGACGGGCTTCGGCTCGGGATGCGGCCCGCACTCTTCGCCCCGCGCCGGAAGCCTGCCCTCCAGCAGATACGCGTCGAGGTGGCCGTTGACGCACGGGTTCGCCCCGCCCCCGATCCCGTGCGCGCCCGCCGCCCGCTCGGTCACCAGCACCGAGCCGGACAGCCGTCGCCGCAGCTCCAGCGCCCCCTTGTACGGCGTGGCCGCGTCCCGCTCGGCGGCCAGGATCAGCGTCGGCGGCAGCTCGCCGGGTGACGTTCGTACGTCGAGGGGCTGCTGCCGCGGCAACTGCCAGTACGCGCACGGCAGGTTCATCCAGACGTTGGCCCACGTCTCGAAGGGCGCCACGCGCGCGAGCCGCGTGTTGTCACGGTCCCAGGTACGCCAGTCCGTCGGCCAGGGCGCGTCATTGCACTCGACGGCCGTGTAGGCGGCGTCGCCGTTCTCCTGCTCGGCCACCGCCTCCGGTTGTGGCCCCGCCTGCTGGATCAACGGCTTCGGATCGCCCTTCAGATACGCGGAGAGCGCCTCCGCGCGCCGCGGCCAGTAGTCGTCGTAGTAACCGGCCTGCAGATACGCGCTCTGCAGTTCCCCCGGCCCGACCTTCCCGCCCGCCGGCTCGGCGGCGAGCCGCGCCCGCACCTTCTCGTAGCTGCGCAGCACCTCCTCGGGCGTGCTGCCGAGCCCGTACACCTTGTCGTGCTTGGCCACCCACACGCGGAAGTCCGCCCAACGCCCCTCGAAGGCGCGCGACTGATCGAGGTTGTTCCGGTACCAGATCCGCTCCGGGTCCGGGTTCACGGCCGAGTCGAAGACCATCCGGCGTACGTGCGAGGGGAACAGCGTCGCGTACAGGGCCCCGATGTACGTGCCGTACGAGGCGCCCATGAAGGTCAGCCTCCGCTCGCCGAGCGCGGCGCGCAGAACGTCCAGGTCGCGCGCGTTGTTGAGCGATGTGAAGTGCCGCAGCCCGCTGCCGGAACGCTTCAGACAGCCGCGCGCGTACGCCTTCGCCTGCGCGATGCGCTTCTTCTTGTACGACTCCGAAGGGTTCGCCGGCGACTGCGACGGACCGTTGAGGAGCCGCTTCGGGTCCTGGCAGGACAGCGGCGCGGAGCGGCCCACTCCGCGTGGGGCGTAGCCGATGAGGTCGTACGCCGCCGCGATGCGCTTCCACTCGGGGAGCAGGCCGACCAGCGGGAAGTGCATGCCGGAGACGCCAGGGCCACCCGGATTGAAGACGAGCGAGCCCTGCCGCGGGACCCGCCGCTTGTCATCCTTGTCGTCTTTGCCGTGCTTGCCGGTCGCCCGCGTGCGGCTGACGGTCAGCTTGATCTTCTTGCCGTCGGGCTGCGCGTAGTCGAGCGGCACCGTCACCGTGCCGCACTCACGGCTGCCGGGGCCGTCCTGCTCCTCGGCGCACTTCCCGAAGCGGATGCCTTCGGCGGCGGCGCGCGCGGCGGCGACGGTCACGCCGTGCCGCTCGGCCCGGCCCAGCGCGGCGGCCCGGGCGTGGG
>NZ_BAAGPS010000023.1:357352-432040 GCF_054783935.1 Streptomyces pseudoechinosporeus
GCGACGAGGGCGGTCAGGACCAGGGAACCTGCGGCTCCGTGGAGGAGGGCGGCTCTCATTCACGTATCCCTTCAGCGCACGACCATGGCAAAAGGGATATTCCGTTTGGTACTTGGCGAAGTAAAGCACCGGTCTGCCGGTGTCGGCTCTGTGTCCCTTGTTGGCGGTGCCTGTTGCGCTACGGGCGCACCAAGGCCCGGCTGGAACCGCTCAACGCCTCAGCAGGACCCGTCGCGTGGCTCGCGCCAAGCGGGCCGCCGGGCGTCGGGACAGCGGGGCGGGGCCCGAGCGTTCCAGCCACCAGTCGCTCAACTTCCGCTGTACGTCGGCGTCTTCGAGGCGGCCGTGCAGGAGAAGGTGCTCGGCGAAGGCCAGCGCGTCGTGCCGGTAGCCGTCGGTCATCGGGTGGCCGTGCGTGTACGCCAGGAACTCCGGCCGGTACGCCCCCGCCAGGATCTCCGGCAGTTCCGGAGCGACCTTGGCCACGACATCGGCCCGCTTCGAGGCGAGCGCCCGCGCCTGCACAGCCAGCCGCGTCCGGTCGAAGCCCTCGGGTGCGGGGGTTCCGGCGACGAGGGCGGAGAGGAGGGCGGCCTGGGCGAGGGCCAGGCGCTGACGGGCGGGTTCGGTGTCTACGTCGGTGGCGCCGGTGCCTGTGTCCGTGTCGGTGTTCCTGTCCGTGCCTGTGTCTGTGTTGTCCTTCGGGGCGTCCCCGGCACGTATGCCTGAAGACTTGATGCTTGCGTCCGGAGCGTTCTCCACGGTTTTCCGGATCGCCGTCAACTCCCGCTCCAGCTCGGCCGGTTCGGGGAAGTTCTCGTCCCGCTCCAGGAGTACGCCCGGTGGGCGCACCCGGGACGCCAGGTCCGCGAGGATGTCGAGGACCGCCGAGGGCACGGCGTGGGCGTGGCTGTCGTGCCAGATGCCGTCGCGTTCGAAGCCGCCGGCGACGTGGACGTAGGCGATGGCCTCGACGGGCAGTTCGTCGAGGGCCCTGGCGGGGTCCTCGCCACGGTTGACGTGGTTGGTGTGGAGGTTGGCCACGTCGATGAGGAGCCGTACGCCGGTACGGTCGACCAGGTCGTACAGGAACTGACCCTCGGTCATCTCCTCGCCCGGCCAGGAGAACAACGCCGCGATGTTCTCCACGGCGAGCGGCACGGGCAGGACGCTCTGCGCGATACGGATGTTCTCGCACAGGACGTCGAGGGCGTCCCGGGTGCGCGGCACGGGCAGCAGGTGCCCGGCCTCCAGCTGTGGCGAGACGGTGAGGGTGCCGCCCGCGCGGACGAACGCGATGTGCTCCGTGACGAGCGGTGCGGCCAGCGCTTCGGCGCGCTCGGCGAGGGCGGTGAGGCGGTCCTCGTCGGGCCGTTCCGCGCCGCCGAGGCCGAGGGAGACGCCGTGCGGTACGACCGTGACACCGCGTTCGCGCAGGCGCCGCAGCGAGTCGGGGATGTGCCCCGGGCACACGTTCTCCGCGACGGCCTCGACCCAGTCGATGCCGGGCATGCGCTCTACGGCCTCGGCGATCTCCGGCCGCCATCCGATTCCCGTACCCAGTCGCTGCATGACGGGGTCATGGCCCCGAAACGCCGGGGCGAACCCATCGGCGGGGACGTTCAGAGCAACATTTGAGGTTCGTGGGTGGCTGGTCGCGCAGTCCCCGCGGGTGCCTCCGGCGGTTGGGCGGTTGGGTTCGTTTTCGGGTGCGGGTGCGTGGTGGCTGGTCGCGCCGTTCCCCGCGCCCCTGGGGTGCGTGGGTGGGTCGGGGCCGTGGGCCGGTGCGTCAGCCCGTCGCAGGCCGGGCATACGGCCCGGTGTTGGTACAGGGTCCTGGTTCTCCGAGACCGAACCTACGCGACGGGCATAGGACGCACCGGCCCACGGCCCCTCCCGCCGGTGGGCAAGTGCGGGCACGTTGTGGCTGGCGGCTCCGGGTGCGCCCCGTCAGGGGCGCGGGGAACTGCGCGACCAGCCACGACGGGCCCGCAGTCGCCAGCGAACCGAACCCACCACCCCCGTAGGCGGCGTCCAGGTCACGGTGTGTCAACCCGTTCGAAGACGCTGAGGCTCGGATCGTGGTCCAACGCTCCGATGCCGTACATCGGCGTCCTCCAGTGGAAGAAGTTGTCGCCGGGCGTCAGCCCAGGGGCGTCCGTGGCGCCGGGTCCGGCAGCGGGGCAAGGAGGGACGGGTACGCGGTCGTCGCCTGCTCCCTGGTCAGGGCGGCGGTGATCCTGCGGGCCAGGAGTGGGTCGGCCGGGAGTACGTGTGAGGCGAACCAGCGGGCGGCCGACGGGGCGGGGGACGGTTCGGTGAACTCGGGGCCCGCGTAGTCGTCGAGCGGGGGATCGTAGATGTATCCGGCGATCACGCCGTGGTTCACCAGGCGTTCCACGAGGGCGTCGCGGTCGTGGACCAGGAGCGGCACCCGGAAGACGGGAGGAGGGCCGTCGTGGGTGGCCCGGTCGCGCAGTGCCGGGGAGGCCCAGGCTGTTCCCGAGAGCAGGGAGACGCCGGCCCTGCGGCGGGCGAGGTTCGCGTCGAGGCCCGCCATGCGGAGCCCCAACTGGCCGCGGACGAGGGCTCCGTGGCGGGAGCGGAAGTCGTGCAGGTCGACGCGTACCCATGGCTCGTACGCGGTCAGACTGGGCGCCTCGCGAGCGCTGCGGGCCAGCCGTGGTGCGTGCAGGGGCATGCGGAAGTCGTCGCGTTCCAGCAGGCCGAGGCGCTGCATCGTGCGCCACGCCGGGCGCACCAGGTGGAGGGTGCGTACGGTGGAACGCGCCAGCGGGCGCAGTGCCGCTGCCAAGTCGGTGCGCAGGCGGGCCGGTTCGAGGAGATCGTCGCGCAGCAGCTCCAACTCCCGTCGGGTGCGCGCGTCCTCGACGGCGAGGAAGCCGCCGGCCATCGCCGCCACATGCTTGGACAGGCTGAACGCCGCCGCCTTCCCGAACGTCCCGATCGGCTGCCCGTCCACATGCGTGCCGATCGCGTGCGCCGCGTCCTCGAGCAGGGGGATCCCCAACTCCTCGCAGCGGCGCCGCAGTTCGACGACCCGGTCCGGCATCCCGTACAGGTTCGTGGTCAGTACGGCGTCCACGTTCCGCCAGGTCGACTCGGGTACGGCGGCGGGGTCGATGTTGCCGTCCCACATGGACACCGGGGCCTGCACCGGGCGCAGCCCCGCCGCGAGGACCACGAAGAGGATCACGTCGTCGTTCACCGGCGACATCAGCACCCGTGCGCCCGGCCGGCACCAGCGCCGTAGCGCGAGATACAGCGCCAGCCGTGCCGAGGGTGTGTAGACGCATTCGCGTCCGAGCCGCCGTGTCATCGTCGCGGCGAGCCGCGATCCGTACGGCATGGTCACCTCTTCCGTCGAAGGGCCGTCAGGGGTCGTTCGAGGGGGTGCACAAGTGGGCGTACGAGGGGGGCGTATGAGGGTGTTCTGCTCAGCGTGCGCGGGGTACGGCGCTGCCGGAGCCCGTCCGGCCCGACGTACGCAAGGAGCCGACCGTCTTCAGCAGCCGGTCGGCCGGCTCGCGCAGGGTGGGATGGGCCAGGACCGTGTTGCGCAGGCCGCGTACCGGTCTGCGCCACAGCCGGTGCGCGGTCGCCACCGGGTGAGGGCGGGTCGCGAAGCCCTCGGCGACGCGCAGCTCGCGGGTCTTGAGCCAGTCCTTGTACTCCTTGTCGCCGCGGCCCATGTCCATGAGCCGTACGCCGTCCCGGGCCGCCGCCTCGGCCATCCGCAGGTGCATGATCAGGCCGGGCGAGTAGTAGCGGAACTCGGGGTCGTACGCGGTGAACCAGGCCGCGAGCACCGTGCGCGATCTCGGCCCGAAGTGGGCGGCCACCGGGCGGTCGCCCGCGTACACCACGGACAGCACACCGGTGAAGTGCTCCTCGCGCACCTGGAACAGATGGTCCACCAGGTCCACGATCCACGGCCGCGCGAACCGGTCCATCCGCCCCGTCCTGCGGTACTGGGCGGACTTCCACCGCATGAGCGTGCGCAGCACGCGCGGATCGCGCTCGTCGAAGACGAACCGCATCTCGCCCAGGTCGCGCCCCAGGCGGCGTTCCTTCTTCAGCGTCGTCTTGGCTATCCCCGGGTACGCGGCCCGCAGCCACTGTGCGTAGTCGCCGTCGCCGGGCTTCAGGTCGAGCACCGGCGAGGGGAACGTCCCCGTGACGTACTTGCCGAAGGGCTTCTGCTCCTCGACGAGATGGTCGAACTCGAAGACGGACAGCCCGCAGGCGCGCAGCAGTTGCTCGGTGTCCCAGGTGATCCCGGGGCGGTGCACGAGGGCCTGGCAGTCGGAGAGGCCGAGACCTATGGCCCGGCCGACGCCGAAGGAGTTGCGTTCGTACGGGAGGAAGCCGACGGGTTCCCCGTTCTCGTGCAGGACCGCCACGCGCGCCCCACCGCGGCACTCGCCGATCCCGGCCGCGAACTCCGGTGCCAGGAACGGGTTGGCGTAGTCCTGCGACTCGTCCATCGCCCGGTGCCAGGCCCGGCTGAGCGAGGCGTCGAGAGCCTCGGCTCTGTGGATGGTGATGTCCACGTCACTGCTGATCGATCGCATGGGCGACCGCCCCCCGTTCCCCCAACACGCGTTGTCCGCGCCCCACTTGTCCTGCACTTGGCAGAGCTCAAACGTGGCGAAACATCCCGCAGGCTGTCAAGGGTGTCTGTTGCAATGAAATGCTATAGATCGGGTAACAAGGTCTGTTCGGGTATATCTGCCGCAACTCACGGCGACTTGCGGCACCTTGCTGACCCTTGAGCTTTTCAGCAGCAGGGGCGGTGCCGCCCCTGCTGGGAGGTGCCCCCGGACGGGCTGAAATCAGCCCGTCCGGCGCTTGAGGACCGGGGGTCCGGGGGCTGGCCCCCGAAACGGGGCTCGGGGCGGAGCCCCGACGGGATCCCAGGGGCGTAGCCCCGTGGAACCCACGGGCACCCTGCCCGCGTCCGAGCGCACAGTGAGGTGCGTATTCCGTGCCTGCCGGACATCATGGACGGGACAGACATCCGGGGAGCGCAAGCCCTCCGGCGGGGGCACATGGGGGGCCCATGGCACAGCCGTTGGAAAGCAGCGACCCGCGGCAGGTGGGGCCGTACCGCATCATGGGCCGCCTCGGAGCCGGCGGGATGGGGCGCGTCTACCTGGCGCGGTCGCCGGGCGGGCGGGCGGTCGCCGTCAAGACGATCCGGCCCGAACTGACCGACGACCCCGAGTTCCGGCAGCGGTTCGCCCGGGAGGCGGCTGCCGCTCGTGCTGTCAGCGGGGCGTTCACGGCCGCGGTCGTCGACGCGGATCCGTACGGGGACCCGCCGTGGCTCGCCACCGTCCATGTCGCGGGCATCTCGCTGGACGCCACCATCGCGCGGCACGGCCCGCTCCCCGAATCCTCGGTGCTCGCCCTGGGCGCCGGCCTCAGCGAGGCGCTCCAGGCCATCCATGCTGCGGGCCTCGTCCACCGGGACTTGAAGCCCTCCAATGTGCTGCTGGCTCCCGACGGGCCCAAGGTGATCGACTTCGGGATCGCGATCAGCGCCGGTTCGAGCTCGCTGACCCGGAGCGGAGTCGTCGTCGGCACGCCCGCGTTCATGTCGCCCGAGCAGCTGACGGGTGGGCGTGCCGGTGTGCCCTCCGATGTGTTCGCCCTCGGTGGGGTACTCGTCCACGCCGCCACCGGAGAGGGCCCCTTCGGGTCCGGTTCGGCGGCCGGCATCGGCGTTTCCGTGGTCCATGACGAGCCCGGCCTGTCCACCGTCCCCGAAGGCCTGCGCCCCCTCGTCGCCCGCTGCTTCGAAAAGGATCCGGCACGTCGGCCCACGGTCGCGGAGCTGCTCGCCGAGTTCGCCGGCCGTATCCTTCCGTCGCCCGCGGCGGCGTACGGCCAGGACACGGTCACCCTCGCCCTGCACGGCGGGGCCTGGCTGCCCGCGCCCGTGGCCGCCTCGGTGCGGCGCGCCGAGGAGGCCGGCATGGGCCGCCAGGTGCCGGAGACGGGTCGGCGGCCCGCGACAGCCGGGGTCGGGGGAGCCGGGGTCGCGGTGGATCCCCGCCTGCCGCAGGAGCCGTTCAGCGAAACCACGGGGGCAGCCGAGGCGCGCTGGACGCCGACCGCCGCCTCGCCCGAGGGCCCGCGGTACTCCGGTTCGGGCGCCTCCGGTCCCGTACCCCCGGGTGGTCCGCCCACCTGGACGGACGCGCGGTTGCGGCCGCAGCCGTCACCTGGGCCTTCGGGCAGCGGACCGCTTCCGGGTGGCGAGGGAGACCGCGATCCTGGTACGCCCACTCGCCGCCGCGTACTGATCGCGCTCGCCGGAGCAGGCACCGTCGCCGCCGTCGGCGCGGGTACCTACCTGCTGGGGCGCGGCAAAAAGGACGACCCCGACGAGAGCGCGGGCAACGACCCCCTGAACGACCCGGAGACCGACCCGATCCCGGGCAGCCGGAGATGGACGTACAGCACCGGAGGCCCGGTGGCGCCCGCCCTCCTCGCCGCGGGCGGGCTGGTGTACGCCGGCAGCAAGGACGGCAGCATGTACGCCTTGGACGCCGATACCCGCAAGCCACGCTGGGCGTTCAGCACCGGCAACGGCGTCTACACCTGCCCCGCCGTGGCCGGTGGCCTCGCCTACTTCGGCAGCGCGGACTACCAGCTCTATGCCGTCGACGTGAAGACCGGCGACCAGCGCTGGCAGTTCAGCGCGGGCGGCGAGGTCAACTCCTCGCCTGTGGTCGCCGGGGGAGTGGTCTACGCGGGCAGTGACGACGGCCGGCTGTACGCCGTGGACGCCGATTCCGGCGACCGGAAGTGGGCGTTCGCCGCCGAGGGCCGGATCCGTTCCTCCCCGGTGGTCGCGTGGGGCAAGGTCTTCGTCGGCAGCGAGGACTCCCGGCTGTACGGCATCGACGCGGCGACCGGAGAACGCGCCTGGGCCTTCGGCACGGACGGCGACGTCAAGTCCTCACCGGCGATCGCCGACCGCGTCGTCTACGCGGGCAGCTACGACGGCAACCTCTACGCCGTCAACTGCGACACCGGCGAGCGGCTTTGGACCTTCGCCACGCGGGGCGGTGTGGGTTCCTCCCCGGTGGTGTCCGACGGAGTCGTCTACGTGGGGAGCGACGACGGCAATCTGTACGCGGTCGACGCCCTCACCGGGAAGCAGAGGTGGAAGTTCACCATCGGTGCCATCGTCTACTCCTCGCCGACCGTCCTCGGCGACGCCGTGTACGTGGGCAGCAAGAACGGCAACCTCTATGCCGTACGAAAGGACACGGGCAAGCAGCTGTGGAGGCACCCCACCGGCGCGGACATCCGCTCCTCACCCGCCGCGACCGGTGGCACGGTCTACGTGGGCAACGACAGCGGGACGGTGTTCGCGGTCAACCGCTGAACGCGTCGGCCCGTAGGCGATTCTGTTCCAGTGATTGACCGTGTCCCGTCAGGTCGCGATTCTGAAGCGGAAACCTCCACCCCCCACTGGAGAACCGATGCGACCGACCAGCAAACGCAGGACCCGTAGAACGCTGACCACGGGCACAGCCCTTTCTCTCGCCGGGCTGTTTCTCGCCGGTCTCACCGGACTCGGGCCTGCCCAGGCCGACACCGCAACTCCCGCCGCCCCAGCGGCAGTTGCAGGCGTACCGACCTCCGTCACCCCCCTCACCACCGGGCTGACCATCCCCTGGGGCGTCGACTGGTTGCCCGACGGCTCCCACGCCCTGGTCACCGAGCGCGACGACTTCCGGGTCTGGAAGGTCACCCCCGACGGCACCAAGACCCAGGTCGGCGCCGTGCCCGAGAGCCAGACCACCAACGGCGAAGGCGGACTCATGGGCGTCGCCGTCGACCCCGACTGGGCCACCAACCACCACGTGTACTTCATGCACACCGCCGCCGAAGGCAACCGCATCGCCCGCATGACGTACGACGGCACCTCGCTCAGCGGCTACACGGTGATCCTCCAGGGCATCAGAAAGGCCACGTACCACAACGGCGGACGGCTCGCCTTCGGCCCCGACGGCTATCTGTACGCCACGACCGGCGACGCCCAGAACACCGCCCTCGCCCAGGACCGCGACTCCCTCAACGGCAAGATCCTGCGCCTGACCACCTCCGGGGACCCGGCCCCCGGCAACCCCTTCGGCAACCACGTCTACAGCCTCGGCCACCGCAATCCGCAGGGGCTCGCCTTCGACCGCAACGGGCGGCTGTGGTCGGCCGAGTTCGGCAACACCCGGTTCGACGAGTTGAACCTGATCAAGCCCGGTGCCAACTACGGCTGGCCCACCTGCGAGGGCACCTGCTCGGTCGACGGGATGACCAACCCGAAGAAGACCTGGACCACCGGGGAGGCCTCGCCCAGCGGCATCGCCATCGCCGACAACGTCGTCTACATGGCCGCCCAGCGCGGCCAGCGCCTCTGGCACATCCCCATCGAGGGCGACACGGAGAACGTGGGCACGGCGACGGCGTACTACGTCGGTACGTACGGCCGGCTCCGTACGGTCGTGAAGGTGCCCGGCAGCGAACAACTGTGGCTGACGACCACCAACGCCGACGCCAACGGAGGCCAGCCGGACGGCGCGGACCGCATCCTGCGGGTCACCCTGGGCTGAGGGAAGCCGTCGCTCTGCCGGACGACGCCGCGTACTCAGCCCCAGGTGGCCGGTCGTCGCGCGTCTTCCGGCAAGGCGCCGGCCCGCTCGTATCCCTCGACCGCGACCGTCAGCCCGGGCGCGATCTCCGTGAAGCCCGCGTCGCGTACCAACGGGAGCCCGCTCGTGGTGAGTTGGGCCCACAGAGCAGGAGGCGGGGTGCGGACGGAGAGGGGGAAGCCGGCGTCGCGCCAGGCGATGCGGGCCTCGTCGGGGAGCTCCCACCAGGCGAGTTGGGCGCCGTGACCGGCTTGGGCCATGGCCTTGCCGGCCGACATGTCGACATCGGGGCTCATCCAGAGCACGGGGGCCGTCGGGTCGGGGTCCCCCGGTGCTTCCGGGTCGTCGAGTTCTGTGCCGGAGACCTGAAGGCGGGCCAGGTCCTTGGGCCAGCCGTCCAGAGGGACCGGCGGGAAGACGCGTACCTCGGCCGACCTGCCCATGACCGTGATGCCCGGCAGCGCTTCGGCCCGCCGCCACTCGGCGCCACGCGCCCGCCGCACCACCTTGCGGATCCGGGCGTCCTGCCAGTCCCGCATCGCCTGGGCCCACTCACCGTCCCCTTGCGACCGCTTGTCGCTGAGCATCACCAGGACGGCGCGGGCAGCGGTTTCGAGTGCGTCCGTACGCGCCGGGGGCTCGCTCCGCTCGATACGGACGACCAACGGCAGCACGTACTGTGGCGCCTTGTCGCGGACGGTCGACTCATGACGAAAGGGGCTGTCCTCACCACCGGCCTGGCCGCCCGGGGTGCTCGTCTGCTCGCTGCTCACGCCCTCCAGTCTGCCAGGCGGAAGATCGGCTCTTCTGTGCGCGGCCGAGGTCCTTCAGCCATGGTGCGTTTCCCTTCGACATGCTGCGGGGATTCGGTCTCCGCACCGTTTTGCTGCACGCCCCCAACTGCTCAGTGAAACCTCGGCAGTTGGGGCGCTGCCCATTCCGGACGGGGGGAGGCCGGTACGGGAGTCCGGCGTGCTGCCCTTTGGTTTCCCGGAACGGCAGCCGCCGAGGTGTGGTGCTGGGCGCTCAGTCGCCCTGGTCGTCGTGCTCGGCGTAGGGGTTGTCTCCGGTCGGTGTCACTCGCCAGAAGGTTTCCGCCGTCGCCTTGTACTGACGATGCGTCGGATTGAGCCCCGTGTGTTTCAGCGCCCAGACCTCAACGGGCAGGCGTTCATCGTCGGTTGGCTGCGCCTGTGCCCCGCAGGTGATGCACTCGGCGGAGTAGATGCCGTGCGGGGCCCCCTCGGCGGTTTCCGCTCCGAGCGTCCATTGGGCGGCTCGGATGATGGAGCGCGTCACTGTGCCCTCCCCCTGCTCCGGCCCTTTCCGGCCGCGGAGCAGCGCGGGCAGCGGCACGCCGGGTAGCCGCTGGAGACTTCCGGCACTGTCGCCGGTTTCACGGTGTGCTGGGCGCGCACGAGGGTGCGGGCACCGGTCTCGGCATTGATCCGGTACACGGTGAGGGTCATGGTCGTCACGACGTCCCCCTGCCGATGCGCTCGAGGCGGTAGGCGCCCCACAGCTCCCGCCCCGTCTCGCAGCCGTCCGACGCTTTGGCCGCGCCCTTGCAGCCGTGGGTGCACTTCTGCGTGTGCTCGACCCACAGCCGGTAGGCGGCCAGCATGGGCGTTTCGGCGTTCCGTACGGCTGCCCTCAGCCTGTCGTCGCTCACCGGCCTACCTCCGTGAACTCCCGTACAGACAGGGACTGTTGGCGTTCCTCAGGCGAGAGGACGTAGGGGCGGCCCGTGGCGCCGGTTGCCTCCCAGGGGCGCGGCGGGAACCACTCGGCGCGCGGCTGCAGCTGCGGCACCTGCGGGGGCGCCGTGTGCCGCTCTGTGCGGTGCCTGCGCGCGTTGACGAGTCTCGCGCCCAGCACGTTCGAAGCGAGGCGCCCGGTGCGCGCTGGAGAGGGCGCAACGGGGGGCGTGGTGCGGCGGTGCCGGGCGGGCGTACGGGGCCTGCGTAGGGCCACCCTCACCCTTCCGATCAGACGTGATACGAAGTTCATCGTCGACGCTCCTAGTCAGCGTTGGCCACGACCCCGGCCGTTCGCGCGGTGCGGGGTCACTTGCGTCTGACCACGCTGTCCCCTGGGCGCAGGCTGCACCACGGCAGAACTGCCGCATTTGGGCGGCGTCTTGGCTGCACGCGCTAACCTGACCAGGGGAGACGGCACCCGGACGGAGTACGGGCATGGCAGGCAAGCGGCAGCGTCTGGCTCAGCGCCGGAAGGCGAGCGGCTACACACAGGAACAGTTCGCGGACGCCCTGAAAGTCGACCGCACCACGGTGCAGCGCTGGGAACGGGGCGAGGTGGACCCGCAACCGCATCAACGGCCGAAGATGGCAAAGCTCCTCCAACTCACGTCCAGGGAACTGGACGAATTGCTTTCATCCGATGTTCTTCCCCTCGTTCCCGCAGACGGCTGGATTGTTAGCCAAGCGCCGGCAAATGATGACGAAATGGTCGCTTGGGAATTGGCTCGACGCGTTCAGGCAAGCGACGTCGGGCCGGAAACTCTGACGCGTCTAGAGCAGGCTTTTGATGAGCTGGCAATGGCGTATCCCGTTACGCCTCCGCATAAACTCTTGGAGCGCGTACGGCAGCACTCCGCATATGTGGTGAGTCTGCTCGACGCGCGCAAAACGCTTGCTGAACATAGGGGACTGCTGGTCGTCGGCGGATGGCTGTCACTGCTCGGCGCAACACTGCACATTGATCTGAAACAGGAGCACGCTGCCGCGGCCAGACTGCAAACCGCGGTTACCCTCGCGCGACAGGCGGAACATCCGGAAATCGAAGCATGGTGCTATGAAACCGATGCGTGGCGCGTGCTCACAAATGGCGACTACGTACGGGCCCTCGAACTGTCCCTAGCCGCTCAGAACGTCGCCCCTGCAGGAACATCGGCACTGATTCAAGCGACCGCCCAGGAAGGGCGCGCACGCGCGAGGCTCGGCCACGCCACAGAGACCTACGCAGCCATCGACCGGGTACAGAAGATGGCCGACACATTGGAAAATCCGGAACGGCCGACAGAGCATCACTACCAATACGATCCGGCAAAGACCCTCGCCTACACAGCAACTACCCTCGCGTGGCTGGGCGACGCTGCCGCAGAGCCGTACGCGCGTGAGGTGATCGCGCGTCTGAGTCCTTCCAACGACGTCAGTAAATGGCCGCGGCGGGTGGCTTCCGCGAACATCGACCTGTCGCTGGTTCTCCTCGCAGGCGACCGTCTGGACGAAGCCTGCGACTCCGTAGAGAAAGCCATACTCAGTGGCCGCGTAGTGCCGTCGAATCATTGGCGAGCGCTGGAAGTCGTCAAGGCGGTTGAGGCTCGACAACTGCCGGAAGCGCCGGACCTGCGCGAGGCGTACGAGGGTTTGAAATCCATCGAGGCGTAGCAGTTGCCGTAAACGCAGAAAAGGCCCCCTCTCGCCCCGCGTAGTGCAGAGACGAGATGGGCCTTAGAACTCCTACTGAACTTGAATGCGTGATGTCGGTCAATCTTCGATGACGAGACCGGTATCGGCGGACCCTCATTATTGCCGCCCGAGACCAAATTGAATTCTCCTTCAAGGAATCCCGACACCATTCCGCAAAAATGGAAATATCTCGCGGGGTAATGACGAGGTGAAACCTGATGTATCGCGGCTCGAGCCAATTAGCGACTGTACCAGTAGAAGGCATGTACCGAGTGCTCTGTATCAACCAGGTAGATATACTGGCTACACGGTAGATCGTTAATCATCTTCTGCAGCATGATGCCGACCCCGGCGCCGACGGTCCCCAGTCGGCGGGAATACGTCTTGTCTTTATCATGTATTTTGTCGGTGATCCGGTGTGCGATGTCGGCCAACGCGGACTCACGGTGGGTGTGCGCGCATGGTTCGTCTGGCACGAAAACCGATTCGGTCAGCGTCGTGATCCACGCTGCGGACGGAGTGACTGACGGAGTGACCGGGGGGAGTCGGCCAAGGAGTCCGGTTACAATGGCTGCGCCGCGCGCCTTCCGCCGCCAAAAGCGAGGAAGCTCCTCATCCGAATCGGAGTCGAAGGCCAGCCAGTCCTTGTGGCCGGGCCGGCTGATCCGGATGAGTCGACCTGTCAGCTCGCTGACCTCCGCGTCGCAATATTCACAACACAGACCGTAGGGGTCGGCACCGGGCAGCTGGCCTCGTTCGTGAATCGGACGGCAGGAATTCGCTATCCGACCGCAGAACGTGCATATAGCTGGTTCAGTCGACATCATCACCTGCTCTGTCAAGTCCGTGTGTTCACGCGATCCGCCTGCCGCCCGAAGTTGTTGTGGGCACAGATATGTCGCGAGCGTATCGAGCTGCTGCCGTCCGCCGATGCTACGACCCAACATCCGGGACCGGTCCCGTGAGCCCGACCCAGGTTGCAAGACAGGGGCAACGGCTGGTGGTCTTCGGGCAGCCCCGAGCCGCTCTTGCCCGCTAGTTTTTCTGCAGGGTGCGGGTGACACCCGCGATGACGGCGGTCGTCAACACCCAGCCGAAGGCGATCAGCAGGTAGGCCAGCCACTGGAGGCTGTCGTTCGACCAGTACCAGGCCGTGCGCTGACCCAGACCACCGATGGGGATCAAGAGGTCGAGTGTGTAGACGAGGGGCTGGAACGGGGCGCCTTCGCCCGGTTTGACGCGGGTGGGAGAGTGCGCACCGAAAAGCAGGGCGCCCAGCAAGGTCAGTATCAGGAGCCAGACGCCGGCCAGCCATGGCCGATAGCCGTAGCCGACGGTCACGTCGAGGAGATGGCCCCATGCGCGGGCTGCCGGGGACAGGGCGCGGCGCCGGTGGCGTTGCTTGGCGAGGAGGACGCGGCGGGCGTCATCGTCGTGCCCGGCCTTGCGGTACCAGGCCGCCAACTGCTCGTACGGTTGTGGGTTGTAGCCCGGACTGCTGCGTATCCATGCCACGCGTCGGGCCACGGACTCCCGGTCTCCCACGGCCTCGTAGCGCTCGTCGTTCGCGTCCGCCGTCTTGATGGAGCCGTAAATGAAGCCGTCCAGCTCCACCCTCTCCGGCCAGCTGTGCTCGTTCTCGTGGAGGTACGACACCTGGGCGCCCCGCAGGTCGAGGGTGCCGGATGGGGACCGGGCGAGGGTGAGATCGAGGTCGACGGCTTGCAGGTGCATGGCGATCAGGGCCGGGGCGTTCCCGTCGTCGGTGGGCGGGCCGTTCAGGACTGCTCCGTCGAAGGTCACGTTGTCCATGACCTGGGTGCCGCGCAGCCGTACCGTGCCGTTCGCGGTGAATCCCTCGGAGAACTTGAGCGACGAGGCCATGGCGTTATCGAGGGTGAGGGCCACGCCGCGTGGGCCGGGTCCTTCCAGCCGGGCGCCCTGCATGACCAGCGTGCCCGGCAACTGCGCCCCCATCAGCCGGACTTCCCCGTATGCGACGAACCCGTTTCGGCAGAAGACGCCCCCTTCCATGGCCAGGCCACCGGCCGACAGGGCCCACCCGTCGGGTGCGATCAACGCGGCCCCGTTGAGGAGCAGTCCGCCGTTCACCCGAGCGTCGGTGAGCGACAGGGCGGTGCTCACGCGGTTGAAGGGTGTGGGGGCGCCGCCCTCTACCACGGAGTGCCGCAGGGAGAAGTTGCCCTCGATGCGGGCCGAATCGGCCTCGATGCCGGGTATCCGGCTGTCCGTGAACACGAGGGTCTGCGTCGACGCGCCGAGGAGATTCACCGCCTCCTCGAACCAGCATGCCTCCAGCCAGAGGGCATGGGCGATCTGCGCGCCGGCCAGGTCCAGGCGTCCGGAGATCCGTGCCCCGGTGAGCCTCAGACGCGCCACCGCACCCGGTTGCCCAGTGTTCGCGCCCAGCAACAACGCGGCGACCACCGCCGCCCGCACCGTCCGCTCGGGTCCCCACCGTCCGCCGTCGGCGACCCGGTCCTCCTCCGGCGTACCCGTACGCAGGTCCACCCGCCGCCCCTCGGGGAACGCGTCCCACAGCTCACGCTCAGGTGAAGTCAACTCGTCGTAGGAAAGCACTCATGCAGAGTAGTGATCTTCCTTCGTGCTCGTCTGGCCCTACCGCACCCGTATCGGAGGAAGACCCATTCTGTTAGGAGTTCTTAAGTGGTGGATGCCTTGCCAGCGATCACGTGTGAGTGGGTGTTTGATGTTGATGCGCGCTGACCGTTTCAACATGCTTTAGTGCATTTATTGCAGGTCACGTCCATGGACGTGACTCGTCGTCTCTGGCCACTGCTCGCGCCCTCCAGTCTGCCAGGCGCAAGATCGGTCCCTGGAAGACTGGAAGATCGGCTCCTCGGCTGGTTCCTCTGGCCGGTTTCTCTGCGCGCATCCGAACGTACGGGTGAGGATGGCCCGCATGAATCGCGAGTTGCTGCTTGAGGGGGTCGGTCGCCGCTACGGCCTCGGCCGCGCCGCCCCATGGGTCCTGCGCGGCGTCGACCTCACGCTGGCCCCAGGCACCCTGACGCGCGTTGAGGGCGCCAACGGCACCGGCAAGTCGACCCTGCTGCGCCTGCTCGCCGGGATCGACGCCCCCACCGAGGGCCGCATCACCGGCCGTCCGCGCACCGCGTACGTCCCCGAGCGCTTCCCTGCCGCCCTGCCCTTCACCGCGGCCGGCTATCTGATCCACCTCGGCAGCATCCACGGTCTCTCCCGTGCGGAGGCCGCCCGTGCCGCGGTCGAGTGGCTGGAGCGCCTGGGCGCCGCCGAGTACGCCCGTACGGCGATGTCGGAACTCTCCAAGGGCACCAGCCAGAAGGTCGCGGTCGCCCAGGCCCTGCTCGCCGAACCGGAACTCCTCGTCCTCGACGAGGCCTGGTCCGGCCTTGACAGGGCCGCCCGCGCGGTGCTGGAGGAGGCGGTGCTGGAGCGCACGGCCGCCGGTGGCACGGTGGTGTTCGTCGACCACGACCCGCGGCGGCTGGCGGGGATGCCGGACGCTACGTACGCGGTGGTCGACAGCAACTTGCGTGCGGTTACGGGGAGTTCGGCGCCGCGGGACTCGTACGTGGTCGTCGAGGTCGAGGGGCCGTCGGGTGCCGAGCCGCCCGCCGAGGCGACACGGCTGACGGTGTCCGTCGAGGAGTCGGGGCCCGGAAGGTTCCGCCTCAGCGTCCCCGAGTCCCACTCGGACACCGTTCTCAGGACCTTGCTGACGGCCCGTCCGCCGTGGCATGTGATCAGCGTGGGGGAGGAGCCCGCCGCGAACGGCGTACTGACGCCCCGCCCTGCCGACACCGACGTCGAGGTCCGCTCATGACCGCCCTCCGTCCCCTCCTCCGTTACCAGGCGGCCCTCCTGCTGCGTTCGCAACGCTGGCTGCCTCCGGTCATCCTGTACGCGGTGTTCCTGGCCGTCGGAGTCCAGACGGGCCAGCCGGTGCTGGACTCGCTCGGTTACGCGGCCGCCGCCGTACTCCCGGTCGCCGCCTGGTTCGTACGGATCTGCGCCACCAACGAACCGTTCGCGGCTCGGAGTTGTGTGGGCGCGGCGGTGGGGCCCGCGCGGGCGCATCTGGCCTGCCTGCTCACGGCGTTCGGCGCGGCGGCGCTGCTAGGGGCGGTGGCGACGGTCGTCGTGACGGTGATCAGCGATCCGACGAGCACGAACCACCAGACGCGCCTGCCCATCCTCCCAGCGGGCGGGGCCGGGCTCGTCGCCGCGCTGGTATGCGCCCTGCTGGGCACGGCCGTGGGCGCGCTCACGACGTGGCCGCTGCTGCGTTCGCCCGGCCGGGCGGTTCCGGCGATGCTGCTCGGGGCGGTGCTGGCGCTGGTGGTGACGGGTTCACCGGCCCGGGCGGCGATCAGCGACCTGGTGACGGGCTCGCAGGCGGGGACGGTACCGGCGCCTTTGCTGCCGCTGATCGGTGCCGGCGCGATGGCAGCGGTGGCCATTGCGGTGGCTTGCGCGCTCACCACCCGCCGAGGCTGATCGCCGTCACCCGGAGCAGGCGGTGCGCTGCGCCTCCTGCCACTCGCAGACGGGGCACAGCGTGATCCCCTTGTACGACTCCGGGTACTCCGTGGGCTTCTGGCACAGCACGCACTCGGCGAAGGGCGGGCCCTCGGCCCTCGCCGGGGCTTCCGGAGTCTCCCGGTCGACCTCGGAGCCGCCGGTGCCGCGGTAGTCGCTCATGGCTCCAGCGTAGGCCGGGGCCGGACCCGGTGCGACCGATGCCCGCACCGGTGAACCCGCCTGTGCCGCACTCCTTGTCAGCTCGTCACGCCGCGTCGAGTCGGGCCAGCTCCTCGGCGGACAGCTTCAGCTCCGTCGCGGCGACCGAGTCGCGGATGGTCTCGGGGCGCGAGGAGCCCGGAATCGGGATCACCACCGGAGCCTTCGCGAGCATCCACGCCAGGCACACCTGCTGCGGGCTCACCCCGTGCGCCCGCGCCACGTCCGCGAACACGGCGAATAGCGAGCCCAGCTCACCAGCCTGCGCAATACCGCCCAGCGGGCTCCACGGCAGGAACGCGATGCCCAGTTCCGCACAGAGCTCCAACTCCGGCTCACTGGAGCGGAATGCGGGCGAGAACTGGTTCTGCACGCTCACCAGCCGGCCGCCGAGGATCTCGCCTGCCTGCCGGATCTGGTCAGGGTCGGCGTTGGAGATGCCCGCGAAGCGGATCTTTCCCGCGTCCAGCAGATCGCGGATCGCCCCGACCGACTCCGCGTACGGGACCCTCGGGTCCGGCCGGTGGAACTGGTAGAGCCCGACGGCCTCGACGCCGAGCCGCTGGAGCGACGCGTCACAGGCCTTCTTCAAGTACTCCGGCGAGCCGTTCAGCGTCCATGAGCCGTCGCCCGGACGCAGGTGACCGCCCTTCGTCGCGATCAGCACGTCCGAGGTGTCGCCGCCGTACTCGGCCACCGCACGGGCGATCAGGGACTCGTTGTGGCCGACCTCGTGGGCGTGCAGGTGGTAGGCGTCCGCGGTATCGATCAGGGTCACGCCGGCCTCCAGCGCGGCGTGGATCGTCGCGACCGAACGCCGCTCGTCGGGGCGCCCCTCGATGGACATCGGCATGCCGCCCAGACCGATCGCGCCGACCTGGACCTCGCCGATGGTGCGTGTCTGCATGGAGGTTCCTCCTGGGGGAGTCATTCGGTACGCCCAGCCTCCACCTCGACGTTTTTGGCGTCCAACACGAGAATCCGATCGCTTTGAGCAGCAGTGGTGATGAATCGAAAGCTCGTCGTTGAAGCCGCCGACGGCCCGTGCTCGGCACCGCGTGGCAGGGCTACCTTCGCCAGGGCCCCGTCACCGCGAACGTCGTCCCCGGGCGATAGCAGTTCACGTACATCGTCTTCCCGTCCGGGGAGAAGGTGACGCCCGCGAACTCCCCCCACTCGGGCTCCTCGGGCGTACCGATGTTCTGGCGGTTGCGGGCCATCGCGTACACCTCGCCCCGCCGTGTCACGCCGTACACGTGCTGGGCGCCCTCGCCGTCCTCGCAGACCATCAGGCCGCCGGTGGGGGCGAGGGCGATGTTGTCGGGGGATTCGCCGGGGAGTTGTACGTCGGTGTCGGGGCCGAAGACGATCACCAGGGTGAGGCGGCGGGCGTCGGGGTCGTAGCGCCAGATCTGGCCGTAGTGGTCGGCGGCGGAGCCCTCGGCGCTGCGGGCGAAGGAGGAGACGAAGTAGACGCTCCGCCCGCCCCAGTAGCAGCCCTCCAGTTTCTGGGCGTGGGTGATGCCCTTGGGACCGAAGTCCTGGAGGCGGATGGGGGTTTGGGCGGCGAGCGGGTCCGGTACGTCCGCCCACTCGATGCCGTCGAACGTGGCGCCCGTCTCCTGGATCGTGGAGAGGTCCGGTACGCCAGGCACACGCATCGCCTGGAGCCGGCCGCCCGCGCGGAGCGAACTCCGCCCGCCCTCGGGCTTGTTGGGCAGGAAGCGGTAGAAGAGGCCGAAGGGCTTCTCGAAGGCGTCCTCGGTCTCGTAGACGATGCCGTGCTTCGGGTCGACGGCGATCGCCTCGTGCTGGAAGCGGCCCATCGCGGTGAGGGGCACGGCGCCTGTACGGTGCGGATCCGCCGGGTCGACCTCGAAGATGAAGCCGTGGTCCTTGGTGTAGCCGTTGGTACCGGCCTTGTCCTCGGTCTCCTCGCAGGTCAGCCAGGTGCCCCAAGGGGTCGGTCCGCCCGCGCAGTTGACGGCGGTACCGGCGATGGCGACCCGTTCCCCGAGCACCTTCCCGCGCTCGTCGAGCGTCAGCGTCGTACAGCCGCCCTTGCCCATCGGGTCGTACGTCAGCCCGTCGACCGTCGGGACGGCGAGCGCCGCGGTGTTGCGGTTCTCGTGGTTGCGGACCAGGTGGACGCGGTCTCCGTGCCTGTCCGCGGAACGCCCGGCGAAGGCGGCCATCCCGTCGTGGTTGCTGGGCACCTTGCCCTCCCCGGAGCGGAGTTCGTCGCCCTCGCGGGACAGCACGCGATAGCGGAAACCCTTCGGCAGGTCGAGCAGGCCCTTGGGGTCGGGGACGAGGGGGCCGTATCCGGAGTGGCCCAGCGCGGTGGCCGTACCGGCGAAGAGTTCGGACAGGGCGCCGGAGAACGCGATGCCTGCTCCCAGGGCACCGGACCGGGCGAGTACTTGCCGTCGTGTGGCGGACATGGGGCGACCTTCCTGTTGGCGGACAGGATTGTGACCCGCACGTGTGTATCACGTGGTGGGAGCGGCGTGAACCACGCGCGTGGCGTGGCGCCTCACTGATCGTCAGGCGACCCGCCGGGCGAATCAGGCGACTCGGGCTGCGGGGGACTCGTGGGCTCACCTGCTCGTTCGCCAAGCGCCGGAGCGGCCTGCTGCGCCCGCTCCAGGAACCGCAGCAGCTCCACCGGGAACGGCAGCACCAGCGTCGAGTTCTTCTCGGCGGCGACCGCCACCACCGTTTGCAGCAGCCGGAGTTGGAGCGCGGCGGGCTGCTCGGACATCACCCCGGCGGCCTGCGCCAGCTTCTTCGAGGCCTGGAGCTCCGCGTCGGCGTTGATGATCCGGGCCCGGCGCTCGCGGTCGGCCTCGGCCTGCCGGGCCATCGACCGCTTCATCGTCTCCGGCAGCGACACGTCCTTGATCTCGACCCGGTCGACCTGCACACCCCAGCCCACCGCCGGGCTGTCGATCATCAGCTCCAGGCCCTGGTTGAGCTTCTCGCGGTCCGACAGGAGGTCGTCGAGGTCGCTCTTGCCGATGATCGAGCGCAGCGAGGTCTGCGCCATCTGTGAGACCGCGAAGCGGTAGTCCTCGACCCGGATGATCGCGGCTGCCGCGTCGACCACCTTGAAGTAGACGACCGCGTCGACCCGCACCGTGACGTTGTCCCGCGTGATGCCCTCCTGGGCGGGCACAGGCATCGTCACGATCTGCATGTTCACCTTGTGCAGCTTGTCGATGGCGGGGATGATCATGGTGAACCCGGGCGGGCGCGGCTCATCGCGCAGCCGCCCGAGCCGCAGGACGACACCCCGCTCGTACTGCCTGACGATCCGTGCCGCCGCCGCGAGGTACACCAGCCCCGCGCTCCCGGCCGTCACGCCCGCGGCCACCAACTCCTCAAGCATGATGACGACCCCCTGCCGTGCGAGTCTCCGCCGTTCGAGCCCCTGCCCGTTTCGAGTCGCCGTTTACGCCGCTCTGAATCGCTCAATGTCGTTCTTTTAACGGTATGCCTGGTCCGAGGCTCCGGTCGAGCCTCGGACCAGGTCTGCTCACAGGTGGTGAGGACCGGTTACGGCGTGTTGACCTTCACCGGCTCGGTCCCGGTCGCGCTGTGCCGCTCGGCCCAGTTCTCCAGGGCCGTACGGCAGGCGTGGTCCAGGTGGTGCAGTCCGGACAGGTCCAGCTCCACCGGCCGGTCCTGGGGCAGCGCCTCCAGGCTGTCGAGGATCTTCGGCAGCCGCAGGAAGGTGGCGTTGCCGGACAGGTACGCCTGGACCGGACCCGCTCCCTTGTCGATGATCTCCAGCTTGATGTGCGAGGCCTCCCAGGCCGTCTTGGCGACGGCCAGGCCGAGCCCGATCAGGACGCCCTCGAACATGTTCACCGCGACGATCGACACGGCCGTGATGATCAGGATCAGCGCCTCGCCCCGGTGATCACGCCACATCGACGCGATCCCCCGCAGCGGGATGAGCTTCCAGCCCGCGTGCACCAGGATGCCCGCGAGCGCCGGCAGCGGAATGTAGGCGAGCACCGCGGGCAGCAGCGCCGCGAACAGCAGCAGCCATACGCCGTGCAGCACACGGGACGCCTTCGTCTTCGCGCCCGCCTGGACGTTCGCCGAGCTGCGCACGATCACCGCGGTCATCGGCAGCGCGCCGAGCACACCGCAGACGGTGTTGCCCGCGCCCTGCGCCATCAGTTCCTTGTCGTACTCGGTCCGCGGTCCGTCGTGCAGCCGGTCCACGGCGGCGGCGCTGAACAGCGACTCCGCGGACGCGATCAGTACGAAGGCCGCGACCGTGCCGAGCAGGCCCACGCTCGCCAGCTCACCGAAGGCGTCGAGGCCCGGCGGCTGGATCGAGTCGAGCAGGCCCTGGACCTCGACGGTCGCCACGGGCAGCGAGAACACCAGCGCCACGATCGTGGCGAGCGCGACCGCGCCGAGCGCCCCCGGCACCGTACGGACCTGCCGCGGCAGGTGCTTCCACAGCACGAGCACGGCGATCGTGCCGGCCCCGAGCCCGAGCGAGGCCAGCGCCTCGGCGGATCCGGCGGAGTCGGCGAGCAGCCCCGGCAGCCCGGCCAGCTTGGCCAGACCGGAGGCCGGGGCCTCCACGCCCGCAGCCGAGTAGAGCTGCCCGGCGATCAGGACGAGCCCGATCCCTGCCAGCATGCCCTCGACGACGGCCACCGAGATGGCCCGGAAGTAGCGCCCCAACTTCAGGGCGCCCATGAGGAGCTGGATCAGTCCGGTGGCCAGCACGATGACACCGAGCACGGGCAGCCCGAACTCGCGTACGGCCTCGAAGACCAGCACGGTCAGACCGGCGGCCGGACCCGAGACCTGCAGGCTGCTGCCGGGCAGGAATCCGGTGACGAGTCCGCCCACGATGCCGGTGACCAGGCCGAGTTCGGCCGGTACACCGGAGGCGACGGCGACGCCCACGCACAGCGGCAGGGCGACCAGGAAGACGACGAGGGAGGCGGCGAAGTCCTGCCGCAGATAGGGGTACTTGGTCGTCATCGTGGCCCTCACAGCGCCGTGAAGACGTCGGACTGCACGTCATGGGCCAGTACGGAGCCGGTGTGGATCTCGTAGAACCAGCCGTGCAGGCGTAGTTCACCGGCCGTCAGGCGTCGCTCCACGCATGGGTACGAGCGGAGCCTGAGCAGCTGGGCGAGTATGTGCCCCTGAACGGCGTCGGTGACGGTCGGGTCCTCAACCGCCCCTGTCGGCTTGGGTGTTGCGTGCGTGAGCCAGTCGCGGACGGCGGGTACGGCGGTCAGGTCCTCGTCGCGCACCAGGGCGCCGACGGCACCGCAGTGGGAGTGGCCGCAGACGACGATGTCGTCGACTCCGAGGACTTCCACCGCGTACTCGATGGTGGCCGCCTCACTCGTGGGGTGTTCGGAGGCGTACGGGGGGACGATGTTGCCCGCGGTGCGCAGCTCGAAGAGTTCACCGGGCCGGGCTCCGGTGATCAGGGCCGGGACGACCCGCGAGTCGGAGCAGGTGATGAACAGCACCTGCGGGGACTGGCCTTCGGCGAGGCGGGCGAACTCCTCCGGGCGTTCGGCGGACTGCTTCCGGAAGGAGCGGGCGTGATCGATGAGGGGCTGCATGAGTCAGTTCCTCCTGGCGCGCCGTGGGGGCGCGTCGGTGTGTACCAGGCGTGCCGTCACGGCACGTCGGTTGACGAGACAGAGCGCATACGGGCACGGCGGCACGACCCCCACGTCGCGCGCTCGGCAGACGTGGCGTGGTGAGGGTGGGGCGTGAACGGTTCGTACCCGGCGGTCAGATCAGCAACGGAAGACCTGAAGTACCGCTGGGGTATGGGCTCTTGACGATCTGGTCGTACGGAGCGACGCGGCTGCCCCGGTGTGTGCCGGGTCCCCGTGCTCGGTCGCCGGGTTCCTGGCGACCAGGGCGCGCGCGGGTGTCTCCTGGGCGGAGTCCGTGGAGCGCTGCCGGTCGCGGACCCTGAGGGGCGCCGTCTCGGCGTTGAGATGCTTGCCCTCGCCGCAGCCGGCCGGTTCGGCGTCGACCGCGGTTTCGGCCCTCGGGTGTGCGGACGCGACGGAGGCGGTGGGAGCAAAGAGCTGCAGGGCCAGTAGGACGGCGGCGAGTACGCCATACAGCGTCCGGGCCGTCGTGCCTCGTAACATGCGCCCCCTCTCAGCCGCTCTCCGGTCAAGGCTTCTCACGTCAACAGCCAAGTTAACGCGGGAAGTTGTTTGCAGGGTTAACTTAACGTTTCACCCTGAAGAGAACCTGAAAGGGCCGGTGAAAGTTCCCGGTGATCAGTTCTCCACCAGCCCCTTCGCGTCGCGGGCCAGCGCGGTGAGCCGGGAAATGGCCCGGAAGTACTTCTTCCTGTAACCGCCCTTCAGCATCTCCTCGCTGAACAGCTGGTCGAAGGGCAACCCGGAGGCGAGGACCGGCACTTCGCGGTCGTAGAGCCGGTCGGCGAGGACGACGAGCCGCAGCGCGGTCGACTGGTCCGGGACCGGCCCCACATCGGTGAGGCACACCGCCTTCAGGCCGTCGGTCAGCGCGCCGTACCGGCTGGGGTGCACCCGGGCGAGGTGCGCCAGCAGATGCGGGAAGTCGTCGAGCGCGGCGCCTTCAGTGGCGTACGCCGCCTTGGTGACCTGCTCGTCGGAGAATGGCGGCGGGGCCTCGGGCAGCCCGCGGTGGCGGTAGTCCTCGCCGTCGATGCGCAGCGCGCGGAAGTGCGCCGACAGGCCCTGGATCTCGCGCAGGAAGTCGGCCGACGCGAACCGGCCCTCGCCGAGCTTGCCGGGCAGCGTGTTCGAGGTGGCCGCCAGCGCCACTCCCGCCTCGACCAGCTTGCCCAGCAACGTGGACACGAGGACGGTGTCGCCGGGGTCGTCCAGCTCGAACTCGTCGATGCACAGCAGACGGTGACCGGACAGCGTCTTCACGGTCTGCTGGAAACCGAGCGCGCCGACCAGGTTCGTCAGCTCCACGAACGTGCCGAAGGCCTTGAGCGCGGGCTCCGCCGGGGTCGCGTGCCACAGGGAGGCGAGCAGATGCGTCTTGCCGACGCCGTAGCCGCCGTCGAGGTAGACGCCGCGGGGGCCGGCCGGGCGGGCCTCCGGCTTGCGGGAGAACCAGCGGCGCCTGCCCGCACCGGTGGCGTGCGCTCCGCCGAGCCCGGTCGCGAAGCGGTCGAGGACCCTGACGGCCTCGCTCTGGCTGGGCTGGTTCGGGTCCGGGATGTACGTATTGAAGCGGACCGAGTCGAAGCGCGGCGGCGGCACCATCTCGGCGACCAGCCGGTCCGCGGGAACGTGCGGCTCGCGGGCGCACAGGGACAGCGGGGTCGCTTCGGCCGGCGGGCCGGTCCCGGAGGCTGCGGTGGAGGTGGACACGCTTACTCACTCTACGGGGCGTGCCACACTGCCGACATGCGACGCCTGTTCCCTGTGACCGACGAGACAGCGCCCTCCGGCAGCGACGCGGACCGCGAGTGGAGCCTGGCCGAGCTGGCCGCGGCCTACGCGTATCCCGAGCACGGTCCGAGCGGCCGGGAGCCCTGGCTGCGGGCCAACATGGTCTCCACGCTCGACGGCGCCGCCCAGCACGACGGCCGCTCCGAGCCCATCTCCGGCGCCACCGACATGCGGATCTTCGGCACGCTGCGGGGGCTCGCGGATGTGGTGCTGGTCGGTGCGGAGACGGTACGGCAGGAGGGCTACCGGCCCGCACGCGCGCGTGAGGACTTCGCCGCCCTCCGGGAGGCGGCAGGCCAGGGGCCCGCTCCCGCGATCGCGGTGGTGAGCGCAAGCCTCGAACTGGACTTCACGCTGCCGCTGTTCACCTCGCCCCTGGTACCCACGCTGCTGCTCACGGGAGCCGCGGCGGCTCCCGACCGGATCGCGACCGCCGAGAAGGCCGGCGCCCAGGTGGTGATCGCCGGGGACGGCATGGGTGTGGACCCCGCTCGAGCCGTACGCGCCCTGGGTGAGCGCGGACTGCACCGGCTGCTGACCGAGGGCGGGCCGCGGCTGCTCGGCCAGCTGGTCGCGGCGGGGGTGCTCGACGAACTCTGTCTGACCCTCTCCCCGATGCTCACGGCGGGGGACGCGCAGCGCATCGCCGGAGGGCCCCGGGTGGCGGTGCCCAAGCGGTTCGAGCTGACGTCTCTGCTGGAAGAGGCCGGGTTCCTCTTCAGTCGATACCGTCGGACGTGACGCAGCGGAGCTGATCGTTCCGGGTCTGCTTCCGGGGGCACACTAGTTCTCGCGGTATCCGTACGGGTACGGGGCAGGATGATTTTCGCGGGCCTGGAAACGGGTCCACGGAGGAGGCAGGGCCAACGACGGCCCTCGGAGGAGAAGGGGCGCCTGTCGTGTTCACAAGCGTATTGATGATCGAGAAGGCCCTCACGTCCGCCGACGTGGAGTTCGTCACCGGCTTGCACGGGGACGAGGAGGTCGCCTTCCACGTACTGCTCCAGCCCCGCGGCGAGCAGGCGGCCCGGCTGCTGCGGGCCATCGACGACGTGGCGCTCGGCTCGCTGGACGAGGCGGCGCGCGAGCTGGAGGCTCCCGCCGGTGAGCAGGCGATCAGTGAGGGGCAGCGGGCCCTCGATGTCTCGCTGGTCGCCCTGCGGGCGGCTGGTGCGCAGGCGGTGGGGCGGTTGATCGAGCACCACCCCTTGGACGCGCTCAAGTCCCTTGTCGAGGAGGCCGACGCCGATGAGGTGATCGTGCTCACCGATCCCCACTACGTGGAGGAGTTCTTCCATCGTGACTGGGCCTCGCGGGCTCGGCACAAGGTGGGGGTGCCGGTGTTGAAGCTGTTCTCGCACAGCAAGGCGTAGCGCTGGCGCTGGGCTGGGCAGGGGAGCGCCGTGGGGGCTGGGTTCGTGTTTTGACTGCGGGCCCGTCGTGGCTGGGCGCGCCGTTCCCCGCGCCCCTGGGTGGGTGGTGGGTGCGGGGCCGTGGGCCGGTGCGTCAGCCCGTCGCAGGCGGGGCGTACGGCCCTGGCCTGGTACAGGGTCCTGGTTCTCCGAGACCGAACCTACGCGACGGGCATACGACGCACCGGCCCACGGCCCCTCCCGCCGGTGGGAAGCTGCGGGTCCGTTGTAGCTGAGGGCTCCGGGAGCGACCCTGAGACAGGACCTGCGCGACGGGCATTTGACGCACCGGCCCACGGCCCTCCCGCCGGTGGGCGAGTGCGGCACGGAATAGGCTGGGGTCGCGCCCATTAAGCGGGCGCGCCCGTCGTCGTACCGCACCTTTGGGAGAAACACGCATGGCAGCCGGCCTTCCTTCCGCCATGGACCGACCGCACTTCATCGGGATCGGTGGGGCCGGGATGTCGGGGATCGCGAAGATTCTTGCTCAGCGTGGGGCCAAGGTGGCGGGGAGTGATGCCAAGGAGTCCGCGACGGCTGAGGCGCTGCGGGCTTTGGGGGCGACGGTGCACATCGGGCACGCTGCCGAGCACCTTGCCGATGACGCCACATGCGTGGTCGTCTCGTCCGCGATCCGTGCGGACAACCCGGAGCTGGCCCGGGCCGCCGAGCTCGGGATCCCGGTGGTCCATCGGTCGGACGCCCTCGCCTCGCTGATGGACGGACTGCGGCCGATCGCGGTGGCGGGTACGCACGGCAAGACGACGACCACGTCCATGCTGGCGGTGTCGCTGTCCGAGCTGGGCCTGGCTCCCTCGTACGCGATCGGCGGGGACCTCGACGCCCCCGGCTCGAACGCGCTGCACGGTGACGGCGAGATCTTCGTCGCCGAGGCCGACGAAAGCGACCGCAGCTTCCACAAGTACGCGCCCGAGGTGGCCATCGTGCTGAACGTGGAGCTGGACCACCACGCCAACTACGCCTCCATGGACGAGATCTACGAGTCCTTCGAGACGTTCGTGGGCCGCATCGTGCCCGGCGGCACACTGGTGATCTCGGCGGACCACGAGGGCGCGCGGGAGCTGACGTCGCGGGTTTCCGGTGTGTCCAGGATCGTGACGTACGGCGAGGCCGAGGACGCGGACGTACGCATCGTCTCGATCGTGCCGCACGGCCTGAAAAGCGAGGTCACGGTTCTGCTGGACGGCGAAGAGCTGACCTTCACGGTCTCGGTGCCCGGTCGGCACTACGCGGGCAACGCGGTGGCCGCGCTGGCGGCGGGCGTCGCGCTCGGCGTCCCCGCGGCCCAGCTGGCGGGAGCGCTCGGGGCGTACACCGGAGTCAAGCGCCGCCTCCAGCTCAAGGGCGAGGCGGCCGGCGTGCAGGTCATCGACTCGTACGCGCACCACCCGACGGAGATGACCGCCGACCTGGAGGCGATGCGGGCGGGTGCCTCCGGCCGCATCCTCGTCGTCTTCCAGCCGCACCTGTTCTCCCGCACCCAGGAGTTGGGCCGGGAGATGGGCCAGTCGCTGGCCCTGGCCGACGCGTCGATCGTCCTCGACATCTATCCGGCGCGCGAGGACCCGATCCCCGGCGTGACGAGCGAGCTGATCGTCGACGCGGCGCGGGCGGCGGGCGCGGATGCGACGCCGGTGCACGACAAGGCGGACGCTCCCGCCGTGGTCGCGGGAATGGCCGGGCCGGGCGATCTCGTTCTCACCATGGGCGCGGGTGACGTGACCGACCTGGGCCCGCGGATCCTGGACCGCCTCCAGTCGAAGTGAGGGGCTGAGCTTCATGTCGTACGACATCGAAAAGCCGGACGAGCAGTGGCGGGCCGAGCTGACCCCGGCCGAGTACGCGGTCCTGCGCCAGGCCGGCACGGAGCCCGCGTTCACCGGCGAGTACACCGACACCAAGACGCAGGGCGTCTACTCCTGCCGCGCCTGCGGTGCCGAACTCTTCACCTCGGAGACGAAGTTCGCGTCCCACTGCGGCTGGCCGAGCTTCTTCGATGCACGCAACTCTGATGCGGTGGAACTTTTGGAGGACCGCTCGCATGGGATGGTGCGGACGGAGGTGCGGTGTGCTCGGTGCGGGTCGCACCTCGGGCACTTGTTCGAGGGTGAGGGCTATTCGACGCCCACTGACCAGCGGTACTGCATCAACAGCATTTCGCTGCGGCTGACGCCGGACGAGGACTGACGCAGACTTCATCTCCCGCGCGGCTTCGGGGCTTGGCCGGGACCGGTTCTGTGGCGCGTCCTCGGAGGGGACGGAAACCGGCAGCCGAACTCCGGCACACGGTGTCTGGGCAGCGGTGCTGGCAGGGCCGTAGGCCCGAGCCGATGCTTCCGGGCTGATCACGTGGGAGGTGAACGTCGACCCCCACGAGCTGCCGGGCTCACGGCTCGTCACGCCATGCCTCGTGGGTCACACTGCACCCAGCGAGGCCTATGGAGCGGTTGATGCAGATCGGCTCGCGCGCGAATGTGGGCTGCCTCCTGTTGAATTGCCCGATGTTTTAAGGCCAATTGACGGTCGCGACCTTGGGCGTGCTGCCCCTGCACGCTGCGGGGCGGTGTTCAAGTGTCTAGCGCGGGGCGGTCCGCCGGTTCCTGGCCCATCTCCTCGTACACCCACGGCTGACCCCGCGGTGCTGGGTTACGGGTGTGAGCGGTGAGTAGGGAGTGGACCTCTCGCCGGGCTGTGAACTCGTCGAGTTCGCCTGCCTCGTGGCGGGTCAGGACATGGTGAATCCGGAGCAGTTCGTCGTCCTCGGTGATCTTTGCCTCTGCCGTGCGGCGCTCGTCGGCGTCGTCTCCCACGGATGGCCGGGTGTCGCGATCGTCGTAGAAGAGGCGGGCCGCCGAGTGGCGTACGAGGATTTCGCAGCGCAAGAGGTCGGGTGCGTCCGAAGCGACGCTCAGAGCCAGGCGTTCGGCACGGGTGAGGACGCGCGTGGCCTGTTCGTGCGCGTCCTCGGTGGCGTACACGGAGCTCAAGTCGATGAGAGCTTCCAGAGCCCGAGGGTAGGTCTCACCGCGCTGCCACAGATCGGCGGCGAGCTGCTGCAGGTGGACCGCGGTGGCCGGGTCGTCCAGACTCTCGGCTGTGTAGGCCGCGTTGGCGTAGTCTTGGGCCGCGTTCTGGAGGTTGCCGATCCCTTCCCACAAGGACGCCGCGCGACGGTAGAGATCGAGCGACGCAGTGTGGTTCCCCGCGTCTTCCTCGGCGAGACCGCGCGCGTTGTACGCCATGGCTCGGTATTCGGGGGCGCTCCACCGATCTGCCAGGTCCATCGCCGTACGGCCCCACCGTACGGCGAGTTCGGCGTCGTCCATCCGGCGAGCGACACGGCAGTTGTTGATCGCAATGGGGACGGCCGCCGCCGAACGGTTCGACGAGGTGAGCGCCGTGACAGCCCGGTCACCCGCGGACAGTGACTCGGCCCACTCCTCCTGATCCCACAGGACGAGGCTGAGCGTGAACTCGGCCTCGGCGACGCGGTCCTGGAGCCGGTACTCCCTTGCGATGCCGGCGGCTTGGCGCGCGGCGTCCGCGGCCGGTGCGGAGGCCCCGGCCGAGCGCAGTGTGTCGGCGTTGAGGAGGCAGGCCTTGACGGCTTCTTCCGGTTGGCCCTGACGTAGGTGCAGGGCGATGCGGTCGTCGTTGACGCCGATGACGGCGTCCAGTTCACCGCGTGCCGTGTACAGGATGTGCAGACCGATCGTCAGATTCGCCGCCAGGTCCAGCCATTCGTTGTCTTGCGCGAGCCGTTGAGCCGCGTGGAAGCGGGTCGGATCGAGTTCGCCCGACAGCTGGGCCCCGTACGTCTGGTCGGTGATCTCGGTCAGCCGGGAACAGAGGTACGCCACGGAGGCGTGCTGGAATTCGCGTACGACCTCGGATGGTTCGTCCTCTTGCAGCCGTTCCGTGGCGAAGAGCCGGACCATCTCGAACAGACGGAAGGTGGCGAGCAGTTGCCCGGCGGGCATGCGGACGAGGTCCTGCAGGGCCAGGCTGCGGTCCACCAGCCGGTTCAGCAGGAGTTCCTGTCGCAACGGGGGCGCCTGGAGACAATGACCCAACTCCGCCCCGGTGACAGCTGATCCGGGTGCTGCGGCGATCAGCCGGAAGACTCGGCGCACGGTCGGATCGAGGGCGTCATAGCTGAGCCGGATCAGCAGGCGGATGGCCCGGCCCGCGTAGTCGAGGGTATCCAGCCGTGCCGATTCCTCCTCCATCAACTGGACGAGGTAGGAGGAGGTGGGCCCGGTGGGGTGGGCTAGGCGTGCCCCGGCGATACGGAGTGCCATGGGTACGTCGTCGCACAGATGGGCCAGGCGGTGCAGTGCCTCTCCCGCGCGGTCGTCGCAGGAACCGAGGTCTCGTCCCTCCGTGCACCGGGTGAGCACCTCCACCGACGCGTTCCGTTCCAGCGGTCCGACCTCGAAGACGAGTCCGGGATCGGCGTAGTCCTGGGCGCGGTCCCGCGAGGTCACGATGAGCCCGCAGCCTGGAGGTGCCTTGACGAAGGGCCGTACGTGTGCCGCGTCGCGGGCGTTGTCGAGGACGAGGAGGACACGCCGGTCGTGCAGTTGTGCGGTGAAGGACGCGATGGCCCGGGCGTCGTCCTTCATCGCCGAGCCGTGATCGAGGCCCAGGGACTCAGCGACGATCCGCATTACGGTACGGGCATCTATGCAGGCGTCTGGGATCAGTCCGTGGAGTTCCACGTAGAACACTCCGCCGGGGAAGGCGGGAGCGAGTGCGCGGGCGGCTTCGATAGCCACGACGGAGGTGCCCACACCTGGCTGTCCGCACAGGAACGCGGTCGCCGCCCCACGCCGCGTCATGTGCCGATCCACCGCGCCGACGACCCTGGCCACGAGCTCTTCCCTGCCGGTGACGCACGGGTCCGCGGGAGGCAGGCCGCTCATCTGGACGGCGACGGCGGCTAGTTCGGGGCGGCCCGGGGCGGGTCCGACCGCGGACGACGTCCTGCCGGGTCCGTCCTGGTGGTCGCCCCCGCTCACGTTGTCTTCGCCGTCCACCGCCAGCGCGTGAGGACTGACGAGTACGGCTTCCACCGATGCGGAGCGAATCGCCGGCAGCTGGCTCAGCAGGGCGTGCAGAAAACCGGACAGGGGAATCGCGTTCCCGTCCGCCAAGGCTTCCCGCAGGTAACGGCGGCATGAGGGGGAGAGCTCTGCGAGGATGCCGCCCTCCAACTCCTCGCAGAGGACATGGCGGAGGCTTCCGAGAAAGGCATGAGCCGCATGGGCGGATACCTCATGGTCCGGCCGCGCGCCGTCGAACGGCTCCGTCCAGCGGTGTACCGCCTCCCCATGGTCGGTGAGGCGTGGCAGGAGCACCCTCGGTTCCAAACCGCGAAGGCGGAGCCTGCGGCGAAGGCCTTCGACTTCCCGTTCGCTCCAGCCTGCGCCGCAGGCACGCGAGAAGAGCAGCTCCACGGCATCGTCGAGCCTGCCGGTACCGCGGCACGAGTCGTCGAGCGCGGTGAGGACGAGAGCGGCCTCCCGGGCCGCTTCCGCGGGGCCGACCGTCCCGGACGGGGCGTGGCCGACGGGCAACACGGCGGAACCGTACGCGAACAGCACCGTGCCCACCTCATTGTTGAGGGTGTCGAGCACCAGCCGCCTTCGCACATCGACTTCGGCGGAGTTCTCCAGGAGACGGGTGAGATCCTCGGTCCTGGCGACCCACACTGAGTCGCGCAGCCAGCGGTCGGCGCTGTTGTAGCGGGCCGATACGACACCGAGTACGCGTCCGTCGGCCAGGCGGACCACCGGGGCGCCGCTCATGCCGGGCATCACGGCATCGGACGACAGTCGTCCCAGCGGCACACCGTCCCGTACCGTCCAGCCCTGCCACTTGCCCGTGGCGTGCAGGAAGGCGTAACTATGCCCCGGATCGTCCACTTCGGCGACCCCGTTGATCATCACCTTGGTGAGTAGCCCCACGTCGTCGGTCGGCGCCCAGCCGGCGACCGACTCATTCAGGGGTTCCGGGCGGCGCAGCACCGCCAAGTCGCGTATGGCGTCGATCGCGGCGACCTTCGAACGAGCAGTGGACACCGAGCCGTTGAGTGCGTCGGTCAGCACCTCTGAGCCCACCTCGGCGCATCCCAGGCTGGCCAGTACGTGCCAGGCCGTGACCAAAACGCCTGGTGCCACCTGGAAGCACGTGCCCACCGGCGATTCGTCCTCGGCCAGGATCCGCCCGAGGCTCCCCGAGACACGAGGATGACCAAGCGAACCGCTCATCCCACCCCCTGCCGGGACACGGCTCTTCGGTGCGCTAGGCCTGTGGGTCCGCGGCCGGGGCCTGATACGTCATCCGCACCACCAGAGAGGCCTCTCCGGAAGTGCCGGCCACGATGACATTCCCCTGTGCCGAGAACTTCAGTCCGAACTCGACCTCGACCTGCTCGGGCCGCACCGCCTGCTCTCGGAGTCGTCCGACCGCCTGCGCCGTGGACGTGGCGATCTCCACCACCGCGTCCCGCGCGTGATCGAAGGAGTCCACGACCTGCCGACCCGCGTCTCGCAACCGTGACGTGGGTTCGGAGCCGGGTACGGGCACGGTCTCGACCAGCAGCTCGACCTCACCCACCCGTACGGGGAGCAACCGGTTCGTCA
Organism: Streptomyces pseudoechinosporeus; assembly: GCF_054783935.1. NCBI lineage: Bacteria > Bacillati > Actinomycetota > Actinomycetes > Kitasatosporales > Streptomycetaceae > Streptomyces > Streptomyces pseudoechinosporeus. The sequence goes on from NZ_BAAGPS010000023.1 coordinate 389,790, forward strand.
TACGCACAACCTGCCACGCCGCCGCATTCCTTGTCCTCGGATCACGCGGATCGCTGTTCACCAGGTCGCCTTGGTCCCTGTCGGCGCCGGGAAGCTGGTGCCCATGAGACCTTGGGGCAGGCGAGCTGTGAAGTGCCACAGCGACAAGAACAATGTTCACCCACAAGCACGGCCGCTGGATCGACATCCTCCTGCCGCAACGCGCCCTGACGGCGGGGCCGGGGGAGCGATCCGGGGCGGGTGTATTCGGGACGCACAGAACGGCCGGAACGCGGTCAACCCCCCTTGACGGAGCGGGATAGTGGTGCCTTCTCACGATATGGCGACCAGGGGAGCGGATCGGTGAACTCTGCCGGAAAAACGGGCCGTTGGGGTGTGGGCGGTGGCCGGGGCGGGCGGCATGCGGTCGTCGTGGGCGGGAGCCTCGCGGGGCTGCTCGCGGCGCATGTCCTTGCCGGGCACGCCGAGCGGGTGACCGTCGTCGAGCGCGACCGGTTACCGGACGGCACCAAGCCGCGGCCAGGCATACCGCAGGGTCGGCATCCGCATGTCCTGCTGGAGGGCGGGCAGGTGGCCCTGGAGTCGCTGCTGCCGGGCTTCCTGGCGGAGCTGCGAGCGGCGGGGGCGCCGCGCGTGGGCATGCCCTCGGACATGGTGCAGCGGCAGGACGGGCGCTGGCTCCGGCGGCTGCCCGCGACGACGCACATCTACACCGGTTCCCGCGCGCAGCTCGAGGAGTTGGTGCGGCGGTGGGTTCTCGCCAACCCGGTGATCAGCGTGGTGGAGGGGACGGATGTCGTCGGGCTCCTCGGTGACGCCTCGCGCGTGCGGGGTGTGCTGCTGCGGGACCGCTCCGGCGACGCCCGGGGGGAGCAGCGGGCCATCGAGGCCGACCTGGTGGTCGACGCCTCCGGCAGTGGCACGAAGGCCCCGCAGTGGCTCACGGCGATCGGGGCCGAGACCCCGCACGAGGAGACCATCGACACGGGGCTCGCGTACGCCTCCCGCATCTACCGTGGCAAGAGCGGCGTCCTGGACGGCGACACCCTCGGCTACTACGTCTACCCCAGCCCCGCCGAGGTCCACGGCGGCGGTGCGCTGCCCCTGGAGGACGGCACCCATCTGGTCATCGTCTCGGGACTGCGCGGCGACGAACCGTCCACGGACGACAACGAGTTCGTGACATACACCAAGAGGCTGCCGCATCCGCTCCTGCACCGGTGGCTGGACGAGGCCGAACCGCTCTCGCCGGCGTTCGGCTACCGGCGGACCGCGAACATCCGCCGCCGCTACGATCTGCCCGGCCGCCGCCCGGCCGGCTTCCTCGCCACCGGCGACGCCTTGTGCACCTTCAACCCGATCTACGGGCAGGGCATGGCCGTCGCCGCGATGAGCGCGGTCGCCCTGCGCGACGCACTGGCCGATCCGCGCCGGACCCCCACGACGAGGCGCGTGCAGCGGGCGCTCCTGGCGGCGTCCCGGCAGGCGTGGGACATCTCCGCCGGGGCGGATCGCAAGATGCCGGGCGCGGTCGGCACCGCGGTCGCCGCCGGGCCGGCGGACCGCGTCGCCGACTGGTACCTGCGGCGAGTCCAGGAGCGCTACCCCGGCGATCCCGTCGTGGGGCGCGCCTTCCGCTCCGTACTGACCCTCTCCGCGCCCGTCACCGCCCTGTTCGCCCCGCCCGTGGCCCGGGCCGTCCTCTTCCGTCCGCCGGCGCCGACGCTCACCGAGCCGTCGGCGACACCGGAGGAACCGGGGGCCTGAGCCCGAAAAAGGTGGGGTGAAGCGGTCGGGCGGAGCCGACGCCACTGCGGTGACGCCGGCTATGTCGAACCCGTCGGCCGGCCGAGCCCAGGGCGGCACGCAGCCGGCCGGCGGCGGCCACGATGTCGTCCGTGGCCGGCCGCCGACCAGTGCGACGGCTTGCGTTCGCGGTGAACCGGGCGAACTGGAAGGCGACAAGCAGGCTCAGTCGATACGGATGATCCCCCGCCCCAGGGCTGCGGTGACGGCGGCGGTGCGGTCGGCGACGTCGAGTTTGGCGTAGATGTGCAGCAGATGGGTCTTGACCGTGGCCTCGGACAGGCGCAGGGTACGGGCGATCTGCTTGTTGCTCTGCCCGCGGGCGACGGCGGACAGGACCTCCAGCTCCCGGCCGGAGAGGCCGGCGCCCCGGTCGCCGCGCATGTGGGCCAGCACCCTGGCGGCCACCGTGGGCGACAGTGCCCCACCGCCGCGGGCCGCTGTGCGGATGGCCGCGCACAGCTCTTCCCGTCCGGTGTCCTTGAGCAGATAGCCGGCCGCGCCGGCGTCGATGGCGGCGGTGATGTCGGCGTCCGTGTCGTACGTGGTCAACACCAGCACCCGTACATCCGGATGGGCGGTGCGGATGGCGGCGGTCGCAGCCGCACCGTCCATGCCGGGCAGCTGCAGGTCCATCAGAACGATGTCCGGGGCCAGCTCGGCGGTCCGGCGCAGTGCCTCGGGGCCGGTGGCGGCCTCGCCGACCACCGTGAGGTCGGGCTGGGTGCCGAGCAGGGCGGTGAGTCCGTCGCGCACCACGGGGTGGTCGTCGACGAGCAGGACCCGGATCGCGGGAGTGGGGGTCACCGTGCCGGGACCATCCAGTCGGTGTCGGTGTCGGTGTCGGTGTCGGTGTCGGTGTCGCTGCCGGTGTTGGCGGCGCCGGCGGAGGCAGGGGTGTCGTGCGGGGGCGTGACGGTCGGCTCGGGTACTGCAAGACGCACTGTGACGGCAATGGTGGTTCCCTCGCCGGGCGAGCTCTCCACCGCGCATGTGCCACCCAGGGCGGCGACGCGCTCGCGCATGGCGGCCAGCCCGACACCGGCATGGCGGGCGGCGGGTGCGAAGCCGGTGCCGTCGTCCTGGATGTCGATGGCCAGCATGTCGTCGAGGTAGGAGAGCGTGACGGACACGCTCGCCGCGTGCGCGTGCCGCCGGGCGTTGGTCAGGGCTTCCTGCACCACACGCAGCAACTCGCCCTCTGTGCCGGGCGACAGGGCAGCCGGGCGGCCGGTCACCGTCGTATACGCCTCGATGCCGGTCTCCTCGGCCAGCCGGGCGGTCAGTTCGCGGACCGCGTCCCTCAGGTGCGTGCCGTCCAGCGGTGCCGGGCGCAGGGCGTGCACGAGGCGGCGGCTTTCGGCGAGGTTGTCCCGAGCTGTGCGCATGGCTTGCTCGACACGGCGGGCCGCGGGTGTGCCGGGCGGGAGGTCGTCGCGTACGGCGTCCAGCAGCATGGCGATGGAGGCGAAGCCCTGGGTCAGGGTGTCGTGGACCTCGCGCGCCAGGCGCTGGCGCTCGGCCAGGGTGCCCGCCTGGCGTTCCGCGGCCGCCCGTTCGGCCTGGGTGGCAGTGAGCTCGTCCAGCAGCCGCTGGCGCTTGTGACTCTCGTGGTCCAGGGTGGCGATGTAGCCCACGACGGTGACCGCCACTGCCATGCCGAGCGTACAGTCCAGGAACTCCCGTACACCCACGGACCCGTCCGTCGTGAAGCGTTGCCACAACCATGCCGCGCCCAGCACCAGTACCCCGGCGGCCGACCACCAGGCCCGCCACAGGCAGTACGGGATCAGCACGGCCAGGCCCGCCGGCAACAATGCCGGATCCACCGCGGCCATCACCGCCCACCACACCGCCGCCCCGGCCAGGTAGGGCAGCGGCGGGCGATCGGCACCGCCGCGCAGCACCACCCAGTACCCGTACCAGGCGGCGAGCCCCACCGCCAGGCCCACCCGCAGCAACGCCGCGCCGGTGGTCACACTCGCCCCGGTCAGCGCACCCAGCACGAACAGGGCGAGCACGGTGAAGAAGAAGGCGTGCTGTCCAACGGCCTTCCACCGCTCCCACTCCCGCTGCTGCGCCATGGCCACCAGCGTAGGCGCAGCCCCGCTCGGGCGAATCAGCCGACCGGTGTGGTCGGCATCCACCGGATGGTGGGCGCGAGGTACGCCGAGTGGTCGATGCGCGGGAACGGTGCGCGGAGCGAGGATCGGCCGGTGATCGAGTTCCGCCCGCCTGCACCACCGCGACTGGCGCGCCCCGCGGCCTGCGTGACCTTGTGAGGAAACACCAGTGAACCTGGCCTACATCCCCAGCCCTTCCGTCGGCGAGATCCATCTGGGACCGATGCCGCTGCGCGGCTACTCGCTGATGGTGATCCTCGGCATCGCCGCCGCGATATGGCTGGGCGGGCGCCGTTGGGCTGCACGCGGCGGCGAGAAGACCGTCGTGGCGGACATCGCCCTGTGGGCGGTCCCGTTCGGCCTGATCGGTGCCCGCCTCTACCACGTGCTCACCTCCAGCGCGCCGTACTTCGGCGACGGCGGCGATCCGGTCAAGGCCCTCTACATCTGGGACGGGGGCATCGGCATCTGGGGTGCCATCGCCGGCGGGGCCGTCGGCGCCTGGATCGGCTGCCGCCGCAACGGGGTCCCTCTGTCCGCATTCGCCGACGCCGTCGCTCCCGGCATCGCGCTGGGCCAGGCCATCGGCCGCTGGGGCAACTGGTTCAACCAGGAACTCTACGGGCGAGCTACCACCCTGCCCTGGGCACTGGAGATCGACCCCGCGCACCGGCCCGAGGCCACCCCGAACCTGGCCACCTACCACCCCACGTTCCTGTACGAATCGCTGTGGTGCCTCGGCGTGGTGGCCCTGGTCATCTGGGCCGACCGCCGCTACCGCCTCGACCGGGGCCGCGCGTTCGCGCTGTACGCCGCCGCCTACACCGCCGGCCGCTTCTGGATCGAGTACCTGCGGGTGGACGAGGCCCATCACATCCTCGGCCTGCGCCTGAACGACTGGACCTCCCTGCTGGTCTTCGCCGCCGCCGGCGCTTACCTCGTGGCCGTGACGCGGCGCACCGGCAGCCGCTACCCCGACGACGTCAGCACCCTCCAGCGAGAAAGCGCCGACACCGGCGGAACCAGAAGCTGAACGGGACATCCCTGCCCGCCGCCGTCCTCGTGTGCGGAACATCTGGACTCGGCCACGACAGCATGTCGTCGCTGACGCGCACGTCCAACAAGGCGCCGAGGCGGGCATCCCTCTGTGCTCCGAGAAGAACAACCCCCTACTCAATCTGGAGTTGTCATGTCCGTTCTCCCCGAGATGCTCCCTGTTCGCCGTGGTCCGCGGGTCGTGGCGGGAGGTGTGATCGTGGTCATCGTGCTGTCCTCCTTGATGAACGCGGTCATCGCTGTCCTGGCGCACGAGATGGGCGCTCCTGAGGACTTTGAGCCGTTGAAGCCGTCGTCGTACACCTTCCTGACTGCGCTCGGGGTGGTGCTGGGAGCCCTCGGGTGGGCCATCGTCCGCAAGGTCTCCCGGAATCCCGAGGAGCTGGTCCGATGGCTCGCCCCGGCCGTCGTCCTGATCTCCTTCGTCCCCGACTTCTTCCTGTTGGACGAAGGCGAGGTGACCGGCGTGGTGGCGCTGCTCGTGATGCACGCCGTGGTCGCGGTGATCGCGGTGATCACGTACCGCAAGGTCATGCCGCTGAACTCGGTGCGCTGACCGCAGTGCTCGCTGGAACCCTTGCGTGAGTCGTTGACGTGGCCGGGCCCTCGCTCGGGCTTCCTGGTACTGACGTGACACGCCCGACTCCCAGGGGGCGGGCGTGTCGGTGCGTCTTCCGGACTCGAGCCCGGCGGTGCCCGTAGTAAGCGAGTTGGCGGTGCGAGTCTGCCCCAGATCCAGGGTGACCGTGAACGAGCTGGCGGCCCGACTGCAGGTCGCGCCGACGACGGTGAGCCTGCTGGTCGGCGACCTGAGCCGTTACAAGCCAACCGGCAGAGTGACGGGAACTGCTGCCCCACAGGCACCGCCGTCACAGTGTGGATCCTCCGGGCACTTCGAGGTGCGTCGCGACGAAGTGACTCGTCCAGACGGCACGTGAGGCCGCTACGACTGGGTGGAGATGCCGGACCAGGTGCGGATCGCGGCCGTGGTCGACGGATGCCTGCTGGTCGTCGAGCAGTACCACTACCTCGTGGGCCAACTGTGGCAACTCCCGGGTGGGGCCGTCGATCCGGGCGACGCGAACGCCCAGGCGGCGGCCCGGCGTGAGTTGGCAGAGGAGACGGGATACCGGGACGGCACCTGGACCAGCCAGGGCCACCTCTTCCCCTGGCCCGGCGCGACTCCGATGCGGGTCCACCTGTGGCGCGCCGAGCACCTCGCCCCCGGACCGACGGCCCCCGAACCGGGTGAGACGGATCTGCGGGTCCACCACGTACCCCTGGCCGAGGCCGTACGAGCGACCCAGGATGGTCGCATACGCTGCGCCCTCAGCACCACCCTGGTCCTGGCGGTGGCGTCGGCTCCGCGCAGCTGAGCCGGGTCCGCACCCGCAAGCCGAGCCACGGAGCCCACGGCCGCGGACGGAGGGCTAAGCGGCCTCGGGGAGGTGAGGCACGCCCCCACGCCGCCCGGCACGGCACCTCGCCGCACTGCCGCATCACCCAAGTACGTCCAGTACGAGGGCGATGCGGCAGCACACCGATGCTCCCCCAGCTACCTCCCCCAGCTACCGCTGGGGGTGCCCCCAGAGGTGCCCCCAGCACCGGACGACGCGGGAACGCACCCCACCTCCCCGAGACCGCTTAGACGGCGCAGGGCAAGGTCCTCGACCTGACACGTTCCGCCGGCCGCACGCCGATGATGTCCTCGAGTTCCGCGGTCCCCAGCCGACGCCCCGCCAGCCCGCACGCCGCGTCCCGCCAAGCGCCCTCACGCAGGTCGACGGAGAGCAGCTCAGTGCGTGCCGCAGCGAAGACCAGCATTCGGCGAGCGCCGGGGACCTCGGTCACGGACAGGTACGTGCCGGGCTCACGCCACCCCACCTGGTCAGCCACCGGCACGCTCAAGGAGCCGAGCCTGCGGCCGGAGTCGAACTCCCACAACTCGACGGTTCCGTCTATGCGCACCCCGGTGATGACGTTCGCGGCGGGCAGGGTGACCACCTTGACGAACCGCCCTGCGTGCAGCTCCCGGACCGGGCGCCGCGAGGCCACGTCCCACACCACGACCTCGCCGTCCATCAGTACCAGGCTGACGGTCAGTCCCCGGTGGTCCATGTCGATGTCGGCGATCCCCGCCCCCACCGCGCGACGGTCCTTGCGCCACAGCGTGACCGAGTCGCCATCTTCGCTCCGCACCAGGAGTCTTGTGTGGGGCATCGGTTTGCCTTGGGGGAGTTGCTCTCCCCGCCTCGGCCTACGAGGCGAGTTGCCGGTACGTCGTGGAGCGCCCCTTCCCCCCGAGCTGCTCGACGAGACCCCGCTCGCGCAAGTCGCGCAGGATCTTCCTGATGTTGGGTGCGGTGAGGTCGAGTTGTTGTTGGAGCTCTGTGACGCTGCGGGGTGCTGCGGCAAGGGCGTCGTAAACCCGCAGCGCGTTGGTGTGGAGCCGAGGAGCTGTGGGGGTTTCCACGGTGCGGTGCAGGAGGACGGTGAAGCGGATTCCTGCGTCCATGTAGCGGGCCGGTGGCAGTCCGGCGTGGGCCAGCGCCTCGGTCACGGTGGGGATTCCGGTGGTGAGGGCCTCGATGACGCGGGCGCCGGATTCAGGAGTGCGGGCGTGCTGGCAGAGGGCGACGAGGCGGGCGTTGCGGGCGGAGGTGACGGCGTCGTGGCCGAGGCGGTCGACGGTGATGCCGTACAGGCCGCCGGGGTTGGAGATCACCAGCCGGTCGCGGCGCAGGCGTACTTCGACGGCCATACCTGTGGACCAGTGGTCGAGGTCGCGATGGACGAGCGCGTTGGCGATCAGTTCGCGGAAGGCGATGTAGGGGTAGTCGGGCTGATCGCGGACGGTGCCGTCCGGGGTCGAGACGATGGTCATGCCGAAGGAGCGTCGGGCCCAGTCCAGGGCGGCGTCGAGCATGCGGGGGATCGGTCCGGTGATGGTGGTCTGGTTGCGTGCCCGGCTGGAGGTGGGGTAGCCGTCTTCGGGTTCGGCGGAGGCTTGGATGACGAAGCGTGGGAAGAACTGCTGGGGGTGTACGCCGAGGGTGAGCAGCCCTGCCACGGTGGGGGCGCTGCCTGGGGAGACGGCTCCTGCGCGGCGGAGTAGTTCGCTGTCGTCGGTGAAGCGGCCGAGGCCGTGGGGGTCGTGTTCCCGTACCGAGCTGAGGAACTCGGCGGTGAGCTCCTTGTCCAGGTCGTCGATGGTCGCGTCTGTGACTGGGCTTCGGTCGAAGCGGGGTGCGCTGCGTGCGGCGGGGAAGGCCTGTTCCTCGAGAGGGGAGAGCTGGAAATCACCGTCGTACCCGCGGAGGTACGAGGCGCCGGATGCGGCGATTCGGCAGGGCTTGGCCGATGGGTCGCATTCGTGCACCTGCGCCACGACCACGGGCTGGCCGTCGGCCTCTGCATCGCTGATGGTGAGGCGCACCGGAGGTGTGAAGGAGCGGGCCTTGAGCGCGAGCCCCTGCTTCAGGGCCTGCGGGTCGGTCAAGGGGGAGGGGCGGAATCCCATCCGTTCGTCGAGGCCCAGGACGACAGTGCCGCCGCCAGGGAGGTTGGCCAGCGCGCTGAGCGTCGAGGTGAGCGACTGGGGCAGCCCACCGGCGGTGGGCTTCACCTCGATGTCGTCGCAATCGCCCCCTGCGGCGCGTAGGCGTGTGATCAGTGCATTCAGGTCGGTCGTCACATCGCAAATGTAACGACGTCGGAGTTACATTTGCGGCAATCCTGATTACATTTCATCCGGATCGGCGAGAGGCGCGCGCAGGTGGTTGACGTTCAGGTCGGGCACCGGTCCAGGGAGCGAGCTGAGCGCCCTGAGTAGCGTGAATCCGCGAGCCACGACGGCCGGCCCTCCTTCTACGACCCCAAGTCCGCCGACAACGTCGAACTGATCGAGGACTGCTCGCACGGCATGGTCCGTACGGAGGTGCGCTGCGCCAGGTGCGGCTCGCACCTGGGGCACGTCTTCGAGGGCGAGGGTTATCCGACGCCCACGGACCAGCGGTACTGCATCAACAGCATTTCGCTGCGGCTGACGCCTGACGAAGGCTGAGCCGGATGGGGTCCGGGCGTCCCGCCGACGGTGGCGGGACGCCCGGAGTGCGTTCGGCTCAGGGCGTGGTCAGTTCGTAGAAGCCTCTGCCGAAGGTCGCGGCCACCAGGCGGCGGTGGCCCGCGTCGTACTCGATGTCGTCGACCGGGACCTGCGGCATACCGCGGCCGAGGCGCAGCCAGCGGGCGCCGCCGGTGACGCTGGTGAAGACGCCCTGGTCGGTGGCGATGTAGAGGATGCCGCTCCGCGCGACGACCAGGTCGTTGACGGGTGCCGCCGGGAGGTCGCCCGACAGGTTCCGCCAGTGCCTGCCTCCGTCGGTGCTGCCGTAGACGTGGGGGAGGGGGGAGCCGGAGCGGTAGCCGGAGTGCGTGGTCCAGACGCGGTCGGGGTTCTTCGGGTCGACGACCACCCGGGTCACCCAGGGCCGCCCCTCGGCCAGCTTCGTCCAGGTTGTCCCGAGGTTCCTGGTGACCCAGACGCGGCCGTCGTCCGTGCCCGCGTACACAGTGCGTCCGTCGCCCGCCGGGGCGATCGAGGTGATGGTGCCGTAGTTGGGGTAGAGAGGGTCGGTGCCCGGGCCGCCGGACAGGTCGGGGCTGATGGGCTGCCAGGTCGCGCCGCCGTCGGTGGAGCGGTTCAGCACCTCGGAGCCGTAGTAGAGGATCTTCGGGTTACGGGGATCGAAGACGACCGGGGTGAACCAGTTGCGGCGCTCGAAGGTGGTCGCGTCCGCGAAGTACGTGAGGGTGTCGCCGCCGTCGGTGGAGCGGAAGCAGTTGCCGTACTGGTAACAGGCGAAGACGTTGTCGACGTCGGTCGGGTTGATGAGGTTCTCCTCGCCGTCGCCGCCGAGGTATTCGTTGAAACCGTCTCCGCCCCAGGAGCGCAGCGAGCCGTTGTCCTGTGCCCCGCCGGAGATCCTGGTGACGTCCTGCGGGCTGATCGCCGCGCTGTAGAGCTGGGTGTAGGGCTGGTGGCGGGACTTGACCCAGCCGCCGTCGCCGTCCGCGTCGGAGCGGTAGACGCCGCCGTCGTTGCCGAGGTAGACCCGGCCGGGGCGGCGCGGGTCCCACACCATGGCGTGGTGGTCGACGTGCATGCTCGTGTCGTCGGCCGTCCAGGTGTCGCCGCCGTCCTTCGTGGTCAGCAGGGCGACCCCGGCCACATGGACGTGCTCGGTGTCCCGGGGGTCGATCCACACCTTGCCGAACCACCAGCCGAAGCTGGACTGGGAATTGGTGAGGTCCTCGTTGGCCGGGGTGCGGCTCCAGTTGTCGCCGCCGTCGATGGAAGCGTAGAACCCCTCGAAGAGACCGTCGGCCTTGTTGACGATCGCATAGAGCCGGTCGCCCGCGACGCCCAGGCCGATGCGCCCCACGTCGGGGCCCTGGGCGGGCAGTCCGCCGCCGAGCCGTTGCCAGGTCTCGCCGTCGTCCGTGGAGCGGAAGACGCCGGAGCCCTCACCGCCGTACGTCCGCAGATCGGGGCGGCGGCGTTTGTCCCACAGCACAGCGTACATGCGGCCGCCGTCCAGCACGATCTCGGTGGCGCCGGTGAACTCGTTGGCGCCGGCGAGGATCCGCTCCCACGTGGCGCCGCCGTCCTCCGAGCGGTACACGCCCCGGTCGCCGCCGCCGTTGTACAGCGAACCGGCTGCTGCGACGTAGATGCGGCGGGGGTTGGCGGGGTCGATGGTGATGGCGCTGATCGCACCGGAGTCGCGCAGGCCGAGCGGCGTCCAGTTCCGGCCGCCGTCGGTGCTGCGGTACAGCCCCGTCCCCTCGTACGTGATGCTGCCGCCGCCGGGGTTGGGTTCACCGGTGCCGACGTACAGCGTGCCGTCCGGTGCGGTGGCGACCGCGCCCATGGCCTGAGTCCAGCTGTCGGGCCACACCGAGTGGAACGTCTCCCCGGCGTCGGTGCTGCGCCACAGCCCGCCACTGGCGGCCGCCGCGTACAGGGTGTCGGCGCGTTTGGGGTCGAGCGCGAGGGACACGATCCGCCCGCCGATGTTGGTGGGCCCGACGCCCTTCCAGCGCCCGCCGACGGTGGGCAGTTCGCCGGCCTGCGCCGCGGCGAGGTCGTGGGCGTGGCGCGGAATCGACTCTCCCGGCAGGGCCTTCTGCATGTAGCGGTACTCCGCCGGGGCGGACGGTCCACGGACGGGCCGGTAGACATCGCCCGGTGGGGGTGGCGCCGCGACTGACGCCGGTGCCGCGGCCGTCGGGGGTGATGCGGCAGCCGGTGCGGCGAGCAGCGCGGCACCGGTGACCGCGGCGAGAACCAGTGAAAGCAGACCTCTGCCCATAGAGCCTTTCCCAACGTCATGGCCATTTCAAACAGCAATGACGTTACGAGAGACGGGAGTTGAGCAGAAGGGCGCATGGTGCGCGTGAGCCGCTGGGGCGTTCCGGTCGGCTTCCCGAGCTTGGGGCGGGGCTTCGTCCCGTCTCACAGCACCTTTCGGTGGACGAGGGCCGAGAGCACGAGCATGCCCGGCAGCAACGGCACCCAGATCGTCAGGACCCGGTAGCCGATGATCGTGGCCGTGGCCAGGCTCATGGGGGCGCCGAAGAGAACCATGGTGAACACCAGGGCCGCGTCGATGGGGCCGATGCCACCCGGAGCGGGTACGGCTCCGACCGCGGTGCTGGCGACGAGCAGCGCGAAGGTCACCTGCGCCCAGGTCAGCGGCAGGCCCAGCGAGAAGCCGACCGAGGCGATCACGCTTGCCTGGAGCAGCGGGGTGGCGGCGGCTCCGCCCCAGAGCGCGAGGATGCGGCTGGGCCGGGTGTGCAGGAGCCGTGCGTCGGTCAGGGCGGTGCGTACGAACTTGAGGATCGGGCGACGCAACGGACGTACGAACGTCAGGAGCAGCGCGGCCACGGCGAAACCGATCCCCACGCCTCCGACGATCAGGTGCAACGTCCGTTCGTCCGGGACGAGTTCACCCAGCCCCAGCACGCCCGGGAAGAACACCAGGAAGACGAGGAGTACCAGCGTCTTCGCCAGGGGTTTGACCAGCGAGTACAGCGCGAGCGACGCGGTGCCCCTGGAGAGGGATATGCCTTGGCGCTGGAGGAAGCGGAGGGTGACGGCGTGGGCGCCGATGCTCGCCGGGAGTACGTGGTTCGCGGTGCCGGCGGCGACCTGGGACGCGAGCAGCAGCCCTGGTGGGAGCCGTTCAGGTATGGCGCCCTGCCGGACGCATGCGGCTGCCACCCAGCCCATGCACATGAAGAAGAACCCGGACAGCAGCCACCAGGGGTCGGCGGAGGTCAGCCGGCCGGCGCCGTCGTACACGGTGCGCCAGTCGAGCGCCGCCCAGGCCGCGACCAGAAGGAGCGGGAGCAGGCTCAGTGCCCTCAGGGCGTGGCGGGTGGCGGAGGGGGAGCGGACGGGGCCGGGGGTGGTGGCGGGGAGCGGCCCGGGGAGTTTGTCGAGCGGGAGCAAGGACACAGCGCACGTCGTCCTTTCGCGGCACGCCCGTGGGGGGCGGGCGTGACGGATACAAGGCGAGGCAAAGGGGGACAGCGGGAACCGTTCCCTCCCGGCGTGACGGCACGGTGTCCTGGAGCCGAAGAGGCGCCAGCGGGCGGGCGACGGTGCCGAGGATGATGCCCTGTTTCCGTAGCAAGAACGCCTCTCTGTGGCCTTTGTCTCCTTGTGACTTGTCTCCTGCGACTCTCCTTACGGCGCCGAAGCCTTCGCGGAAGCCGCGATCAACTGGTCCAGCAGAGCGATCAGTACGTCCCGGGACGACTCGCGCTCGCGTGCGTCGCAGAGCAGCACCTGAGTGCCCTCCGGCAGTGCCAGGGCCTCCCGGATCTCCTCGGGCGTGTACGGATGCTGTCCGTGGAAGCCGTTGACGCCGATGACGAACGGGATGCCCCGCCGCTCGAAGAAGTCGATCGCGGCGAAGCTGGACTTGGGTCTGCGTACGTCGATGAGGACCACGGCCCCCAGCGCGCCGATGGCGAGGTCGTTCCACATGAACCAGAACCGCTGCTGTCCGGGCGTACCGAAGAGATACAGCACCAGGTCCTGGCCGATCGTGATCCGGCCGAAGTCCAGCGCCACGGTGGTGGCCCTCTTCTCGGCGATGCCCTGGAGGTCGTCGACGCCCAGGCCGGCCGAGGTCAGCCGTTCCTCGGTGCGCAGCGGGACGATCTCGCTGACCGACCCGACCATGGTGGTCTTCCCGACGCCGAACCCTCCGGCGATCAGTATCTTGACCGTGTCGGGTGCCGAAGTCCCTTGGGCCGGCGCCCCGTTGACGGTTGTGTCAGAGCCGGCCAAGGCCGTCCCTCACTTTCTGCAGCAGGTCCTTGTCCGGCGTCCCGGAGACGGGACGCGGCGGGTGGACGGTGATCCGGTCCGCCTCCAGCAGGTCGCAGAGCATGATGGTGACCACGCTCATCGGCAGATCGAGGTGGGCCGCCAGCTCCGCGACGGCGATCGGCTTCTCGCACAGCCGCAGGATCCGGGCGTGCTCGGGCTGCGTCCGGGCGCCCCAGGCGGGCGGCGGGTCCACCGCGGAGACCGTTGTGATGAGGGAGAAGTCGCTGCGGTCGGGCCGGGTCCTGCCGCCGGTCAGCGTGAACGGCCGTACGAGACGACCCGCCGCGTCGCCTCCGCTCACCTCACTCGCCGCAGTCGGCGGCGACCGTGCCCCGCGGCGCCGCGCTCAGGTGCTCGCCGATCTTCTTCACGAGCAGGTTCATCTGGTACGCCACCACGCCGACGTCCGCGCCCTGGTGGGTGAGCACGGCGAGATGGGCGCCGGTCCCGGCGGCGGTGATGATCAGGTAGCCGTTGCGCATCTCTATGAGCGCCTGGCGTACGGGGCCGCCGCGGAAGTCCATGCTGACGCCCTTGCTGAGGCTCACAAGGCCGGAGGCGGTCGCCGCCAGCCGCTCGGCGTCGTCGCGCAGGAACGCCGTTGACCTGCTGACGACCAGTCCGTCGTCGGAGAGCACGACGGCGTGGTTCACCTCGGCGACCCGGTCCACCAGTCCGGTGAGCAGCTGGTCGAGCTGGCTGTGCGTGGCGGGGATGGGGCGTGTCATTTCTGTGTCCTTCATGAGCGGTTTGCCGGCGGAGTCGAGGTGACGGTTTTTCCGGGGACGGGGACCTGCGTACCTGGGCTCGCTGGTGGGGCTTCTTCTGCTGTGTTTCCTCCTTCGTTGTACGTCCACTCCTCGGCGTCGGCACGGGCCTGAAGCGTCCCGCGCTGGAAACCGGAGAGCGAGGAGGCGGCACGCTCCGCGTCGAAGTCCTCGAACGGGTCGTCCGCCCGGTCGGGCACGGAGTCCTCCCGCAGCTCGGTGGCGAGGCTGGTCTGCGGTACGCGGCGCGGCAGCGGAGCGAGGGCGCTGCGCTGGCTTGAACCTGGGCCGGCTCCGGCTCCGGACCCGGGCGCGGACCCGGAACCCCGGCCGGACCCGGGCGCGGACCCGGAACCCCGGCCGGACCCGGGCGCGGACCCCGAACCCCGGCCAGACCCGGAACCCAGGCCGGACTCGGACCTGGAAGCCGGGCCGGGCCCGGCCCCACCGGTATCGGCCGTCCGCGGCCGGGTCGCGGGCTGGGCCCCGCGGCTGCGCGCGTGGCTGTGCCGACCAGGGCCCTGCATATCGGCCGATCCGAGCCCGGGTGTCCCGGTCGAGCCGGGTCCGGGCGTACCGGCCGAGCTCTCCGCGAGGGCCGCGACCGGCTCGACGTCCTCCTGGGCTTCCCGGGCCTCCCGGGTCGTCCCGTTTTCCTGGCCCCCTTGGGCCGCGACGTCCGCTTCTCCGGCCCAAGTGTCCGCCGAGCCCGAACCCGCGGCGTCCGCGTCGGCCGTGGGCCCCTGCCGCACCACGATGTCGTGCGGCACCAGCACGATCGCCGTTGTCCCGCCGTACGGAGAGGACCGCAGCGTGACGGCGATGCCGTGCCGCGTGGCGAGGCGGGCGATCACGAACATGCCGAGCCGGAGGTCGTCGGCCAGTGCCACCACGTCGAACTGCGGCTCCACCGCCAACTGGGCGTTGAACGCCTCGTAGTCGTCCTCCGACATCCCGAGACCGCGGTCCTCGATCTCGATGGCCAGGCCCTTGGCCACCATCGCGGCCCGTACCCCGACGGGGCTGGGAGCGGGCGAGTACGCGGTCGCGTTGTCGATGAGTTCGGCCAGCAGATGGATGACGTCCGCCACCGCGGGCGGGGCGAGGTACACCTCCTCGACGGTGTGCACCTCCACCCGCTGGTACTCGGCGACCTCGCCGACGGCGCTGCGCAGGATGTCGATCAGCGCGACCGGTTCGGTCCAGCTGCGCCCCGGCCGCTCGCCGCTGATGATGACGAGGTTCTCCTCGTAGCGGCGCAGCTGGCTCGCGTTGGAGTCGAGTTCGTACAGGCCCTTGAGGATGTGCGGGTCCTGGTGTTCGCGTTCCAGCGAATCGAGCTTGCTGAGCTGGAGGTTGACCAGGTTCTGGCTCTGCCGGGCGATGCCCAGGATCACCTTCTGGAAGCCGCGCCGGGTGTCGGCGAGCTCCACCGCCGTGTGAACCGCCGTGCGCTGGGCGGTGTTGAACGCCTGTGCCACCTGGCCGAGTTCGTCCCGCCCGTAGTCCAGTGGGGGTGCGGCGGAGTCCACGTCGACCTTCTCGCCCCGGTCGAGCCGTGCGACCACGTCGGGCAGCCGCTCCTGGGCGAGGCTGAGGGTGGCCATCCGCAGCCCGCGCATCCGCCGGAACAGGGAGCGGGTGATGCGCCAGGACAGTACGACGCTCAGCAGCAGGGCGACGAGTCCGCCGGCGCTCAGGGCAGCGGCCTTGACCAGCAGTGCATGGGCTTCTTCGCTGCTGCGGTCGAGCAGTTCCGTGGTCTGCTGGCGGATCAGATTCGGGTACTGGACTGTGAGTTGGCCCATCGCGCCGTTCCACTGGTCCCGCGCGTCCGGCAGGTTGACCTTCCGGGCGTCGCCGCTGCCCGTCGTACGGGCCTCGAGCACCTGGGCCTCGATAGCCTCCAGATCATTCCAGGCCGATCCCTGGAGGATGCGATCGGTCTGCGTCTTCGCCGTGCCGCTCAGGGAGTGGACTATCTGGTCCTCGACGAGCCATCGCCGGGCGTTCACCAGCTGGACGAAAAGGGTCCGCGACTCCTCGTCCAGCTGCCCGGACGGCCAGGCCAGGGTGAGCAGGGCGTTCTCCCGGGAGACCAGTTCCGCGGCGTGTTCCAGCGCGACGAGCGGTTCGGCCTGCGAGGTGAGGTCCCCGTCGTCGACCTTGGAGAGTTCCTGGAAGGCGTGGATCTGGTCGTCGATGATCGCGGTGTACTGGTCCAGTGCCTGCGCGCCGCTGATGCCGGTGCTGTCGTCGATGTGGCCCCGGTCGATCTGGCTCCGGTAGAACTCCAGGCTCCCCGCGCCGGCGATGACCGAGTACAGGCGGTCGCCTATCCGGTCGGGCGCCTTGTCGATGGCCTCCGACCGGCCGACCAGTTTGGCGACCTCCGCGTCCGTACGTTCCCGCTGCTTGTCCAGGGCAGCCCTGGAGCCGCCGGGCGCGGCCAGCCAAGCGGCCGACAGGCTCCGCTCCCGTTGCAGCGCGAGCGTCGCGTCGGTGCCCATGGCGCCGGTCGACCTGCTCAACTCCGTCTGGGCCCGCAGCTGTAGCCCCTCGGAGAACATCTGCGTCGTCGTCACCCCCCACATCGCGGCGAGGGTGATGCTGGGGACCAACGCCAGAAGGATCAGGGAGAGACGTATGGAGCCGAGCCGGCGGGGACCTGTCCGTGGAGACATCGTCGTCCTAGGGCGAGGAGCGATGAGCGGAAGCGGGCAACGGGGAGGGGAAGGGGGCGGCGAGCGGTAAGACGAACGCGGTGGGTGGCCGCGTGACCAACGCAACACAAGGGGTGCGCAGGATGCTATCCGTACCAGCGACCGTACGCACCGTGAGAGACCCAAAACTTTGGTGAGGAGGCGGTATGAAAGCGGTGGGTGACCGCCTTCTGACTCCCTGTTCGCGCCTCTTACGCGGCGCGGGTCACCGGCCGGGCACGCCCGGCCGGTGACCCGCGCCGACAAAGACCTACTACGGCAGCCCCCACGGCTCGCCCGGCTCGCTCAAGTCCACCGGAGCGATGTCGAGTTCGGGGCGTTCACCGGTGTACAACAGCACCTCCCGGCCCTTGGCCAGCTCGATCACCAGGGTGCCGTCGTCCGTCGTGTGCGTGCGCGCCCGGCTGCCGTCGTCGAGCACCGCCGTCACCGCCCCGCCCGTCAGACCGTGCCGGATCTCGAGCGGCTCACCCGCCAGGCTCCGTACGCGGACGAAGCGGGTGAACCCTCCCCTGCGGACCGCGCTGACCAGGAAGGCCCCCTGCGTGCGGAAGTCGTGCAGTGTGACATCGGCCCAGGAATCCGGAACGGCGGGGAAGATCCGTACGACACCGCCCCAGCTCTGGCAGAGCATGTCGTGCAGCGACTGCGACGCCGACAGTGGTGTCTCGATGACCGGACCGGCCTCGGTGTAATGGGTGTTGGCCCGGCACGGATACCGCGTGCTGGGGTCGAAGAACTTCTTCAGATACTCCAGCGCCGTGGAGCCGCGGCCCATCATCGCGTACATCGACGCGGCGCCCGTATAGCTGTAGCCGCGGTGGGATCCGGTCACCGCGTGCCAGTGGACGACCGACTTCTCGATCAGCTCGCGCTGCTCCGGCTGCTCCCAGTTCACGAGATACAGCGGGTACACCATCAGCAGGTGGGAGTAGTGGCGGTGGGACTGCGCGTACGGGGTCCGATCACCGATCATGAAGCCGTTCTCGTCCACCGGATACGGCGTCAGCTTCGCCAGTACCTCCTGCCAGCGCGGCTTCAGCGGATCGTCGGTCCCCAGCCGCTCGGCCGCCTCCAGGAGCGTGGTGCAGCCCCAACGGATCAGCGCCAGATCGTAGTTGGTGTCCTTCGGGGGAACCACCGGATACTCCGGGGACAGCGTCGACGGCAGGTGCAGCTTGCCGTCGCTGTCCGGCTGGAGGAAGTGCAGGTAGTAGTTGATCGTGCGGCGCAGCAGTGGGTACACCGTGTCGCGCAATAACGCCTCGTCCATGGTGTGCCGGTAGCTCAGCCACACGTTGTGCAGCGCCCAGGTCAGATTGCCCGACTCACCTCCGCTGCCCGGGGTGGGGGCGCTGCGGTTGGCGAACATGTCGGAGCTGCGGCCGACTCCGGCGCTGTCCGAGCGGTACGCGGCGGGTACGTTCGCGATCAGCTGTTGCTGGTTCTGCCTCAGGGTGGTGGCGAGCGAGTCGAGTTCCAGATGGTTGGAGCCGTGGATGAGCCAGTACTCCAGCTGCACGTTGAGGTTCCACCACACGGCGGGCCAGGGCGTGGGCTCCAGCCAGGGCCCGCAGGTGGCCATCACCGGGCCGTCGGCGCGGCTGGCGGACGCGACCTTGTAGAGCTGGATCCAGTGGAAGCTCTGCAGCCGCTCGTCGGGGATCGAGACGAAGCTCTTGCGGTAGAAGGCGTGCCACCAGCGGGTGTGGAGCGCGCGGAGCACACCGTACGGAGCGGCGCGCTGGATCTTCCTGAGTGAGGCTTCCCCGGCCCGGGTGTCCGACGGATAGCTGTGGGCGACGTTGAGCAGGAGGGTGTCGCCGGAGCGGCGGTAGGCCGTCGCGGTCTGGCCGCCGCCGAGGAGCGGCTGGAGGACCTGCTCGATGTCGCCCGAAGTCCGGGTGGTCCAGAGCGGGTTGGCGACGTACCCGGCCGGCGGCGCCTCGCTGATCTTCCGGGGGCTGACGGCTTCCTCGGGATGGAACGTCCAGCGCACCTCCTCGTCGCCGTCGGCCGTCACGCGCGCGGCGAGAATCCCGTCGTGGATGAGTGCGGAGAGGGTCAGGGTGCCCTTGTCGGTGGTGATGGTGCCGGTGAGCTCGGCGTTCCACAGACTCAACCGCCAGTCGACCGCACCGATGGTGCCGACCGGGTCGAGCGTCAGATGCCCCACGGGTAGCCGACAGGTCCCCCAGCCACTGCCGAACTCCGGCCGGTGGTCCTGCACTTCGCCGTGCTGCACGGTGAAGCGGATGCTGTTCGCACCCGGCTCCCGGTACACCATGCTGCCCAGTCGCCCGTCCCCCAGAAACGGCCCTTCGTGCCACAGCGCGGGCACCCTGCGCCACACCAGATCCTGCCGGCGCAGGAACTCGGCCCACGCGCCGTCCGACTCCATGCGGTTACGGAGCTTCCAGCGATGGCCCTCCGGACCGATGACACTGGAGGAATCAGCGGCTTGGGCAACTTCCGGAAGGGCGGCAAGAGTTGTGCCGGCCAGCGCCGAGCCGAGCACTGCTCTGCGAGAGGTCATGCGGGTGCCTCCAAGAGTGAGAGGTGATGGGGGCGGCGTCAGGCCCAGCCGGCCGGTTCGGCCAGGGCGTACGTCGAGGCGATCCGGTGGCTGTCGTGCAGGACCGTCAGGGTGCGTGGGCCGCTGGGCGTGCCGTCGCGCCAGGCGGTGCAGTAGATCCCGTTGGACCAGCGGATCGTCCGTGAGGTGGACGGCAGTACGGTGATGCCGGTGCGGCTCACCGTCTTCGTGCCGTTCAGCCACACCTCGAAGGCGCCCTGGCCGTCGCCGGCGAGCTTCAGCCGGGTGACGATCCTGATCCAGGTGCCCCGCAGACCACTGATCGACCCGGCCGTCCCCTTGATGCCGCCGGAGCCGCCGAACTGGATCGTGGATCCGATGACGAACATCAACAGCCAGGGTCCTTCGGGGTCTTCGGGCGACCACTGCTGGAAGGTGACGTTCTGGTCGTGGAACGTCCAGTCGGACGCGAGACGGATCGCCTGGCCGTAGTACCGGTCCTCACCGACGCTCTGTGCGCCGCGCTTGATCACTTCGGAGTGGTAGCCCCCGGTCTCGTCGATGTACGTCTGTGTCGCCGCGAGAGCGTGTGCGCCTTTGTAGGTGGGCGAGTCGACGGTCTCGATCACGCCGTCCTTCTGTGTGTAGGCGTGGTCCCAGCCCTCGACGCTGCCACGGTTCTGGAAGTAGACCTCGGCGGCGTCGGCCCGTCCCGGCAGGAGCGCGGCGGTGGCACCGGCGAGGCCGAGTCCGCCGAGCGCGGTGAGTGCCCTTCGTCTCCGCATGGCTCACCGCGTCCAGTACGTGATGTTGCGGAAGCGCGCCTCGGCGCGACCGCTGCCGTGGTGGTAGACGCCGTTCTTGAAGTGGCGGGTGGCCGGGCCGCGGTCCTCGGTCGTCAGCACCAGCTCGTCGTCGAAGTAGACCTTGACGCTGCGGCTGGAAGCGTTGTGCTCCAGCTTGACGTTGAACCAGGTGTCGTACGCGTTGGTCTTCAGGACCGTACGGTCGTACGCCCGCACCGAGCCGCCGCTCGCGCTGTACGCGTTGAGCATGAAGTCCGTGGCGGGGGTGCCCTCAGGGTGGATCACCCGGAGGATCTGCACAAAGGTCGCGCCGTTCGTACCGGACGGGAGATACACGTCGGCGTCCCACATGTGCTGCCCGGACGTGTACTCCTGCCGCCAGCGCATCTCGGTGCGCGGGTCCGTGGAACTGCCCTGCGACATGGGCTCGTCGGTGTCGTACACCCACATCCGGTGCACGCCACCGCTGTTGCTGTAGCGCTCGCTCAGGCTGAGATTCCACGGCTTCTGCATGCCGTACGTGAACGAGGTCTTCTCCCAGCCGTCCGTGGGAGACGCGGCCACAGCGGAGGACACCGACGGGGTCATCGCCCAGGCGGCGCCCCCCGCGAGTAAGCCTCCGGCGGCCAGTACCGTGCGTCTTGTTGGGTTCATGTCACTCATGTCTCATCCACTCCCGATTCATCGGAGCTATCTCTCGACGCAACGTAGAAGCTGACGGAGAAGCGCGTCAATGTGTCGGACGCGTCGAGGATAGATCCGATGTACCGAGGTGTTAAGTCTGGACCTTTCTCAGGTGCCGTGGTACGTGAAGAGGGTCAGGCCGCCCGCCCGAGACCGACTCAGGCCGCCCGAACGTCCAGGACCGTGGCCGCGGACTTCTTGTACATCTCGATCTCTTCGTCGGCGAACTCCCGGACGTCCTTGAAGCCCAGCCCGACGACCGCGAGCAGCCGGGTGTCGTCGTCCGGGGCGAAGACGGGGAGGGTGAGGGAGCCCTTCGACCCGGCGGCGCGGCCCTGCCGGACGGCGACGCCCGACGTGTCGTTCGGGAAATCGCTGATGGCGACGGGCGCCCGGCGCTGCGCGGCGGTCCCGGCCATGCCCTTGCCGATGGGGATGACGGAGGTGCCGTTCTGCACGGCGGGCGGCAGGTTGTGCGCGGCCACGAGGACGATCTCGCCCTCCTCGGCGGGCTCCGCGAGGTGCACGGAGCCCACGAAGCCGCCATGGCGCTCGACGAAAGCGGTGAGCCAGGCCGCGATCTCGGGGCGGGCGTTGCGCAGGACGGTCTCGTTGAGGGGGGTGCTGGGTGCGCTGGACATCAGTACTCCTTGTCAGGTGGGGGCAACAGCGGAGGGCATGGACAAAGGCTGGAGGGCGGCGGCCCGCGGCCACGCCGCCCTCTTCTCACTCCTCGTCCCCGGTGCGGGCGTCAGGATCCGATGCGGCCTCCGGTGCGAGCCGTGCCAGCCGCAACAGCAGTGCCTTGACCTCCGTCGCCGCGTACGCCTCCCGCGCCAACTCCGGTTCGGAGCACAGGAGTACGGGCCCGTGGTCCGGGTCGTCGGGCAGCCGGCCGTGGCTGCCGCGCACCCCCGACGGGTCCAGCGGGACGGTCTGGATCCGGTAGCGGAACCCGAGCTTCTTCCGAGCGATCTGGCCCACGGCCTTCAGCTTCACCGCCGGTACCGTCTCGTCGTACAGCAGCTCGGCGGGGTCGTAGCCGGGCTTGCGGTGGATCTCCACCTGGCGGGCGAAGTCCGGGGCGCGCTCGTCGTCCAGCCAGTAGTAGTACGTGAACCAGGCATCGGACTCGGCGACGGCGACCAGTTCGCCCGACCGCTCATGATCGAGGCCGTACGCCGCCTTGCCCTCCTGGTCCAACACCCGCTCCACACCGTCGAGTTCGCCGACGATCTTCGCGACGGCCTCGGTGTCGGCCGGATCCCGTACGTACACATGCGCCACCTGGTGATCGGCCACGGCGAACGCGCGTGAGGTCCAGGGGTCCAGGTACTCCATGCCGTCCTGCGTGTAGACGTCCAGCAGTCCGGCGCGGCGCAGGGCGCGGTTGATGTCGACGGGGCGGGAGACCGGGGTGATGCCGTACTCGCTGAGCGCCACGACGGTGGCGCCTTCGCTGAGGAAGTGGTCGATCAACGGGCGCAGTGCATCGTCGAGTTGGCGGGCGGCACGGGCGGTCGCGGGGGAGTCCGGGCCGGAGCGCTGGGGCTCGTAGTCCATCTGCGGGATGTAGACGAGGGTCAGGTCCGGGCGGTGCTCGTCGAAGACCTGGCGGGCGGCGCCGAGGATCCACTGGGTGGAGGGCATGCCCGCGTTGGGTCCCCAGTAGGTGAAGAGGGGGAACGGGCCGAGCCGGTCGGTGAGTTCGTCGTGCAGGGAGGGCGGCCAGGTGTAGCAGTCGGGTTCCTTGCGGCCGTCGGAGTAGTAGACGGGCCGCGGGGTGACGGTGAGGTCGACGTCCGCCCCCATCGCGTACCACCAGCAGATGTTCGCGACCTTGTAGTCGGGGTTGGTCTTCCGCGCGGTCTCCCAGATCTTCTCGCCGCCGACGAGCGCGTTGTGCTGCCGCCACAGCAGCACTTCGCCGAGGTCACGGAAGTACCAGCCGTTGGCGACCGCGCCGTGGGTGCTCGGCGGTTCCCCGGTGAGGAAGGTGGACTGGGCGGTGCAGGTCACCGCGGGCAGGGTGGTCCCGAGCCGGGCCTGGAACCCGCGTTCACCGAGGGCGGCGACGGCGGGCATATGGCGCAGCAGCGTCGGGGTGAGCCCCACGATGTCGAGCACGACGAGCCGGTCGGTCATGACGTTTCCTCCTTCAGGCCGAGGCCGGTCAACCGGTCCCTGGCCCAGGCGAGTTCGGCGGCGATGCCCCCGGCCAGGTCGGCGGGCGGCCGGGGCAGCACGGACCAGGTGTAGGTCTCCACCTCTATGTGGTCGCAGCCGGCGACCGGGCCGCCGAGAAGTTCGGCGAGTACGGCGGTGAGCTGGGGCGCGGTGGTACGCAGCGGGGGTTCGGGCTCGGCATGCAGCGGGGCGTGGAAGTGGACCCGCCAGGGGCCTCGGTCGGCGGGGAGCCCACCGGCCAGGGCATCGGGGAGGTCGTCGACGCCGAGGACCGGACCCTCGCCCGGCGCGCCGACAGGACTCGGCCCGGCGGGCGATCCGCCGCCCTGCCCGCCCGACCGACGGGCGCGTCCGGAGTCGTCTGAGCCGGTCGGGCCGCCCAGCCGGCAGACATGCCCGGTCCCGCCTCGCTGCTCGCCTGCCGCCAGCCCCCTCTGGCGCGGGATCCGGGGCCCCGCGACGCCGGGGTCCGCCCCCTTGCCCGGCCCGCTGGAGGTCTCCCAACTGCCTTGCGCAGCAAGCCTCGTACGCGTCTGATGCAGAAACCGCGCTTCCGCCAGCCGCCCCAACGCCGCGCGAGCAGCCGGATCGGCCGGATCGGCCGCCTCCACCGCGCAGGACGCCTGCAGCTTGACCACCGGCAGCCCGGCGGCGGCCAGCCGTGCCAGAGCGGCGCCCGGATCCTCGAACTGGACCGCGAGATGGCAGGCGTCCAGGCAGATGCCGAGCCGGTCCGGGTCCAGGCCGCCCAGTTCCCGTACCGCCTGCGCGGTCGTCTCGACCACGCACCCAGGCTCTGGCTCGAAGCCGACGCGGACCGGACGGCCGGTCTCGCGCTCGATCGTGGCGAGGCCTTCGGCCAGCCGGTCCAGAGCACGACGGGCGGTGTTGGCGCGTTCGGCCGGCCAGGGCGTGCGCCAGGCGAGCGGCAGCGTGGAGACGCTGCCGCGGCGGGCGTCGTCCGGGAGGAGGGCGGTGAGGACGCGGGCGCAGTCGAGGGTGTAGTCGAGGCGAGCCTGGTCCGTCCAGTCGGGGAGGTAGACGTCCTTCTTGACGACCTCGCGATGGAAGCCGGAGTACGGGAAGGCGTTCAGGGTGACGGTCTCCAGACCCCGGAGGCTCAGCTCGTCCCTCAGCCGCCCCAACGCCCGCCTGTCACCGACGAGTTCGGTGACGACATCGCGGGCCAGCCACAAGCCGATCCCGAGCCGGTCGACACCGAGCCGTTCCCGCACGGGTTCGGCGTACGCGGCGAGCTGGGCCAGCACCCCTTCCAGGTCCTCCGCCTGATGGACGTTGCTGCAGTACGCGAGATGGACGGGCGTCCCGTCGGGATGGCGCAGGCGCATGCCCCGGTCACTCTCCGCCGCGCTTGATGGAGTTGCCCTGGTAGGTCGCGGACTCGTCCGGCTTGGGCTCGTCCAGGACCGGGTCCAGCTCCAGTCGGCCGCTCTGCCCGTAGAAGGCGACCGGGTTGCGCCACAGCACCCGGTCGACCTCGTCCGCCGCGAACCCGGCCGCCAGCATCGCGAGACCGGTCTTACGGGTCTTCAGCGGGTCGCTGCGCCCCCAGTCCGCCGCCGAGTTGACCAGCACCCGATCACTCCCGTGCTCCTGGAGGATCCGTACCATCCGGTCCTCGCTCATCTTCGTCTTCGGATAGACCGAGAACCCGGCCCAGCAGCCGCTGTCGAGGACCATGGAGACGGTGAGTTCGTTGAGGTGGTCGAGGACCACGAGCTCGGGCGCGATCCCCGACTCCCGTACGACATCCAGCGTCCGCCGCGTGCCCGCCGCCTTGTCGCGGTGCGGGGTGTGGACGAGGGCCGGGAGCTCGTGCTCGATGGCGAGCTGGAGCTGCCGGGCCAGGGCCTCGTCCTCCTCCTTGGTCATCGAGTCGTAGCCGATCTCGCCGACCGCGACGACCCGGTCCTTGGCGAGATAGCGCGGCAGCTCGTCCAGCACCGGTGTGCAGCGCGGATCGTTGGCTTCCTTCGGGTTGAGGGCGATCGTGCAGAAGTGCTGGATGCCGAACTGCGCGGCGCGGTACGGCTCCCAGCCCAGCAGTGAGTCGAAGTAGTCGTAGAAGCTCTCGGGCGAGGTGCGGGGCTGGCCCAGCCAGAAGGCCGGTTCGACGAGGGCGCGTACTCCGGCGGCGAACATCGCCTCGTAATCGTCCGTCGTACGGGAGGTCATGTGGATGTGGGGGTCGAAGATGCGCATGTTCAGGAGACTCCATCGAGGGCGGCGGGCCCTAGGGCTCGGATGACGGGCGTGATGTCCTCGGGCACGGCACGTCCGGCCGCGATCCGCTCGCGCGCGAAGTCGGCCAGCATCCGGGCGAGTTCGGCGTCGGTCCGCTCGTCGAGTCCGGCGACACGGTCGAGCGGGATCTCGTAGAAGACGCACTTCAGGACGGCCTGCCGGTACTCGTCGTCCGGCAGATGCGCCGCCGCGTACGGCCCGAGGGCGGCCTCGATCAGGGTCGTGTCGTTGCCGCGGAGCGTC
This sequence comes from Streptomyces pseudoechinosporeus, assembly GCF_054783935.1. Lineage (NCBI taxonomy): Bacteria > Bacillati > Actinomycetota > Actinomycetes > Kitasatosporales > Streptomycetaceae > Streptomyces > Streptomyces pseudoechinosporeus. The sequence goes on from NZ_BAAGPS010000023.1 coordinate 415,393, forward strand.
TCCCGTACCAGGAAGAGGAAGCGTCCCTCGTCGTCGATCAGCGGCAGCGCGCGCAGTACGGCCCGCTGCTCGGCCGGGTCGCCGTGCCGGTGGAGCGCTCCCACGGTTTCGGTGAGGGCGGGGTCGTGCAGCGGCAGGGCGGTGAGCAGTACGGCGCGGGCGGCCTCGTCGATGGTCCAGTGGTCGTCGATCCTGGCCCGGCCGCAGCGGCGGCGGACGGCGGGGAAAAGGGCGCCGATGGCGATGGGATCGGCGATGACGCGGTCGACGGCGGTGTCGAGCCAGGCGCGGGCTTCGGGGTCGAGGGCCGTACGGAGATCAGGTATGCCGGGTGTCATGGCTGTGCCTTCTTTCGCAGGAACTCGATGGAGCGGCGGGCGACTTCGGGCGCGTCGAGCGAGCCGCCCTGGATCTCGACGGAGACCAGCCCTTGATGCCCGAGTTCGCCGAGGGCGGCCAGCACGGGGCCGAAGTCGATCTCGCCGTCGCCGAATTCGAGATGCCGGTGGACCCCGCGCACCATGTCCTCGATCTGCACGTTCAGAAGTTGAGGCGCGGCCAGCCGTACGCACTCCAGCAGGGAAATCTCCTCGACGCAGTGCGCATGCCCGACATCCAGCGTGATCCCGAACAGCTCATGCCCGCCGAGCCGCTTCCCGAGCTCCAGACACCGCTCCACGGTGTCGACGAACATGTACGGCTCCGGCTCGAAGGCGAGGGCGACGCCATTGGCCTCCGCCGTCTGCAGCACGGTCTCCATGCCTGCCGTGAGCCGCTTCCACGCGTCCTCCTCCGGCAGCCCCTTCGGTGCAGGGCCACTGCACAGATGGACGGTGGGCGACCCCAGGTCGGCGGCGATCCAGATCGCCCGCCGCAGCAGATCGACGCGCCGCTGCGCCCCCTCCGACATCAGCGTCGGCTCATGCTTGCCCCACGGGTCGAGCAGATAGGGCGCCCCCGTCTCGACCGTGACACTGAGCCCGTACCACGCCAACTCCCCTGCGAGCTTGTTGACTTGGCGCGGCAGATCCTCGGCGTACGGATCGAGGTGCCCATGGTCGAGGGTCAGCGCCACGCCGTCGTAGCCGAGGTCGGAGAGCACGGCGAGCACATCGCTCAGCCGGTGGTTGGTAAAACCGTTGGTGCCGTAGCCGAATCGCAGATCCATGAGTGAGGTCCTCGGGTCCCGGGTCGCTTTCGGTCGCTTCAGGTCGGTGACACGCGCCGGGCCAGCCGCCGCGCCAGCGGATGCACGGCCCCCAGCACCGCCGCCACCCCGGGCGCCCCGCCCCGCGCGGTCAACGCCGCCTGCAACGGCACCATGCCCAGGATCCCGGCCCCCACCGCCCGCCGTACGTTCGCTCCTGACGGCTCCCGCACGGCCCTGACCTGGGCCAGTCCGTACGTACCGAGGTAACCGAGCGCTCCGGCGGCGGCGACCGCGGCGGTACGGGCGTCGAGGCGTCGCCCGGGCCCGGCGGGTGTGGCGCCCGCTGCCGCCAGCGCTGTCGCGGCGGACACCCCGAGGGTCGTCGCGGGCAGCCGCGCCGGGGCGCCGGAGATCTCGTGCCGGCTGAGGGCGGTGAGCGTGTACGTATGCAGCCCGACCAGGGCCGCCGGCACGAGCCCACGCCTGCCGGACTTCGCCCCACCGGCCGCCACCGCGCCCGCGAGCACGTCCAGGGCCCGTGCTCCGGCCATCGCGGCGGGCCCGGCCTTCGTCGACTTCAGCTTCAGGTCGTACGCCCAGACCAGCCCCGTCAGCGGCAGCGCGACACCGAGTCCGCGGCGACCGCCGGAGAGGGCCGCGAGTCCGAGCCCTGCGGCGGTCAGACCGCAGGCCAGGGAGAGGGCCGTACGGCGTGGGACGCGGCCGGAGGGGACGGGGCGCTGGGGACGTTCGACGGCGTCGACGGGGGCGTCGGCGTAGTCGTTGAGGGCCATCCCTGCCCAGTAGAGGCAGACGGAGGAGGCCATCGTGCCCACTGTCCGCGGTCCGAGCGGGCGTCCCGCGGCGGCGGCCCCCGCGAGTATGTCGCCCGGCACGCTCAGCGCGGCCGGAGCGCGTACGAGACTTGCCAGGTCAGCGAGGCGTACGGGCCGGGATCCGAAGCGGACGTCCGCTTTCCGGTCGTTCATGGAAGCAAGTTACACGCGCTCCTTGAACATTCATTCTTGTGATGTGTGGGGATTGCGTGATGAATGTGGCCACGGGTGGATGTTTGCGTCTGTGTGTCGAGTGTTCCGTATGTGGGGCGGGACGGAGCGTGACGGGGCCGGGGCGGGTTGGCGTGGTGCGGTCATGGTTGAATCGACCATCCATCCACATCATTGACTTTCGGCTGAGTCAACCACAGGATTCCCGGCGTGACCCCCACCGAGCACACGTATGCCGGTCCGGCCCTCCCTCCCGACCTGGACGAGGCCGTCCACCGCTGTCTCGTCGCCGGATTCGACGGCACCACGACCGTCCCCGACGCCCTGAAGCGGCTCATCGACCGCGGCCTCGGCGGCGTCATCCTGTTCACCCGCAATGTGCGCGACGCGCAGCAGGTCCGTGAACTGACGGACGAGTTGCGGGACTTCCGCCCCGATCTGCTGGTGGCCATCGACAACGAGGGCGGCGGCATCGGGCACCTGGTGAGCGCGGGCGCCCCCGAAGTCCCCGGCTCCTTCGCCCTGGGCGTCGTGGACGACACCCGGCTCACCGCCCTGTGCGCCGACGCACTGGCCGGCCACCTGGCCTCGCTCGGCATCACGGCCTCGTACGCCCCGGTCGCCGACCTTCAGCACCATCCGCTGAACCCGATCGTGCGCACCCGCTCCTTCGGCGCCGATCCCCAGCTGGTCTCCCGTCACTTGCGCGCCTGGATCACCGCGACGGAGGCGCGCGGCGTCGCCTCCTGCGCCAAGCACTTCCCGGGGCACGGGGGCACCGTCACCGACAGCCACCACGATGTGGCCGTCGACCCACGGGCGTACGACGAACTCGACCTCGACCCCTTCCGGGCCGCGATCGCCGTGGGCGTGCCGATGCTGATGAGTGCCCATGTCGTGTTCCCGGCGCTGGATCCCGACCGTCCGGCCACGCTGAGCCCCCGCATCCTGAGCGGTCTGCTCCGTGATGAGCTGGGCTTCGACGGTGTTCTGGTCAGCGACGCGCTGGAGATGAAGGCGATCGCGGACCGGTACGGGGAGGCGGCGGGGGCGCGGCTCGCCCTTGCGGCCGGGGCCGATCAAGTCATCGTCGCCGTACCGGACTTGGGGGTCACGATCGGCTGTCGGGACGCGGTGCTGGACGCGGTGGGCAGCGGCGCGCTGCCGGCGGAGCGGGTGCGGGAGGCCGCGGGGCGGATCCGGCGGCTGGCCGAGCGGTATGCGGAGCCGGTGGATTCGGGTGCGGTCGCCAGGTGGGACTCCGGGGCCGGATTGGAGGCGGCGCGGCGGGCGGTACGGGCGCCTGCGCCGCAGGTACGGGGCGCCCATGTCGTCGACCTCTTTCCACCACCGCATCCCGCGCTCAACTGGGGCGGCGAGGACCTGCTGACGGAGGTACGCGCCCTCGACCCCACGGCCACGGGGACGGCGGTCACCCAGGCTCCGGCGGACGTGGCGGGCCTCGCTGCCGAGATCCTGCAACGGGCTGAGGACGCGCCGCTGGTGGTCGCCACGTACGACGCCGAGCTGCATCCCTGGCAGGCCGCACTCCGGGATGCGCTGCTGGCCGGGCGTACGGATGTGGTCCGCGTTTCGACGGGTTTGCCGGACGGCGGTGCCGTGTGCTCGTACGGGCGGGGGCGGGTGAATCTGCGGGCGGTGGCGGAGGTGCTGGTGCGTGTTGCTTGAGGCGCGTCAGCGGCGTCGGCGGGCGTTGAGCCGGGCGGCCTGGCGCGTCAGGTGATCGTGTTCGGCGAGGTTGGGGGCCTTGTGGGCTGCCTCGGAGTACAGCCGTGCCGCCGTGGTCAGGTCGCCGTCGCGTTCGTGGAGGTAGGCCGCCACCGCGGTGTGGCGGGGCAGTGAGTCGTCCAGCGCCGCGAGGGCCACCAGGCCGGCGCGGGGTCCGTCGGCCTCGCCGACGGCGACCGCGCGGTTGAGCCGGACGACCGGGTTGTCGGTCAGGCGGGCGAGCTCGTCGTACCACTCGACGATCTGCACCCAGTCGGTCTCCTCGGCGGTGGGCGCGTCGGCGTGGAGTGCCGCGATGGCGGCCTGGGCCTGGAACTCGCCCAGCCGGTCGCGGGCGAGGGCCGCCTGCAGGATCTCGACGCCCTCGGCGATCGACTTCGTGTCCCACCGGCCGCGGTCCTGCTCGGCGAGCGGCACCAGGCTGCCGTCGGGCGCGGCCCGGGCGGCGCGCCGGGCGTGGTGGAGCAGCATGAGGGCGAGCAGTCCCGCCACCTCGGGGTGGTCGATCGCGGTCGCGAGCTGCCGGGTGAGCCGGATGGCCTCGGCGGCGAGGTCGACGTCGCCGGAGTAGCCCTCGTTGAAGACCAGGTAGAGGACGCGCAGCACGGTGGCGACGTCGCCGGGCTGGTCGAAGCGCACGCCGGACACGGTTCGCTTGGCCCGGCTGATGCGCTGCGCCATGGTCGCCTCGGGCACCAGATAGGCCTGGGCGATCTGGCGGGTGGTCAGCCCGCCGACGGCGCGCAGCGTGAGCGCGACCGCGGACGACGGCGTCAGCGACGGGTGGGCGCACAGGAAGTAGAGCTGGAGTGTGTCGTCCACCGCGGGCGCGGGCCCGGGCGCCGGCTCCTCGTCGACGAGGTCCTCACGCCGGCGGCGGGCGGCGTCCGCGCGGGTCGCGTCGAGGAACTTGCGCCAGGCCACGGTGACCAGCCAGCCCTTCGCATCGCGCGGCGGGTCGGCGGGCCAGACGCGGACCGCCTCGATGAGCGCGTCCTGCACGGCGTCCTCGGCCGCCGCGAAGTCGGCTCCGCGGCGGACGAGGATGGCGAGCACGCTTGGCGTGAGGCTCCTGAGCAGGACCTCGTTCACCTTGTTCACTTTGTAGGTCACTCCGTGATGGTGGGCGACACGCCGTAGAACGGGCGCAGTTCGAGCCACTCGTGGATCGGCTTCCCGCCCGCTCCGGGGGCGGCCGACAGTTCCCCGGCCAGCTCGACGGCGCGCTCGTAGCTGTCGACGTCGATCACCATCCAGCCGGCGATGAGGTCCTTGGTCTCGGCGAACGGTCCGTCGGTGACCGGCGGGCGCCCCTCACCGTCGTACCGGACGAACGTCCCCTCGGGGGCGAGCGCCTGACCGTCGACGAACTCGCCGGTCTTCTCGAGCCGGGCCGCGAAGTCGCTCATGTACTGCATGTGGGCCGAGATCTCCTCCGGCGTCCACTGGTCCATGGGCACGTCGTTGACCGCAGCCGGGGCACCTCGGTAGTGCTTCAGCAGCAGGTACTTGGCCATGATGGTTCTCCTCGGTGCTGGTGCGACCCATTGTGGTCGCGTTCACCTCGGGGACGGAGCCGGTCACGGGTTCTCGACATCGCCGGCCAAGTTTTTTTGGCTCTCGCGGAGGAGCAAGGAATCAGGGCCCCTGGTGCTCGTGGACTTCGACATCCGCGAGCTGCCAAAAGGCCCTGATTCCGCAGGTCAGCGATCAAAGGTCGGTCTTGGGGCTGCTGTTACTGGGGTCCGAGAACAGGCTCCAGAGGAGGGCGATGAGGATTGCCCACTCCGACGCCTGGTTGTCGCCCTTCAGCTGTGCTATCCCCAGGAGATCACTGTGCGTTGCTTCGAACTCTGGGTTGTTGACGGGGGCCTCGTTGCTGTTGGCGCCAGGGGTCTCCGGCCCTTCGGCGGGCTGGTCGGCCAGCTCCTCGGAGGTGGGCGTCTCCTTCGTGACCTGCAGAGCAGGGGCACCCGCTGTGGGGTTGGGGCAGGTGATGGACCCTCCGCTCTCCTGGCACACGGGGGCCGGCACGGGCATGGTCACGTCCGATGCGTTGGGGCCCTCCAGGTACTGGTAGAGGTGGAAGTCCGTGTAGTGGTTGGGGGTGTAGAAGATAAAGCCGTTGACGTTGTCCCGGACGATCCGCTCGTCACCACGATTCGTGCCCCGGGTCGGCCGGATGTCGATGTCGTACTCGAGGAGCTGCGGCTCCTGCGTACCGGGGATGCTCCGGATGAACTCGGTGAGGTCCCCGGAGGCGGCGTCGAGGAAGAAGCCGCCGCGCATGATGAAGCCGACCCGGTTTGTCGCTGCGTTCGTGGGGTCGTTGGGGTCGCTCATGTCGATCCGGTCGGTCCGCCTGCCGAAGGGGAAGCCCCGACTCATCCAGTAGGCGATCGCGGTATCCAGCTTCTCCTCCGGGAACTGGAAGTTCTTGCCGTCACTGACGGCGGCGCTCGCCTGCTGCTTCTGGGACGAGACAAACCACGTTCCGCCGCCCAGCAGCGTCGCCACGGCGAGGAAGAGCACCAGGAACTTCCCGCTGAGCCATCGGGAACGGCGTCTGTGCGCGCGGGCGCCGGGCGCCCGCCCGGCGTCGGAGGCTGGGGTCATCTCCATGGTTGCTCCTTGAATCGTGGAATCGTGGTGTTGTTGATCGAGGGCTGATGGCCGCTTCGGCCCCCAACGGGCAGACGGTGCTTCAGTGATCTGTGCGAGGCATCGCATCGGGGGCGGAGTGCGCCCGCCTCCCTTCCGATGTCTCCGTCGTCCGCCAGGGGGAGCGGACGAGGCCGTGCGCATCCAGGAGTTGCTTCCGGCTGGACACCGGCGAGGTCGGTGGGATGTACGCGGGCCGTGTCACACCAGCCCCGGTAAGTCACAGCAACCTCACAGGCCGCATGGTCGGCGGAGGCGCACTTCCGGCACCAGGGTCATTTGTCCCAACCGACGGGTATTGTTGAGCCTTCAAGATCTAGGCCGAGGGCTCCCGTCGGGCCGCGCGTCGGGTAACGCGACCGTGGCCAACGGCTGTTGAGCGCGTTCGCGGAGGCGTCGCGTCGCGCTGCGGGCGGGTGTGTCCTGTGCCACAGGAGTGGCGGGGCGTGCCGTGCGCCGACCGGGCCGCGCGCCGTGGCTTCGACTCCCTGGAGTCCGCCAACCGCGGATGTGGGACCGGCACTTCACGTACATACGTGTCCTCGTTCCCGTTCGGCAGGGGTGGGTCGCCCAACCTCGGAGAACACGCCTGACCCGAAGCGTCGGCGGACCCGCATCAGGCGCGCGGCGTCTTCGTGGAAATTTGTGAACGCAACGCGCGTAACTGTGAAGGTGTGGTGTGCCAAAACCGGCCGGAGTTGGGTGTGCGGATGAACGTTGCGTAGGTGGGTGAGGGTGGGCGGGGCCTGCTGGTCCGTGCTCAGGTGTCGCATCGGGTGTCGAGGTGACGGCGGTGTTTCCGTAGGTGGGCTGCGAGGAGGAGGGCAGAGTTGGACGCGTCCAGCCTGGAGGGGGAGGTGGGCGCGCGAAGCTTCTGGTGGTCACGGGTTCTTCTTGGTCGAAAACCCGTCTACCAGGGGCTTTTCCTGTCTGCCAGTACAACTGTCCAGCTTTCTGGGGAGGTTGAAAAGAGCTCAATCATTACCCGAGGACAGGGGTATGTGACATCAGTGGCAGCTGATAACCTGCGCGCACTCTGAGGCCGTCTGAGGCCCCAGGGTCCCCCGTAATGGACGCGACGAGATGTCGCCTCATCGGCCTCGGATCGCCCCGAGGCGGCCGGTATCGGCCTCCGGGCCGAAGCCCGGCGGGCCTTGCGAAGACCGGCTCTTCCGGGGGCAGCTTCGAAGGCGCAAAGGAAGTGGACGAATGGAAAAGACCCCGATAACGGGCGCCGGGCCGACGCCCGGCGCCGACGCGCACAGACGCCGTTCCCGATGGCTCAGCGGGAAGTTCCTGGCGATCTTCCTCGCCGGGGCCATGCTGCTGGGCGGCGGCGCCCTGGTGCTCCCGCAGTTGCAGGACAAGGCCAGCGCCGCCACGAGAGAGGAGCTCCCGGTCGTCTGGGAGCTCGGCGACGGCGACGCCGGGAAGGAGTCGGAGCTCAGGAGGTACCCGGCCTTCATCAAAGCCCTGCGGGAGAACGCGCTCCTCAAGGCCGGCGGCAAGCGCGAGGCCGCCGGCAAGCTATACGTCGACACCACCGACACCTCCCAGACGAACAAGTTCGCCAACATCACCATCAAAACCTGGGGTGGCGTCGACCTGCACGTGCTGGTCAACCTCAGCAACCTGTACGTCGCGCGGTTCTACTGCAAGACCACCGACAGCGGCGGCCAAGAGATGACGTTGAACTACAACCTCGCAGATGAGTTCAAGAAGGAGAGTGCGGATAACCCGGATAACAAGAAGACGCCTTTCCGCGACTTCCCCGAGGGATACGACGCCCTGTCCAGGCCCGGGTATGCCAACAGGGCACTCGACGGCGTCCAGCTCAGCATCTTGACCTTCCAGGACGCAGTAGAGACCCTGTGCGACCCCCGCAACGTAGACAAGGCAACTCCCGCCACGGAACCGGCGCGGGCGATCCAGACCCTGATCGTCGGCATCTCGGAAGCGACCCGCTTCCGCCAGCTCCCCGTCAAGGTCTACAACGCCTGGAGGGCGTACCAGCAGTACCAACTCACCCCCGCGGACGTGGACGCCATGCGCAGCTGGGGCAAGCTGAGCGACATCTACCGCGGCACCGCAACCGGCCCCATCACCGTCCCCGGCGCCAAGGGCGAATCAATCACGGTCAACAACAAACAGACCGCGGCGGAGGCCCTGATGGTGGCCCTCGGAGGCGAGACCTCGTCGGCCCAGCCCTCCGCCGTAGCCGCCCCTCCCATCGACGACGGAGCCGCCCCCGCCCCCGCTCCCTCCGCCACCGTCGTAGAGGAAGCACGCAGGGATTACGTCGCCCTCGGTGACTCCTACTCGGCGGGCACCGGCGCCGGGCCGTATCTGCCCAACGACGGCACGATCGCGGCGCCCGGCCCCGACCTGAAGGTGATCAGCCCGCCCGCCTCGGTGAACCACAACGGCAACTGTCAGCGCAGTGAGCAGGCCTACGGTCCTCGGGTCGCCAAGGAGTACGGCGGGCCGCAGGGCTTCATCGGCAGCTTCACCTTCGCCGCGTGTGCCGGGGCGGTCTCGCAGGACGTCGTGGACAAGCAGCTGGCGGCGCTGAGTGCGGACACGGACCTGGTGACGCTGACCATCGGCGGCAACGACGTCAAGTTCGCCACCGCGATGGCCACCTGTGCCGCGCCCGAGCCGTGGGCGGAGGCCTGCGGGCTCGGGCTGACCCGGTCGGTGGAGGCCATGCGTGACCCGCAACTGGTGGGGCAGCTGGCGGCGACCTACGAAAAGATCCTGGCCGCGGCACCGAATGCCCGTCTCATCGTCCCGGGCTATCCCAAGCTGTTCGATGTGAACGCGAGTTGCACCTTCACCCAGAACCGCTTCAATCCCTACCCGGAGGTGCGCAAGCAGATGAACGCCGCCGCCGTGGAGCTCAACAAGGTGATCCAGGATGCGGTGAAGCAGGCCGGCAGCCGAGCCCAGTTCCTGGATGCCCAGCCGCTCTTCGACGGACACGGCATCTGTGACCCGGACCCGTTCCTGACCGAGCCGGCCAGCGTCGGCGTCTCCGCGCTCAACGACTCCTACCACCCCAACGCCAAGGGACATCAAGCGTACGCGTCCCTGGTCGCCCGGGCGCTCGGCGCCTGATCCCGGCCCCTGCCCCGCCTGCCCCGCCCCTCCGCGCCCAGCCCCGAGGGGTGGGGCAACAATCCTCGCCGACCCGATCCGCCCTGGGTGAGCTGCCCCCGGTTCCGCCGCCGATGTGCCCCGAGTTCGCTGGAGTCGGACGGATGAACGTCACAAAGGCCGCATACACCCCCTTGCTCACTCTTGTCGCATAGTGATATTTCGTAGGACACTCAATCAGCCGTCGATCGCCTGGCAGTCGTCACGTGGCGTTTCCCACCGGCGGTCCCTCGGCTGTCAGAGCTTCACCATTGCAACGCAGTCGATGTGCGTTTCCAGAATGGATACTTCCATGGCCAACCAGTCGTTGCCTCCGGCGCTGCCCCAGGTCTCAGTGCCGGAGGCGAAGCCCGGAGACGAGCTCCCGGAGGAGTACCGGGAAGCGGTCCTGTGCTACGCCAGCCTGTGCACGACAAGCCCCGCGGAGGCCGCGCAGCTGGCGTACGAGGCATTCACGCTGGGCATCGAGTGGCGGCGGCAGGTCATACAACTGCCGTGGCTGCCACTGCTACTGATGGCCGTGCTCGAGATGGCGGACAGGTGGCAGATGCAGGGGCGAGGTGAGCCTCTCAGCACGGAGCTGAGCATCTGGCTGTATGAGCGGGCGGCGCAGCAGCCCATCGCCCCGCAACAGCCGCCGCTCGCGCTGCGGGCACTGCAGCAGATGCCGACGGCGGACGCGGAGCTGCTCTGGGCGGTGGAGGTCGAGGGACTGCACACCAAGAGCGACGCCGGAGGCAGGCCGTGGGAGGAGACCAGGGAGTGGGAGGTCGCCCGGGTCAGAGAAGCATTCCGCGAGTGCTGTCAGGGGGTGTACGCGGCCGACGTGGCGGACTCGAATGAGGAGTGCCGTGGCTACCTGGGACTGCTGGAGACGGCGACGCGGTCGCCGGAGGCGTGGGCGCCGGAGGACCTGCAGCGGCATCTGGCGGCGTGCGCGCGGTGCAGCGAGACTGCGGCATGCCTGACGCTGTCCGACGAGCTGCCCGTCGTGCTGGCCACGGGAGTTTTGGGCTGGGGCGGGCGAGAGTACCTGGATCGGCGCAGGATCGCAGGCGAGCGGGGCCCGGGCGGGCCGACGCACCAGGAAGACCAGCGCAAGATCGCGGGGTGGCGAGCGTCCCTGCGGAGACGGCCGGCCTGGGCGGTGGGCGCTGTGATGCTGCTGGCCGTGACGGCGGTGGTCGGCGTCCTCAGCAGCACGCCGTCGGAGCCGACGTCCACGTCGGCCGCACGCGATATCTCCCCTTTCCCCTCTTCATCCCCCGATGCCGCCTGGCCCTTCGATTCCCTACCCCTTCAAGCGCCCATGCCCGTCCCCAGCGGCGTCTCGCCGTCGCCCTCGGTCGACTCCGGCGTCTCGCCGTCGCCCTCGGTCGACTCCGGCGTCTCGCCGTCGCCCTCGGCCACAGACTCCAAAGCGGGTACCGGCTCCAAAGCAGGTACCGACTCCAAAGCGGGTAGCGGCTCGAGCCTCATTGTCGGACGAGGCTCCGGCCGGTGCCTCGACAACACCGGAAACGGGCCTATCGGCACACAACAGCAGATTTACGATTGCGGTACCGGCGACCCCAGCCAGCAGTACACCTACACCGCGGCTCGTGAGCTGCGCATCGCGGGCAAGTGTCTGGGCGCGGACGGTAACGGCACCGCCGACGGCACGCGCGTCATCTTGTGGACGTGTAACGGGACGCCGAGCCAACGCTGGTCCTTCACGACGGACGGAACGATCACCAACGACCTGTCCGACAAGTGTCTCGACGTGAGCAACGTCGGTACGGCAAACGGCTCGAAGGTCCAGCTATGGGAGTGCTGGGGCGGCAGCAATCAGCTGTGGAGCCGTCGCTGACCGGACGAAAGGCACGAGCGCCATCCCGCTTCGCCCGTGCGCCCGCGACCTCGCAGGGCCTGTGTCCGCGGCGTGTTCCGTACTTCGTTCAGCTGTTGCTCGTGTCCACGGGAAGAGTTGCTTCGTCGAGTGCGGCACGGGCTGCCGCACCGAACACGCGGCCCGCCGCCAGACACGGTTGGTTCCGGCCCCGTAAACCCGTCCGCCGAGGTCTTGCCCCATGATGAATCTATCAACCACCATGCTCCCCGATGGATAAAACATTGAACCGGATACCGGCGCTCAAGCCGGTGATGGTCGGCCTCCTGGCTGCCCTGGCTCTCTGTGCGCCGGGCCTCGCCCCGGCCCCCGCCGCGGCAGCGGAACGCGCCGCCACGGCAACCGTCGTACCCAAGGTGTGGCCGACCCCGCAGCACGTGCGGCCGGGCCACGGTTCCCGACCCGTCCCCAGCGGGTCGTCGAAGTCGTCGGCCGCGGCACCGACCCACCCGCCCGCAGGCTCGTCCAGGCGCTCAGACGAGCGATGTGTGAACGCGGCGGGGAGAAGTGCTCACGCTGTGGGACTGGCACCCCTCTGGGCCCACCACCGCGCCAAGGTCCTGCTGATGCGCCGGGAGCCGGTGCCTCAGCGCATCCCGAAAACGCCGGCAAGGTCGTCGGGCGGTTCATCGAAGTCGTCGGGGGTGTGGATCTGCCCCCGCAGCGAGCCCCGGCCGGTCCGCTTCACGCCGTCCTCACTCCGTACGGCCAGCGGCTCGGCCGCGGGCACGCGCAGCGCCGGGCCCTCGTCCAGCCCCAGCACGACGGCGAGTCCACCAGTCGCGTACCGCTCACTTCGTACGGTACGGACCGTGCGCCACCCGCCCCGCACCCGCACGCGCTGTCCGGGCCGGACCATGACGGCGGCGACCTCTCTCTCAACGGGCTCAGCCACGATGTCCGGCGCTTTGAGCTCCACCCATACGGTTTTCCCGATCCCGCCCGCGCGCTCGTCAACTCCCCAGCGGTGAGCCAACGCCTCCACGAGCAGTAGCCCGCGCCCACCGGTCTCGTCGTCGCCGGGCTCCCGCACTTCGGGCCTGTCCGAGCCCGCGTCACTGACCTCCAGCCGCAGCAGGCCGTCCACCGGCGAGCGCGCGATCCGTACGCCCACCTGCCGATCACTCAGCACAGGTACGCGCAGTGCATTGGTCACCAGCTCCGAGAGCACCAACTCGGCGGTGTCCAGGACGTCTTGGGCCATGCCCCATTCGCCAAGTACGGCATGCAGCGCCGCTCGGGACCTCGGCACACTGCGGCGGCAACGGGACAGCCGGAAGGTGACCTCGTTCGAGCCGAGGCTCTCTGTCATGACGCCCCCTGAGGGTCGATAGATGGTGCTCAAGTCCCCGCGAACCTGCGGAAGTTCGGACTCCCGCCACGAAGAGGGTGCCGCGAAACGGCGAGACGGCGCAACGTTGAAGGGAGAGCCAGACCTCAATTCACCCTTTCGGGTAACCTGCGGGCAGTCCGGCAACAGCCCTGGTAGGGAGGTACGTATGCCAAACGTCAAACCATCCACCGTGCTCGGGCGCCAACTGGGCGACGAACTAAGGCGCTTGCGTGAAGCCATGAGTCTGACCACCACGCAAGCGGCCGACGCGCTCGACTGCACCAAGGGGAAGATCAGCCGCATCGAGAACGGGCATGTACCCGTGCGCACCCCAGACCTGATCGCCCTCATGCAGACGTACGGAGTGGAGGACTCAGAAACACGCGAACGCCTCGGCTCCCTCGCCCGCAGAGCCAACCGGCGTCGACGCGAAGGCTGGTGGCATCAGTACGGTGCCGTCCTCGCTGATACGTACCGGGACTACATCGAGATGGAGAACATCTGCGACGGCATCAAGACGTTCCAGGCTCAGCTGATCCCAGGACTCCTTCAAACACCCGCGTATGGACGAGCGATCACCGTGGCGTCTCGCGCATGGAAGACGGCGGAGGAGATCGACCAGTTCGTGCAAGTGCGGATCGCCCGGCAGGAACGGCTCGCCGGCGAGGCGCCGTTGGAGCTCTGGGCCGTACTCGCCGAAGGTGTTCTCCGCCAGCAGGTTGGGGGATCCGCCGTGATGCGCGACCAGCTTGAACACCTGGCAACCATGGCCGAAATGCCCAACATCACCGTCCAGGTACTGCCGTTCTCGCGCGGTGCGCACTCAGGTATGTTCGGCCCGTACCTACTGCTGAGCTTCCCGCGGGTGTCAGCGCTGGACCTCGTCCTGACAGAGACCCCGATCGGCAACATCTGGATGGAGCAGGAGTCCGAGGTGGCCCACTACCGCGAACTCTTCGACGACGCTCGCACGTCGGCGTTGCCGCCAACGGAATCGCTCACGCTGATCCGTCGCATCGCCAAGGAGTACACACAATGAGCCGGGACCACCTCCCCTCGCCCGTTCTCGCAGAAGCGATATGGCGCGTCAGCAGCTACAGCGGCGGGCAAGGCAACTGCGTCGAAGTCGCCGACAACACCTCCGCCCTCGCTGGAGCGGCATGGCGCATCAGTACCTACAGCGGCGGGCAAGGCGAATGCGTCGAAGTCGCCAGCAACATCCCCACCCTCATCCCCGTCCGCGACAGCAAGCGCCCCACCGGCCCAGTGATCACCTTCACCCCCCACGCCTGGCGCACCTTCATCGCCCACCTGGACTGAACACCCGCGCCCACGCCCGACCTCCGCACAGGCACACGAGCCACACGCCATCGAGTGAACGTCCGACCGACCTGGCCCGATGGCATCCTGAATGTGCAAACATGCGGCAGCGCACGACACAGTGACACGACGTAGTGAAGGGAGGCGAGGATCATGATCGACAGATTTGATGAGGGTCTGCTGACACCGACGGAGACCTCCCAGTACTTGCAGATTCCTCGCTCCACACTGGACACATGGCTGCGCGGGCAGGCCGCCGGCGCTCCTCTGGTCCATCACATCGTCTCTGTGCGGCGCGGCCAGCCGTCCGTTCCTTTCGTGGCGGTGGCCGAGGCCTACGTCCTGCGCTCCTTGCGCGATCTGGGCCTGAGGATGACGGAGATCCGGGAAGCCGCCGCGGCCGTGCGCAGGGCCTTCGACACGCCTTACGGCCTGGTGTCGAAGCGCATCGCAACTGACGGCGTCGACATCTTCATCGATCACGGTTTGGGTGATCTGCGCCGTGCCCGCGACGGCCAGGCCCCCATTCAGGAGGTCGTGGCGGACTATCTGCGCTATCTGTCGTGGGACGCCGGTGACGAGTTCCCCTCCAGCCTCAGGCTGCGCCAGTACCCGGATTCGGTGCCGGTGGTCATCGACCCGCGCTTCGGCCACGGGCTCCCGGTGGTTGAGGCCAACCGCGTACCGGTGAAAGCCGTGACAGACCTGTGGGACGCGGGCGAGTCGATCGACGACATCGCCTACGAATACGACATGACCGCCGAAGAGGTGGAAGAGCTCTGCCGAGCCGTGGTGCGTCTTGCCGCCTGAGTTCTTTCTCGACCGGAATCTCGGCCGGAGGGTAGCCGAGGAACTCAGGCAACTGGGGTGGATCGTGCACCGCATCGCCGAAGTCTTTCCGGCCGACGCTCAGGACGTGCCCGACGAGGACTGGATCCGGCACGGCCTGGGCTGTGGATGGGTTCCTCTCTCCAAGGACGGCCGGATCAAGACCCGAGATCGGGAGATCGAGCCGGTGCGGGAGAGTTCGGCCGTTCTGTTCTACCTCGACAACCAGCAACTACGGACCATGGAGATGGTCGAGCGTCTGCATGCCAGCCAGGACAGCATCCACAAGGCAGTGGCCCGGGGCGGTCCGGCCGCCTATGCCGTCCGAGCGGATCGAATCGAACGCACCTGGCCGTGACCCGCAACTGGCCGCCGCACCGAATGCCCGCCTCATCGTCCCCGGCTACCCCAAGCTGTTCGATGTGAACGCGAGCTGCACCTTCACCCAGAACCGTTTCAACCCCTACCCGGAGGTGCGCAAGCAGATGAACGCCGCCGCCGTGGAGCTCAACAAGGTGATCCAGGATGCGGTGCGGCAGGCCGGCGGACGAGCCCAGTTCCTGGATGCCCAGCCGCTCTTCGACGGACACGGCATCTGCGACCCGGACCCGTTCCTGACCGACCCGGCCAGCGTCGGCGTCTCCGCGCTCAACGACTCGTACCACCCCAACACCAAGGGGCATCAAGAGTACGCGTCCCTGATCGCCCGGGCGCTCGGCGCCTGATCCCGGCCCCCGCCTGCCCCGCCCCTCCGCGCCCAGCCCCGAGGGGTGGGGCACCGGCGCCCCCACCGACCGGGCCGCCGGCGCTCGCCCGCCGGGGAGGCGCCGGGCGCCGGCCTGCTCGTACGCCATGCCCGGCGGGGCGATAGTCGGGGACAGGCCCCCGTCACTTCACCCTGCACAACCGTCTGTTGCTGTCCATAGCTCAGCAAACCCGGCCTTTACTACGGCAGTTACGGCCGGGCGTCGCGATCGAGTATCCGCCCGAATGCGGTTCTGCTCTGCGGTTGCGGGGAGGGCGCCGTCAGCGCCCGCTGCGCTGCTCCGCGCACATGATTCGGCTGAGCTGAGAGGAGTATCCGGTGCTGGACGATCTGCTGGTGATCGGTGTTCGAAACCTGGAGCACAGACCGAGTCCAGACGTGGGCGTTGGGGTCGAGTCAGACTCCACGGGGACCTCGACGCAGACAGCTCGACCGCATTGGCAGCTCCATGACGGATACGGTGACGGATCCGCTTCCATCCCTTCATCCGTAACGTCGGGGATGTAGGCAATGACAGTGCCCGCCAGGGCGTGACGCTCTGTCGTCCATTAGCCTCCGTCGGACATGACGGTCCGTCGGATTTCTCCGGCGGGCCGTTTCGGCTCCTCCGGCTACTTGTGGGAAGGCCGAACCCACGAAAACGTCCCCCACACACCAAAGATGGAGATACGGCATGACCGCAGTGGCCGACGGGCTGGATTTCCCGACCAGCCTGGCCTTCGACGACGACCACGGAGTCTATGTGGCCGAGTCGGGCTTGCCGTTCGGCGGTGCCACACCGGGCGGCCGG
>NZ_BAAGPS010000024.1:0-12067 GCF_054783935.1 Streptomyces pseudoechinosporeus
CCTCGGGGTCCCGGCGGGCCGCGACGGCCAGGTCCCGGGTGCGGCGCAGGGCGATGGGCAGCGGGCGGCGCAGCCAGGTGGTGAGCAGCTCGTTGCGGCGTACGACCGCGGAACGGTGGGCGCGCGGTACGGGAGCCGGGTGGTGGTGCGCGACCACCTCCGGGCAGTGGGCGACGCCCCAGCCGCGCGCGACGAGGTCGTACGCGAGGAGGGTCTCCTCCGCGCCGAAGAACAGCAGCCGGTGGTAGCCGCCGACGTCGAGGAAGGCCGACCGGCGCACGACTGCCGCACACCCGAGGAAACCGAGCACCTGCGTACCCGGCAGGTCAGTGGCCGGACCCAGGGGCGACTCGGCGAGGGAGTCGTTGAGCGGGTCGGGTGTGTCGGCGGTGCCGACCAGCGTGCGCGCGGAGAGCAGCCCGAGCCGCGGATGCGCGTCCAGCAGCCGGGCCGCCGTGTTCAGGGCACCCGGTTCCCACCAGGAGTCGTCGTCGCTGAAGGCCACGTAGGGCGTATCGAGTGCGCGTACGGCGTCATTGCGGGCGAGTGCCCCGCGATTGACGGGCAGCGCGAGCACCTGCACCTCGGGGAACCGTTCGGCGATCATCGCACGCGTCCCGTCACTGGACGCGTTGTCGGCCACGATCACGAGCGGCCTCTCCGGAAGAGCGAGCAGCCGGCGGAGGGTGACGGCGAGGGAGTCGGCCCGGTCGCGGGTGGCGATGACGACGCCCACGGGCCGGTCCTTCCCTGTCATCGACGGCTCCCTGATCACTGGTGCGTACAGTGCGCTTTACGCGGTAGCCCAGTGCGCCTGCCTCAAACACTTGGCGACAAGTCACCATGAATTGGGAGGTTCTTCGTCGTTCGTCGACGGACTGCCGGGGAACTCGGGCGGCATGCAGCAGCACAGCAACCCAGATCCCGATCCGCTGCGGACCCCCGGCCTGGAGCCCGGTGGCAGCGTTCCGCCCGGCGAGACGCCGCCTGCCGAGAGCAGTACGCCCGGCGCCGGACCGCAGGAGACCCACAACCCGCCACGCGGCTGGGCCAAGGGCCCGCTGACCCTCATCCTGCTTCTCGTGGTGCTGGTCGCCGCGGGCTTCCTGGCGTTCGCGATCACGCTCGCTCTGTGAGCACGTACGTTCCGTCCATCGGGCCGTCGATCGGGCGGTCAGTCGGGCTGTTCCTGAGGGCCGGGCTCCTCCTCGACCGGCTCGACCGGGGGAACCCGGGAGTCGTCGTCGCCACGCTGCCCTGAGCCCGCCTCGTCCGGGTCCGGATAGGCCTCCGGAGGCTCCTCCTCAGCGGCCGGAACGTCCACGATGGCCTCCTCCCGCTCGGCCTCCTCCGGCGACGCGGGCAGATCCCGCGGCACCCTGGTCTCCGTGCCCGGCTCCTCGGACCGTTTCTCCTCCATGCCGACCGCTCCCTTCACGGCGACCGCCTTGCGGCCGGCGCCCTCCACCAGGCGGGACGTCTCGCTCGCCTCGTCCGCCTCCTGTTCAAGGTGGGTGAACAGCACATCGGCGCCCTCCCGGGCGAAGGCCAGGGCCACCGCCCGCCCGATGCCGGAATCCCCACCGGTGATGACGGTGTGGCGGCCCTCCAGCCGACCGCTACCGCGGTAGGACTCCTCGCCGTGGTCGGGCGGCGGGTCCATCGGCCCTGTCCAGCCCGGATGGGGCTGGTCCTGTGCCGGGAACTCGGGGCGAGGGTGCTGCGTCACTGGGTTCTGCTGCGCGTGCTGCAGATCGGTCACGTCGGCCTCCTGACCGCTAAGGAGCTCCGGTCAGGAGGCCGAGTTCCCGTCTCACCCCGGCCGAAAAGTCACGCGCCGGGTCAGCGGCGCAGTTTCACCCGGTCCAGGGCGGTGACGCCGAGGGCGGCCAGAGCGATCTGGAAGAGCCACTCCACCCAGTCGACGCCCTCCGTGTCGGCCACGTCGAAGGCCGACGCGATCGCCGAGCCCACGAAGGCCGCCACGATGCCGACCACGATCGTCCACAGAATGCCGATGCGCTGCCGGCCCGGCACGACGAGCCGGCCCAGCACGCCGATGACGATGCCGATCACAATCGCGCTGAGGATGCCTGAGATCTCCATGATTCCTCGCTCTTCCGCACTGTTGTGCGGTGACGAGTCCCCCCTCCGCCCCGGACCAGTCCCCCACACCGGTTTCGGTCCCGTACGAGGATGAGCCCCGCGCTCACGGGTACCCGAGGCCGACGACCTCGCTCCGTCCGTCCGCGAGGCGCCGCACACCGACTCATGAGGTGAGGTGATCCTCCATGGCTGACCTGCACGACCTCTCCGACCACGAAGTCGACGTCCTGTGGGACGAGTTCCACCGCCTGGTGAACATGACCTCGCAGGAGCTGAGTACCTGGCTCAGGACCCGGGACGCGAGCCCCGTCACCGAGCCGCTGCCCGAGCAGGCCGGGAGCGAGGCAGGGCGGCACGTCCTGGCGATCCTGCAGAAACGCCGCCGGGACCTCACCGACGACGACGTACGCCTGATGCGCAAGGTCGTGGACCTCATCGGTTCCCTGAGCGACGAGGAGGCGGAGCCCGAGCCCGCCGACCAGAGCAGGCGCCACCGGCTGATGACCCTGGGACACGATCCCCTCAAGCCGTCCTGACCGGGCAGCACAGCCCGCTACCCGTTTTCGTCCACGGGGGCGGGGCACCCGGGGCGGGTGTTCACCAGGAGGAGGGCTCACGCGGCGGCGCGGATGCGGCGGGGCGCGGAGCGGACCACTGACGCGCTGGACGCGCGGCTGCCGGTGTCCGAGGGCGGCCCGCTGCTGCGCAAGGCGTTCCCCGACCACTGGTCGTTCCTGCTGGGCGAGCTCGCGCTGTACAGCTTCGTCGTTCTCCTGCTGACCGGGGTCTGGCTGACGCTGTTCTTCCAGCCGTCGATGAACGAGGTCGTGTACGAGGGCTCGTACCGGCCGCTGGACGGCGTGCGCATGTCCGAGGCGTACGAGTCGACCCTGCACATCAGCTTCGACGTACGCGGCGGACTCCTCATCCGGCAGCTGCACCACTGGGCGGCCCTGGTGTTCCTCGCGGCGATCGGCGTGCATCTGCTGCGGGTCTTCTTCACCGGCGCGTTCCGCAAGCCGCGCGAGGTGAACTGGATGATCGGCGTGACGCTGTTCCTGCTGGCGCTCGCCGAGGGCTTCGCGGGCTACTCGCTGCCGGACGATCTGCTGTCCGGCACGGGGCTGCGCATCGCGCAGGGCATCATGCTGTCGATCCCGGTCGTGGGGACGTATCTGAGCATGTTCGCGTTCGGGGCCGAGTTCCCGGGCGAGGACATGATTCCGCGGCTGTACTCGCTGCACATCCTGCTGTTGCCCGGCCTGCTGCTCGCGCTCGTCACCGTCCATCTGATCCTGGTCTTCTACCTGAAACACACGCACTGGGCGGGGCGCGGCCGGACCAACCGCAATGCCGTGGGCAAGCCCATGTTCCCGCAGTTCGTGGCAAGTTCGAGCGGCCTGTTCTTCATCGTCTTCGGCGTGCTGACCCTGCTGTCGGGGGTGGCGCAGATCAATCCGGTCTGGGTGTACGGGCCGTACCGCACGGACCATGTGTCGACCGGCTCGCAGCCCGACTGGTACGTGGGCTTCCTCGAGGGCTCGCTGAGACTTGTGCCGCCGTGGGAGACGGCGCTCGCCGGGCACACGGTGATGTGGAATGTGCTGCTGCCCGCGGTGATCCTGCCGATGGCCCTGTTCGCGGTGCTGTACGCGTATCCGTTCTTCGAGAAGTGGGTCACCGGTGACGACGAGGAGCACCATCTGTGCGACCGGCCGCGGGACAAGCCCGTCCGTACGGGGCTCGGTGTCGCCGCGATCGTCTTCTACGGCGTACTGCTCGCGGCGGGCGGCAACGACGTCATCGCGCACACCTTCAGGATCTCGCTCAACACGCTGACGTGGGTGTTCCAGATCGCCCTCGTGGTGCTGCCGCCGCTCGCGTTCATGGTGACCAAGCGGGTCTGTCTGGCGCTGCGGGAGGCGGAGCTGAAGCGGCTGGCGGAGGGCGAGGAGACCGGCGAGGTGCGGCAGTCGGTTGAGGGCGGCTACGAGGAGAGCCACGCACCGCTGGACGCCGAGCGGCAGTACGTCCTGCGCACGCGCGAGCTGCCGCGGCCGTTGCCGGCGCCGGAGCACGACGGCGGCGTACCGCGGGTGCGCCGACTGCGGGCCACGCTGAGCTCCTGGTACTACCGTGACCGGGTCGAGGACGAACCACCGGCCCGCAAGGGCGAGTTGGAGCCCTGACCGGCCCGGTCGGGGCGTGCGGCGTACTGGAAGACCATCCCGAACACCCCGTGCGCGAGCACCCCGAGACCGAGCAGAAACAGCCAAAGCCCGTAGACCACGCCGAGTGCGACGATGACCGATCCCATGGCCGTGGTGATGGGCCAGGGGCTGTGCGGCGGGAGGAACTCCAGGGGCCCGGCAGTGTCCACCACCTCGGCGTCGCCCCGGTCCTGGGCCCGTCGGCCGCGCCTGCGGTACTGGACGTGCAGGAAGAACGCCACAAGCGCCGCCATCAGGAAGGCGATGGCCAGGACAGCCGTGCCGGCGGGCTCCTCGGAGAACCAGCCGTACCCGGCGGCGGTGACGGCGAAGAAGACCGCCACCCCGGTGAACAGACGTGCTTCGGTCCGCATCAGTAGGAAGTCCCCCTCAGAAGGCGGTCCTCATCAGAACGCGTGGCTCCAGCCCGACAGTACGGCCCGTACCCGGTCGACCAGTCCGGGTCCGGGAAACAGCAGCTTGCTCGTCGGCGGAACACCGGGGGCGGCCGGGTAGGGGCGCGTCGGCACGATGGACTTCACCCGGCGGATCCGGCAGCCGAGATCGGTCAGTGTCGGCGGCGGCAGAGCGTCCTTCAGGCGTGGGAAGAGCTGGTCCTGCTCTTCCCGGGTCTGGCGGCGGACCTCACGCAGCAGCTCGTCGACAAGCCGGGCGAAGGTGACGGTCCCCGCCTCGGCGTCCCCCAGATCCCTCATCAGCTGCTCAAGACGGCCGTGGTCCGCTATTCCCTTTTTGGCGAGATCGGCGCCGTCCTCGACACGATCACTCAGGACCGGATAGACGAATTCCTCTTCGGAAACAAAATGCCGTACGAGCTCGATGGTGGCCCGGTCCGTATAGATCTTGCATATGCGGTCGGAGTCGGGAAGTGCCTCGATCTGCCGGAATATGTCTTCCACGTGGCGATGGTCATCGCTCAGTTCCCTGATGGCGTCCGTCTCACCTGCCATGGCCTCGTCACCCTTTGTTTGTGCCCCGCTCGCGGGGGTACTGCCCGGGCTCATGGGCACGTCCGCGAGGAAGACCGCTCCGCTCGTACCGTCGTCAGCATCGTCTCAGTCACCGGGCCTGCGGCTGGGGCGTGCCCTGTACCGCTGGGCGACCACCACCGATCACAAGGTGATCGGTAATCTCTATATGGTCACCGCGTTCGGGTTCTTCCTGCTGGCCGGCGTGCTGGCGCTGCTGATGCGGGCCGAACTCGCCCGGCCCGGGCTGCAGTTGGTGAACGAGCACGCGTACAACCAGCTGTTCACCATTCACGGCACCATCATGATGCTGCTGTTCGCGACGCCGATGTTCGCGGGCTTCGCGAATGCCGTGATGCCGTTGCAGATCGGGGCACCGGACGTGGCCTTCCCTCGCCTCAACGCCCTGTCGTACTGGATGTATCTGTTCGGCGGGCTGATGGTGGTCTCCGGCTTTCTGGTGCCGGGTGGTGCGGCCGCGTTCGGCTGGTTCGCCTACGCACCGCTCAACAGCGCCGTGCGCTCGCCCGGTTCCGGAGGCGATCTGTGGACCATGGGGCTGGTGGTCACGGGCGTGTCCACCACACTCGGCGCAGTCAACTTCATCACCACCATACTGTGCCTGCGGGCGCCCGGCATGACGATGTTCCGGATGCCGATCTTCACCTGGAACATTCTGTTCACCTCAATTCTGGTACTGCCCGCCTTCCCGGTACTGACCGCGGCGCTGCTCGCCCTGGAGGCGGACCGGAAATTCGGTTCGCACATTTTCGACGCGGCCAATGGCGGCGCCATTCTGTGGCAGCATCTTTTCTGGTTCTTCGGCCATCCAGAGGTCTATATCGTGGCCTTGCCGTTCTTCGGCATCATCAGCGAGATCATTCCGGTGTTCAGCCGTAAACCGATCTTCGGCTACATGTCACTCATCGGGGCGACGATCGCCATCACCATGCTGTCGGCGGTGGTGTGGGCGCACCACATGTTCGCCACCGGCGCCGTGCTGCTGCCTTTCTTCTCGCTGATGTCATTCCTGATCGCCGTACCGACCGGCATAAAATTCTTCGCCTGGACCGGCACCATGATCAAGGGATCGCTGTCCTTCGAGACACCCATGCTGTGGGCCACGGGCTTCCTGGTGTCGTTCCTGCTCGGCGGGCTGAGCGGGGTAATCATCGCCTCGCCGCCGCTGGACTTCCATCTCACGGACTCGTACTTCATCGTGGCGCATCTGCATTACGTCCTGTTCGGCACCGTCGTGTTCGCGATGTTCGCGGGCTTCTATTTCTGGTGGCCGAAATTCACCGGGAAGATGCTCGACGAACGCCTCGGGAAGATCCATTTCTGGATGCTGTTCATCGGCTTCCAGCTGACCTTCCTGGTGCAGCACTGGCTCGGCGAGAAGGGCATGCCCCGCCGGTACGCCGACTATCTGCCCGCGGACGGCTTCACCTTCCTCAACACGCTGTCCTCGGCCGGTGCGTTCCTGCTCGGTGTGTCCACGCTGCCGTTCCTCTACAACGTGTGGCGGACCGCGCGATACGGGCGGCGCGTGGCGGAGGACGATCCCTGGGGGTACGGCCGGTCACTGGAGTGGGCTACTTCGTGTCCGGCGCCGCGGCACAACTTCGTGGCGCTGCCCCGGATCCGTTCGCATTCCCCGGCCTTCGACCTGCATCACCCCGAGTTCGCCCAGCGCGACAGCAAACGGGACGAGGCATAGAATTTCGCTTTGCCACCGGCAACACGGCTCCGCTCCATGGTCATCCGCGGTGCTCCGCACGTTTGAGGTGCGGCACTCGGGTACTTGAGAGGTTGAAGGAACAGAGTCGGCCGCCTATGAGGGCCCTGGAAAAACGGGGTCACGGGCGCCGGTGGTGTCGTCTCGGAGATGAGTACCACGAGCATTTCACTGAGGGGACCGCGCCTTCCCGTTCCATGGCTGGTGACCCTACGAGGAGTCACGCTGGAGACGGGGTGGATGACCGTGCGGCTGGCAGGACTGCCCTTGGATCTCGCTCTGTGGGGTGTGCGGCAGTTCGCCGGGCTGCTCGGCTCCGTCGATCACCGGCTGCTGCCGGACGACATGGACAGTGAGCCCGCGGTGTCGGGCATGCCGATCGTGTTCGTGCACGGGCTCGCCGACCGGCCGTCGATCTTCTCGAAGCTGCAGAACGGGCTGCGCGGCTGCGGAGCGGGCCCGTTCGTCACGGCGACGTACAACGTGCTCAATCCAGACATCCGGGTCGCCGCCCGCATGCTGGGCGAGCAGGTCGAACGGGTCCGGAAGCAGAACGGCGGCCGGCCCGTGTGCCTCATCGGGCACAGCATGGGCGGACTGATCGCGCGCTACTACGTGCAGCGGCTGGGCGGGGACGTGCATGTGCCGTTGGTGATCACGCTGGCCACACCGCACAGCGGTACGGCGATGGCGCTGTGGGCTCCTCCGCACCCCGTGCTGCGCCAGCTGCGCCCCGGAAGTCCGCTGCTGGCCGAGCTGGCGGAGCCGTGTGCCGGCTGCCGCAGCCAGTTCGTGGCGTTCTACAGCAACCTGGACGAAGCGGTCATCCCCAGTAGCCGGGCCCGTCTCGACCACCCGGACCTGCGGGTGCGCAACGTCCTCGTGGACGGCGTCGGGCATCTGATGCTGCCCGTGCACGGGACGGTCATCCACGAGGTCCGCGAGGTACTCACCGAGGCCATGGAGCTCCCGTTGGCCGGCTGAGCCATCTGCTGAGCCGCCGCCCATGACAGGGCGCGCAGGCTGCGAGAGGCTGGAGTACACCCAGCGGATGCCGGAAGAAGACGACACACCATGCGCAAGGACGGTGACATCACCGCGGCGCCTGGTCGGCGCGGATGGCGGGTGCGCCCGTACCAGGCCGGGGACGAGTCGGCCGTACGGGAGTTGATCGATGCCGACCGGCTGCCCGGGCAGCCGCGCTGCGTACCGGAGCTGCCGACCGCCGCGCTGCACGGCTGCCCGTGCGCGGCGGGCTGGCAGGCACCGGCCCGGGCGCGGCTCAGTGTGCTCGCCGACGCCGACGACCGGCCCGTGGGCACCGTCGCGTTTCTGTCCTGGCAGGACCTGCGCTCCGGGCTGATCCATCTCCTGCACGCCCGCGAGGACATCCCTGCCTTGCAGGACCTGGTCACCCACGCCCTGACCGCGCTCGGCGGCTGCCCGCGGATCGAGGCGTTCAGCGCCGCCTCGCCGGGCACTCTGGGCCCCGGCGGCCTGCCCCGCGCCCACCGCGCCGCGACGCATGACGTACTGGTCGGCCGGGGCTTCACCGGCCGACTGAGGGGCAACTATCTGCTCCGGACGCTGCACCCCGGACCCTCGCCCACCAAGCTCGTGGCCGATGTGTACCCCTGCGAGTATCCGCCGGGCCATCGGCTGGTCTTCCACAAGGCGGCCGAGCCGATCGCCGAGATCGTGGTGAGCACGGCACGCGACCGCACCGCGGCCGTGTACTGGATCGAGACGGCGCCCGAGTACCGCCACCGTGGCCTGGCCGGCAAACTGCTCGACCAGGCGCTGGCCCTGCTCACCGAGGAGGGTGCCACGCATGTCGTCGCCGCCGTCGGCACGACGTGGCGAGCGACCGGTACCACCGGCACCGCCCCACGCCTCTTCCACGAGGCCGGCTTCGAACTGGTCGACCAGCTGTGGGAGTACGACCGGCAAAGCGATGCCGCGCCAGTGCCGCACGCTCAGGGCCGGTGACCGGGGCGCCCACCCCGTACCAGTCCGTTTCCAGGGTGTTTGTCGCGCCGGGGCCGGGCAACCCGAGCCCATACCGGCCGACCTCGACGCGACGGGAGCGTATGGATGACCCACGCTGCCCAGCGCCCGCCCGCGTCCTCCCGTACGTCGGCCCCACGGATCGGCGTCCTCGGTTCGTACGGCGGCTTCAACATCGGCGACGAGTCCATCCTGGCCTGCGTACTGGGCTGCCTCAGGGCCCATCGCCCGCACGCCCGGATCGTCGTCTTCAGCCGGAACGCCGAGCACACCCGCGGCCACCACCGCGGCGTCGACGAGGTGGTGGACTGGGAGGGCGTGGCCCAGCGGCAGTTGCTGGACGCGCTGTCCGGCCTGGACCTGCTGGTGCTGGGCGGCGGCGGGATCCTCTACGACGGAGAGGCCCGCCGGTATCTGCGGCTGGTCCGTGCGGCACAGGTCCACGGAGTGCGCACCTTCGCCTACGCCGTCGGCGCGGGCCCGCTGCGGGAGCCCGAGGACCGGGAGGCGGTGCGCTCCGTGCTGCCGGAGATGGACGACGTGGTCGTACGGGACGAGGAGTCCGGGCTCGTCCTCGACGAGGTCGGGGTCGAGCGCGAGCTGACGGTCACCGCGGACCCGGCGCTGCTGCTCTCGGCGGAGCCGTTCACCGGCCGGATGATGACGCACGAGGGCATCCCGACCGGGAAACGTCTGGTGGGGATGTCGGTACGGGAACCGGGCCGGGCGGCCGAGAAGCTGGACGAGGGCGGCTATCACGCGCTGCTCGCCGACGTGGCCGACTTCCTGGTCCGGCGCCTGGACTCCCATGTGGTGTTCATGCCGATGGAACGCCATGACGTACGCCACGCCCATGCCGTGCTCTCGCACATGTCCGCGCCGGACCAGGGCCGGATCATGAACGGCACCTACAGCCCCGGGCAGGTCCTCGGCTTTATGCGCCACCTGGATCTGGCCGTCGGCATGCGCCTGCACTTCCTGATCTTCGCGGCGGTCTCCGGGCTGCCCATCCTGCCGCTCCCCTACTCGGGCAAGGTCTTCGACTTCGCGCGCCGGGTGGGCGCTCCGGCGCTGGTCGGGGTGGCACGGGAGCAGGCCGGGCTGCTGCTGGCGGAGGTGGACCGGCTCTGGGACGAGTATCCGCAGCGGCGCGAGGAGATGGAGTCGCGGGTCCGGGAGCTGTGCGGGCTCGCCCAGGAGACCTGCGCGCGCTGCGGAGCCCTCCTGGACGAGATCGGCGGCGGCCTGTGTACCGGCTCCGACATGGAGGACCTGGGTGCGGGGACCTGACGAGGACGTGCGGGGCCCGACAAGGACTGACCGGAGGAAGCGATGCCGATCCTGGAGCCGCCCGACGAGTTCCGTACCGTCACGCTGCCGCCGCGGGAGGCCGAGTACGCGGGCCGGACCGACGTCCTGGTGGTCGGCGGCGGTCCCGCCGGCTGCGGCGCCGCGCTCGCCGCAGCCGACACGGGGGCCGAGGTCGTGCTCGTCGAGCGGTACGCCTTCCTCGGCGGCAATGCGACCGTGGCGCTCGTCATGCCGCTGATGTCGTTCCACAACGAGCACAAGCAGGCCGTGTTCACCGAGAACGGCGAGGACACCCGGCTGCTGCCCACCGACCACGGCGAGGGCGAGCCGGTGGTCGCCGGCGTTCTGTGGCGGCTCCTTGACCGGCTCACCGCGAGCGGCGGTTGTGTCCCGCCTTCCGTCGAGACCGGCTACACCGTGCCGTTCGACCCGGAGATCTTCAAAATGGTCCTGCTGGAGATGCTCGACGAGGCGGGCGTGCGGATGCTGTTCCACTCCTTCGCCTCCGCCGCGCTGCCGCTCGACGACGGCTGGCGCCTGGTCTTCGAGACCAAGTCGGGTCCTGTGGTGATCGACGCGGGCGTGGTCGTCGACGGCACGGGTGACGGCGATGTGGCGGCCGCCTGCGGAGCCCCGTACGAGATCGGCCGCCCCGAGGACGGACTGGTGCAGCCGATGACGCTCATGTTCCGCGTCGTGGACTTCCTGCGGCCGCGGTTCGCCGAGTACGTACGGGCCCATCCCGACGAGTGGCGCGGCGTGCACGGCCTGTGGGACCTGGTCCGGCAGGCCATGGAAGAGGGCGAACTCCAACTGCCGCGCGAGGACGTGCTGTTCTTCGGCACCCCGCACCCCCGCGAGGTCAGCGTCAACAGCACGCGCGTCACCGGAGCGCTCGGCACCAGCGTCTGGGACCTCAGCCGCGCCGAGTACACCGCCCGCCGCCAGCTGGTTCAGATCGACCACTTCCTGCGCACCCGGGTGCCGGGCTTCGAGCACGCGTACGTGGCGCAGAGCGGCAGCCATATCGGCGTACGGGAGACCCGCCGCATCGTCGGCGACTACCAGCTGACCGGCAACGACATCCTTCAGGCCCGCCCTTTTGCGGACGCCGTCGCGCACGGCGCCTATCCGATCGACATCCACAATCCGCAGGGCACTGGCACGCTCCTCAAGCGGGTGCCCACGGGCCGCTTCTACGACATTCCGCTGCGCTGCCTGCTGCCCCGGGACACGGACCGTCTGCTGGTGGCGGGCCGCTGCATCTCCGGTACGCACGTGGCTCACTCCTCGTACCGGGTCATGCCCATCGCGATGGCCACCGGTCAAGCGGCGGGTGTCTGCGGGGCGCTGGCCTCTCGCCTGGGGCGCAGTCCGCGGGAGGTGCCGTATTTCCTCGTGCAGCGGGAACTGTTGCGGCAGGGGGCGCGGCTGCGGGTTGCCTCCGGCGGTTGAGCGGGGGGTTCGTAGGTGGTTCCGGGTTCGCTGCCGGGTGCGGGTTGGTTGTGGTTGTTCGCGCCGTTCCCCGCGCCCCTGGGGTCCGGTGGGTGGGTCGGGGCCGTGGGCCGGTGCGTCAGCCCGTCGCAGGCGGGGCATACGGCCCGGTGTTGGTACAGGGTGCGGGTGACCTGAGACAGAACCTAAGCGACGGGCATACGACGCACCGGCCCACGGCCCCTCCCGCCGGTGGGCAAGTGACGGGTCCG
>NZ_BAAGPS010000024.1:12100-40861 GCF_054783935.1 Streptomyces pseudoechinosporeus
GTCGCGCCCCTTCAGGGGCGCGGGGAACTGCGCGACAAGCCACGACGGGCCCGCACTCGCCCATGAACCGAACCCACCCTCCCGGTAGGCGCCCTCGTTCAACCGCCGGAGGCTTGACGTCACGTCAGGTCGTTGCCACACTCACCAGCCGCGCCAGAAAGCGCTTGCTGAGGCGCACCCCCGTAGCGCGCCGCCCCTGCCCGAGCCGAGTTCGCTCCAGGTCACGCACACCCTGATCGTGAATCGATTCAGTCGAATCGGTTTCGACGACGGAGGTGGCGGGCCGGACGACAGGGCAGTGGGCGGCGCGTCCACCCCCACAACAGGAGAAGGACGAGATGGGACGCAGAGCCGCACCTCACCTCATCGGCAGGACCTTGGGTACTCGCAAGAAGCGGGCCGGCGCCACTGCCGCCTGCGCCACCGCGCTGCTCGCCGGAGCGGCCGTACTGACGGCGCCGGCCGACGCGGCCCAGGACACGGAGGCTGCCGCATCCGAACCGGCCGCCGCCTCCGTGGCGGCGGCCTGTGGCGACGGTTCGTACCAGGCGGAGGCCGTGCTCAGCGGCAGCACCTGGACCGCGCGCCGTGGCAGCAGCGTCGTATACACCGGCACCGATATGCGCGCCGCGATGCAGGCCGCCGTCAACAGCCTTACGGCGGGCCGTACTTCGAAGGAACGGGTCGTCGTGCGCGGCTCGGGCTCCATCAGTGCCGGGTCCCGGGTCTCCCTGCCGAGCTACACCGTGCTCGACGTCTGCGGGACCATCAACGTCACCGGCTCGGGCTCCGGCGACCAGGCCCCCGTCTACGCACGCGGCGCCCGCGACATCGAGGTCCAGCACCTCAACCTCACCGGCGCCCCGCTGTACGGCATCTTCATGCGCAACGTACAGAACGTCGTCCTCGGCCAGATCGACATGCGGCTGTCGCGCGGTCTCGGCGTCCGGATCGACAACCGCGGCGACACCAGCCAGTGGACCAGGAACGTCCGCATCGACAACGTGTACGTGTCCGGGGCGAGCAGCCACGCCGTGGAGACGTACGGCGTCGACGGCTTCACCGCCGGCACCGTCACCGCCCGCAATGTCGGCGAGTCCGGTCTGCTGCTGAACCAGACCATCAATGCCACCGTCACCAAGGTGGACGCGGACAACGCGGGCGCCGGGACCGGTTACGCGGCGTTCCGGATGGCCAACCGCAACGGCCGGGTCGGCAGCAGCTACCCGACGAACATCCGGGTGGGCGAGGTCATCGCGCGCGGCGGCGGGCGCGGCGTCTTCTGCGTCTCAGAGAGCGGCGGCGCGGTCATCGACAAGGTGTCCATCTCGAACACGGGCAACAACTCGGTCCTGATCGAGAACTGCTACAACGTGAACGTCGCCGCCCAGAGCGGCAGCGTCACCGGCGGCGGGGAGATCCGGCTCGCCGCGCGCTCCGAATTCCCGAACAACCGGGACATCACCATCCAGAACCTCACGGTGACCGACTCGGCGATCAGGGAAAGCCCCTGCGGCGAGAACACCACGTTCCGCAACAACCGGCTCGTCAACAGCAGTCAGAACATCTGCTAGCGCCCACCGCGCGACGAGGGTGGCGGCCGGCTTCCCCGCACAACGGCCGCCACCCGGCGTGTCACACAGCAGGACCCGTGAGGGACTGCTCGGCCCAGATGATCTTGCCGTCCCGGGTGTGGCGAGAGCCCCAGCGCTGGGTGAACTGGGAGATCAGGAACAGGCCCCGGCCGCCCTCGTCGGTCGTCTTCGGATGGCGCAGGTGCGGGGCGGTGGCGCTGGCGTCCCAGACCTCGCAGATCAGGGTGGCCCCGGTCAGGATCAGGCGCAGCCGGATCGGTCCCGAGGCGTGCCGGATGGCGTTGGTGACCAGTTCGCTGACGACGAGTTCGGTGGTGAAGGTCAGCTCGTCCAGATCCCACTCGGTCAGCCACCGCGCGGTCCGCTTGCGGGCGTCGGCCACGATCGCGGGGTCGCTGGGCAGCTCCCAGGACACGACCCGCCGCGGGTCGAGGAGGCGGGCGCGGGCCATCAGCAGCGCCACGTCGTCCGGCGGGCGCGCCGGGACGAGGGCGTCGACCACGGCCTGGCACCGGTCGTCGAGTATGGGCTCCCCTCGCTCCAGCGCCCGGCGCAGCCGTTCCCGGCCCGCGGCGGTGTCCTCGCCCGGGCCGAGCCCTTCACCGACGAGCAGACCGTTGGTGTGGAGGGCGAGCACGCTGCCCTCCACGAGCGGCAGTTCGACCGACTCGAAGGGCGGCCCTGCCACGCCGAGCAGGGGGCCGGCCGGCAGTTCGAGGAAGTCGACGGTGCCGTCCGGAGCGACGATCGCGGGCGCGCCCTGACCGGCGGCGGCGATGGCGCACTGGCCGGCGACCGGGTCGTAGACCGCGTACAGACAACTGGCGCCCACCGCCTGCACGCCGCCACCGCGCGGGTCCGGCTCGGTGTCATCCTCATGCGCGGCCCGGACGACCACGTCGTCGAGGTGCGCCAGCACCTCTTCGGGACGCAGGTCCAGGTCGGCGAGCGTCTGGACGGCGGTGCGCAGCCGGCCCATGGCCGCGGCGGCCCCGATGCCGCCTCCCGTCACCTCCCCCACCACCAGGGCGACGCGGGCGCCCGACAGCGGAATGACGTCGTACCAGTCGCCGCCGAGGCCGGTCAGCTCGTCGGCCGGCCGATAGCGGGCGGCGACCTCCATGGCGTCCTGCTCGGGCAGCCGGCGCGGCAGCAGATTGCGCTGCAGTACGAGAGCGGCGTCGCGTTCGCGCGTATAGCGGCGGGCGTTGTCGAGGCACAGGGCCGCGCGGGCGACGAACTCCTCGGCCAGGCTCAGATCGTCCGCCTCGAAGGGGTCCTGCCACTGCCGCCGGAAGAACGTGGTGATCCCCAGCGTGGTGCCCCGCGCCCGGATCGGCACGATCATCACGCTGTGCAGTCCCAGGTCGAGGAAGGAGGCGGCCCTGCCGCCGGGTATGTCGGGGCCCCATTCCTTGGCCAGCGGGTCGAGCCGCTCCTGGTGCCAGGATCTGCCGCTGGTCAGACAGCGGATCGGGGGTGCCCCGGCCCGGTAGCGGGCGGCCTGCCCGATCTCGACGACGGCTTCCGGGACGCCCTTGTTCACCGACTGGTGAGCGGCCCGTCGCAGCGACACCCTGTCCGTGTCGTTCAGCGGACCGGACAGCGGTTCACCGCCTTCGAGGACGGACTCCAGGAGGTCTACGGCGACGAAGTCGGCCAGTCCCGGCACCGCCACGTCGGCGAGCTCCTGGGCGGTGCGCCGCACGTCCAGCGTGCGGCCGATGCGCTCGCCGGCCTGGTCGAGCAGGGTGAGCCGCCTGCGGGCGCGGTAGCGCTCGGTGACGTCGACGACCGTGTAGTACACGCCGATCGGGTTGCCGTGGTCGTCCTCGAGCCGGGTGAACGACATCGCGTGCGCCGCTTCCCGGTGCGGCGCGGACCGTACTCGGCCCACGTGTTCGTGGTCGACGATCGGCACACCGGTGTGCAGCACCTGACGCATCACGGCTTCCAGCGCCTCGGCGTCCAGGCCGGGCTGGATGTCCCCCAGCCGCTTGCCGAGCCGTTCGTGCGCGGGTCCGCCGCCGAACTGCTGCATGGCCGTGTTCGACCACACGTACCGCAGATCCGTGTCCACGATGGCAAGGCCGATCGGCGACTGGGTGGCCAGCCGCTCCAGGACCGTACGGCTCATGTTCCAGCCCGCGGCGCCGGTCATGTCGGAGGCCAGCACCATCCAGCGCGCCGGGCCGCCCGACGCCAGGGCGGGGACGACGCGCACCATCGTGGCGACCGGGTGCCCGTCCCGGTGGCGTACGGACAGCGGACCGGCCCAGCCACCGCCCCGCTCACAGCGCTCGATCAGGTCCGGAAGGCGCGCGGCGTCCTCGGGCATCAGCAGGTCGGCGGCGCCGCGGCCGAGGATTTCGGGCGCGGGGTATCCGTACAGCCGCTGGGCGTCGCCGCTCCAGCCGGTCACCACCGCGGCCGCGTCCAGCAGCACCGGCGCGGCGTCCGCCACGTCGAACCGCCGGTCCGTGACTCCGCTCTCCTCGCTGGTCACCACAGTGACCCTCTCCGTCCCTGAGAGTGGTCTGCTTGCGTACTTCCCGTTCGGTGCCCCTGTGCGGCTGCCGCCACACGTCCGACACTGCCCCAACGTACAGCCACGCGGGTACCCAGGCCCTCGGAAGGCGCCAGCTCAGGCGCGCATGAGGAGCTGGAACTCGAAGGCGTAGCGGGCGGCCCGGTAGACATGGGTGCCGTACTCGACCGGCCGCCCCGTGTCGTCGTACGCCGTGCGCCGCATGGTGAGCAGCGCGGCGCCCGCCGGATCGTCCAGCAGCTCGCCCTCCTCGGCAGTGGCGCAGCGGGCGCCGACGCTCTGGCGGGCGCTGTGCAGGGTGATCCCGGCGGCCCGCATCATCCGGTAGAGGCCGGTCGCCTCCAGCCGGGCGGTGTCGAGGTCCAGGAGTGCGGCGGGCAGGTAGTTGCACAGGTACGCCACGGGCTCGCCGTGGGTCAGGCGCAGCCGCTCGAGGACCGTGACGTCGCCGCCTTCGGGGATGCCGAGCGCGGCGGCGACGTCCGCGGAGGCGGGCAGGACCTCGTTGCGCAGGACCTTGGTGGCGGGGCTCTGTCCGGCCGAGTCCAGGTCGTCGTAGAGGCTGCTCAGCTCCAGGGGGCGTTTGACCTGGCTGTGCACCACCTGGGTGCCGACGCCGCGGCGGCGCACCAGCAGGCCCTTGTCCACCAGGGACTGCATGGCCTGGCGGACGGTGGGCCGGGACAGGCCGAGCCGCGCGGCGATCTCCATCTCGTTGCCCAGCAGATCGCCGGGCGCGAGAGTTCCGTGCTCGATCGCGGACTCCAGATGCTGGGCGAACTGGTAGTAGAGCGGGATCGGGCTGCCCCGGTCCAGCGCGATCTCGACGCCGTCGATCGGGGAGGCGGTCCTGGCACGAGCGGCCCGTCCCTTCTTCGCCACCGGAACCCCCTCCCTTCACGTCGGATGCTCGAGGGCCGTCAGGAGTTACTGGGGAAGCCGAGGTTGATGCCCCCGCTGTCGGCCGGGTCGGGCCAGCGGGTGGTGATCACCTTGCCCTGGGTGTAGAAGGCGATGCCGTCGTTGCCGTAGATGTGGTGGTCGCCGAAGAGGGAGTCCTTCCACCCTCCGAAGGAGTGGTAGCCGACGGGCACCGGGATCGGCACGTTGACGCCGACCATGCCCGCCTGGACCTCGAGCTGGAAGCGGCGGGCGGCGCCGCCGTCGCGGGTGAAGATCGCGGTGCCGTTGCCCCAGCGGGAGCTGTTGATGAGCTTGATGGCGTCGTCGTAGGTGTCGGCGCGCACCACGCACAGCACCGGGCCGAAGATCTCGTCCTGGTACGCGTCCGCCGTCACCGGCACCTTGTCGAGCAGCGAGACGCCGAGGAAGAAGCCGTCCTCATGGCCCTCGACCGTGTAGCCGGTGCCGTCGACGACGACCTCGGCACCTTGCGCCGCCGCACCGGAGACGTACGACGCGACCTTGTCGCGGTGCTCGCGTGTGATCAGCGGGCCCATCTCGGAGGCGGGGTCGGTGCCGGGGCCGATCTTCAGTCCCTTGGCCCGCTCGGCGATCTTGCCGACCAGTTCGTCGCCGGTGTCACCGACCGCGACGACGACGGACACGGCCATGCAGCGCTCGCCGGCCGAGCCGTACGCGGCGTTGATGGCCTGGTCCGCGGCGAAGTCCAGGTCGGCGTCGGGCAGTACGAGCATGTGGTTCTTGGCGCCGCCGAGGGCCTGGACGCGCTTGCCGTGCTCGATGCCCTTCATCTGGATGTACTTGGCGATCGGCGTGGAGCCGACGAAGGAGACGGCAGCGATGTCCGGGTGCTCGAGGAGGCGGTCCACGGCGACCTTGTCGCCCTGCACGACGTTCAGTACGCCGTCGGGCAGG
Source organism: Streptomyces pseudoechinosporeus (assembly GCF_054783935.1). NCBI lineage: Bacteria > Bacillati > Actinomycetota > Actinomycetes > Kitasatosporales > Streptomycetaceae > Streptomyces > Streptomyces pseudoechinosporeus. The sequence goes on from NZ_BAAGPS010000024.1 coordinate 18,083, forward strand.
CCCGCCTCGGAGGCCAGTTCCGCCAGCCGGTACGAGGCGGAGGGATCCTTCTCGCTGGGCTTGAGCACGAAGGTGTTGCCGCAGGCGATGGCGACCGGGAACATCCACATCGGCACCATGGCCGGGAAGTTGAACGGCGTGATGCCGGCGACGACACCGAGCGGCTGGCGGATGGACGCCACGTCCACCCGGGTGGAGACCTGCGTGGACAGCTCGCCCTTGAGCAACTGCGGGATGGAGCAGGCGAGTTCGACGATCTCCATGCCGCGGGCGACCTCGCCGAGCGCGTCGGAGTGCACCTTGCCGTGCTCGGCGGTGATCAGCGCGGCGATCTCGTCGCGGCGCGCGTCGAGCAGCTCGCGGTACTTGAACAGCACGGCGGTGCGCTTGGCGAGCGAGGCGGCGCCCCAGCTCTCGAACGCGGCCTTGGCGGAGGCGACGGCGGCGTCCACCTCGTCGGTGGTGGCGAACGCGACCTGCTTGTCCTGGGCGCCGGTGGCGGGGTCGTACACGGGGCCGAAGCGGCCGGAGGTGCCCTCGACGGGCTTGCCCCCGATCCAGTGGGTGAGGGTCTTCATGGCGTGCGGGTCCTTTTCGTGAGCGGGGGGTCGGGCGAGGGTTTCAGAGGTACCGGCGGCGTCCCTGCACGTGCCGGTCGTACGTCTCGCGGGCCCGGTTCGCGGCCTCGCGGGAGGCGACCTCGGCGACCGGTACGTCCCACCAGGCCTGGGCCGCGGGGGCGGTGGGCGTGGGGTCCGTCTCGACGTACACACAGGTCGGGCGGTCCGAGGCGCGGGCGGTGGCCAGGGCGTCGCGCAGTTCGCGCACGGTCTTGGCGCGCAGGACGTCCATGCCGAGGCTGGCCGCGTTGGCGGCAAGGTCCACGGGCAGGGGCGCGCCGCTGAAGGTGCCGTCGGCCGCCCGGTAGCGGTAGGCGGTGCCGAACCGCTCGCCGCCGGTCTCCTCGGAGAGGCCGCCGATGGAGGCGTAGCCGTGGTTCTGGATGAGGAGCAGATTGACGGGCAGGCCCTCCTGGACGGCGGTGACGATCTCGGTCGGCATCATCAGGTACGTGCCGTCACCGACCAGGGACCATACGGGAGTTGTGGGCGCCGCCTGCTGTACGCCGATGCCCGCCGGGATCTCGTAACCCATGCAGGAGTAGCCGTACTCCAGGTGGTACTGGCGCGGGGAACGGGCGCGCCACAGCTTGTGCAGGTCGCCGGGGAGCGAGCCGGCCGCGTTGATGATCACGTCGTCGTCGCCGACCACGGAGTCCAGGGCGCCGAGCACCTGCGTCTGGGTGGGGACCTGGTTCTCGTCGTCCGCCTGGTAGACGGCGTCCACGACCTGCTCCCAGCGCTCCTTGCCCGCGCGGTACTCGGCCTCGTACGCCACGTCCACGTGGTGGCCGGACAGCGCCTCGGTGAGTGCGTCGAGCCCTGCGCGGGCGTCGGCGACCAGGGTGCGGGCGGCGAGCTTGTGGGCGTCGAAGGCGGTGACGTTGAGGTTGAGGAAACGGACGTCCGGGTTCTGGAAGAGCGTGGCGGAAGCGGTGGTGAAGTCGGTGTAGCGGGTGCCCACACCGATGACCAGGTCGGCGGTGCGCGCGATGTCGTCGCAGACCGCGGTGCCCGTGTGGCCGATGCCTCCGAGGTCGGCAGGGTGGTCGTGGCGCAGCGAGCCCTTGCCGGCCTGGGTGGAGGCGACGGGGATGCCGGTGGCGTCCACCAGTGCCTTCAGCGCGTCCTCGGCCTCGCTGTGATGGACGCCGCCGCCCGCGACGATCAACGGCCGTTCGGCGGCCCGGATCGCATGGACGGCCTCGGCGAGTTCGGCCGGTTCGGGCGCGGGGCGGCGCACCTGCCAGACGCGGTCGGCGAAGAACTCCTCGGGCCATTCGTACGCCTCCGCCTGGACGTCCTGCGGCAGGGCGAGGGTGACGGCGCCGGTCTCGACGGGGTCGGCGAGTACCCGCATGGCGTTCAGGGCGGAGGGGATCAGTGCCTCGGGGCGGTTGATCCGGTCGAAGTAGCGGGAGACCGGCCGCAGCGTGTCGTTGACGGACACATCCGCCGAGACGGGGTGTTCGAGCTGCTGGAGCAGCGGGTCGGCGGTGCGGGTGGCGAAGTAGTCGCCGGGCAGCAGCAGGACCGGGAGCCGGTTGACGGTGGCGAGGGCGGCGCCGGTGACCAGGTTCGTGGCGCCGGGGCCGATGGAGGTGGTGACGGCCTGCGTGGAGAGCCGGTTGAGCTGGCGGGCGTAGCCGACCGCGGCGTGCACCATGGACTGCTCGTTGCGGCCCTGGTGGAACGGCATGGTCTCCTCTTGGGCCTCCAGCAGCGCCTGGCCGATCCCGGCGACGTTGCCGTGCCCGAAGATCCCCCAGGTGCCGGCGATCAGCCGGTGCCGGGCGCCGTCGCGTTCGGTGTACTGCGCGGCGAGGAAGCACACGAGTGCCTGGGCGACCGTCAGGCGGCGGGTGGAGCTCATCGATACCTCACTGGGACTGAGTGCTGGTGAGTCTGGGGTCGACGGGCTGGCTCGGCCAGGTGTCGCGGATCCAGGCGTGGTCGGGGTGGTCGCAGATCAGCCAGGCGCGCTCGGCGCCGGGGCCCGCCATGACGTTGAGGTAGTACATGTCGTGGCCTGGTACGGCCATGGAGGGACCGTGCCAGCCGTCCGGGATCAGTACGACATCGCCGCCGCGCACCTCCGCCAGTACGTCCGTGCCGTGGCCGTGACCGGACGGCGAGACGCGCTGATAGCCGAGGCCGGGCGTGCCCTCGTGGTCCGCGAACTCGAAGTAGTAGATCTCCTCCAGCTCGGACTCCTCGCCGGGGCGGTTCACATCGTGCTTGTGCGGCGGGTACGAGGACCAGTTGCCGCCGGGGGTGATCACCTCGACGGCGATGAGCTTGTCGCACTCGAAGACCCCGGCCGCGCCGAAGTTGTGGACCTTGCGCGAGCAGTTGCCGCTGCCTCGCAGTTCGACGGGGACGGAGGAGGCGGGCTCGTAGCGGGCCGGCAGGCGGCGGGTGCAGCGGGCGCCGGTGAGCGCGAAGCGCCCGCCCGCCTGAGAGGTGAGGCTCGCGGTCGCGTCGCGCGGAACGTACACGAAGTCGCTGGGGCCACTGAACACGCTCTCGCGGCCGTGCAGTTCGTGGGTGTCACGGCCGAAGTCGTCGGTGACGGCGACGGTGCAGCCGCCGCTGAGCGACAGCACGATCCACTCGCTGTCCCCGGCCGTGAAGTGGTGCGTGCCGCCGGGCGGCAGCTCGAGCACCCGCAGGCTGGAGTAGCCCCAGCCGGCGCTCTCGGGGGTGACGTCGACGGCGTACTGCTCGCTCGTGGCCTTCCCCAGGGGCAGGTGGTGCTTGGTCATCGGTCGGCTCCTCCTGGTCCGGTCATCGCGTGGTTCCTTGGGGCCTGGCTCACAGCAGCCCGACCGCCGTGTCCACGGCGGTCTCGACGCTGCCCTCGGCGGGGTAGAGCAGGGAGCGGCCGACGACCATGCCCTGCACAGTGGGCAGCCGCAGCGCCTTGCGCCACCTCTCGTACGCGCCCTCCTGGTCCTTGCCGACCTCGCCGCCCAGCAGTACGGCGGGCAGGGTCGAGGTCTCCAGAGCGGCGGCCATGTCGTCCGGGTCGCTGGTGACCGGCAGCTTCAGCCAGGTGTAGGCGGAGGTGCCGCCGAGGCCCGAGGCGATCGCTATGGAGCGGGTGACGGCCTCGGCGGACAGGTCGTTGCGTACTGCCCCCTCGATCCGGCGGGAGATGAACGGCTCGACGAACAAGGGGAGTTGACGCTCGGCCATGGCGTCTATGGCGCGGGCGGTGGACTCCAGGGTGGCCAGCGAGCCGGGGTCGTCGTAGTCGATGCGCAGCAGCAGCTTGCCCGCGTCGAAGTTCAGCCGGGCGATGTCCTCGGGGCGGTGTCCGGTGAAGCGGTCGTCCATCTCGAAGGACGCTCCGGCGAGCCCGCCGCGGTTCATGGAGCCCATGACGACCTTGTTCTCCAGGGCGCCGAGGAGCAGCAGGTCCTCCAGGATGTCGGCGGTGGCGAGCACCCCGTCCACGCCGGGCCGGGACAGCGCGATGCACAGCCGCTCCAGCAGATCGGCGCGGTTGGCCATGGCCAGGCGGCGGTCGCCGACACCGAGGGCGCCGCGTGCCGGATGGTCGGCGGCCACGATCATGAGGCGTCCGCTGTCGCCGAGGAGCGGGCGGCGGCTTCGGCGGGCGGCGGCTTCGGCGATGGCCTCCGGGTGCCGGGCGCGCACTCCGACGAGGTCGGGGATGGTGAGGCTCAAGGGTTGGCTCCGTTCAGGGGGGCGTCGGGGTCAGCCTCGGGAAGAGACGAGTTCCTCGACCTCGGTGGCGGTCGGCATCGCGGAGGAGCAAGCGAGGCGGGAGGCGACGATGGCTCCGGCCGCGTTGGCGTACCGCATGGTCTTCTCCAGCTCCCAGCCGGCGAGCAGCCCGTGGCAGAGCGAACCGCCGAAGGCGTCGCCCGCGCCGAGTCCGTTGACCACCTCTACAGGCACCGGCGGCACCTCGGCGGTCGTACCGTCGCGGTGGACGGCGAGGACGCCCTTGGGTCCCTGCTTGACCACCGCGAGTTCCACGCCCGCCTCGAGCAGGGCCTCGGCGCAGGCGTGCGGTTCGCGTACGCCGGTCGCGACCTCGCACTCGTCGAGGTTGCCGACGGCGACCGTGACGTGGCGCAGGGCCTCGGCGTAGTACGGGCGGGCCTCGGCCGGGTTCTTCCAGAACATGGGGCGCCAGTCGAGGTCGAAGACGGTGGTGCCCGCCTTGTCGCGCGCCTTGAGGGCGGCGAGGGTGGCCGAGCGGCTGGGCTCCTCACTCAGGCCCGTCCCGGTGATCCAGAAGATCTTGGCCGAGCGGATGGCGAAGAAGTCGAGCTCCTCGGTGCGGATCTCCAGGTCCGGCGCCTTGGGCTGCCGGTAGAAGTACAGCGGGAAGTCGTCGGGGGGAAAGATCTCGCAAAAAGTGATGGGCGTCGGATAGGCGTCGACCGGGGTGACCCAGCGGTCGTCGACCCCGAACTCCCCCAGCGCCTGGTGCAGATACGCCCCGAAGGGGTCCTTCCCGGTGCGGGTGATGATCGCGGTTCTCCGGCCCAGGCGCGCGGCGGCCACCGCGACGTTCGCCGCGGAGCCGCCGAGGAACTTCCCGAAGGTGTCGACGTCCGTGAGGGGGACGCCGGTCTGGAGGGGATAGAGGTCGACGCCGATACGGCCCATGGTGATCAGGTCGAAGGACTCGGTCATGCGTCGCTCCTCGTTCGGGTGGATGCCCTCAGGTGTAAGTCGCCGGACGGGACCCTGTCAATAGTTTGTACTGACATTCTCACGTGCTCGTGAAATGATGTCTTAACAAAGTATTGACACGGCGCCTCATCAGGGGCTTACATCCCGTCCCAACAAGTGCAGCCGAAAGTTCCTCGGCATGTGGCCCGGCGTATGTTCTTCGCACGGGCTCCCAGGGTGCGGGCGTCTGCCCGGCCCGCCTCCACGCCCGCTCCCTATTTCCCCGCAGCACAGTGAGGTGCCGGAAAGATGGACCGTACGTCTCGCCCCCGCTCCCGCAGACTCCCCGTACTCGTGGCCGCAGCCGCCACGACAGCACTGATCGCCACCGGCTGCTCCAGCAGCTCCGGAGGCAAGGAATCCGAGGAGAGCGGCGAGAACATCGCCGCGGGCAAGGCCAGCACGCCCCGCATGACCGTCGCGATGGTCACGCACGCAGCGCCGGGCGACACCTTCTGGGACCTGATCCGCAAGGGCGCCCAGGCCGCCGCCGACAAGGACAACGTCAAGCTCATCTACTCCAACGACCCCAACGCCGCCAACCAGGCGAACCTGGTGCAGAACGCGATCGACCAGAAGGTCGACGGCATCGCGGTCACCCTGGCCAAGCCGGACGCCATGAAGGATGTGGTGGCCAAGGCGGAGAAGGCGGGCATCCCGGTGGTCGGCTTCAACTCCGGTGTGGACAACTGGAAGGACATGGGCCTCCTGTCCTACTTCGGCCAGGACGAGGGCATCGCCGGCGAGGCACTCGGCAACCGGCTCAACGAGTCCGGCGCCAAGAACACCGTCTGCGTGGTTCAGGAACAGGGCCACGTCGGGCTCGAGGCGCGCTGCGCGGGCGTGAAGAAGACCTTCAAGGGCAAGACGGAGAACCTCTACGTCAACGGCACCGACATGCCGTCCGTGAAGTCGACCATCACCGCCAAGCTCAAGCAGGACACCTCCATCGACGAAGTGGTCACCCTCGGCGCCCCGTACGCGCTGACGGCCGTGCAGTCGGTGGCCGAGGCGGGCAGCGAGGCCAAGGTCGCCACCTTCGACCTCAACAAGGACCTGACCGGCGCCATCGAGAAGGGCGACATCGAGTTCGCCGTCGACCAGCAGCCCTACCTGCAGGGCTACCTCGCGGTCGACACTCTCTGGCTCTACAAGAACAACGGCAACTACAGCGGCGGCGGCGAGGCTCCGGTCCTCACCGGCCCGGCCTTCGTGGACAAGTCCAACGTCGAGTCCATAGCGAAGTTCGCCGCGAAGGGTACTCGGTGATTCCCATGACCCAGCAGGCTGCGCCGGCGGTGTCCGCACCGCCGGCCTCCGGCCCGAAGAAGGAAACCGACGGCCGGACCTCGCAGCGCCCCATGTGGCTGCGGCTGCTCGCCCGGCCCGAAGTCGGCGTCTTCCTCGGGGCCGTCGCGGTGTTCGTCTTCTTCCTGATCGCGGCGCCGCCGGTCCGTGAGGCCGGCTCCATGGCCACGATCCTTTATCAGTCGTCGACCATCGGCCTGATGGCCCTGCCGGTCGCCCTGTTGATGATCGGCGGCGAGTTCGACCTGTCGGCCGGTGTCGCCGTGCTCACCTCGGCGCTCACCGCGAGCATGGTCAGTTACCAACTCACGATGAACGTCTGGGTGGGCGTCATCGTCGCCCTCATCGTGTCCCTGGCGATCGGCGCGTTCAACGGCTGGTTGCTGGTGAAAACCGGACTGCCGAGCTTCCTGATCACCTTGGGCACCTTCCTGATCCTGCAGGGCGTCAACCTGGCGGTCACCAAGCTGGTCACCGGCAACGTCGCGACCAACGACATCAGCGACATGGACGGCTTCGACCAGGCCAAGGCGGTCTTCGCCTCGACGTTCACCATCGGTGGCGTGGGGGTGAAGATAACCGTCTTCTACTGGCTGGCCTTCGCGGCGATCGCCACCTGGCTGCTGCTGCGCACCAAGTTCGGCAACTGGACCTTCGCGGTCGGCGGCAACAAGTTCAGCGCCCGCGCGGTCGGCGTGCCGGTGACCTTCACCAAGATCGCGCTGTTCATGGGCGTGGGCTTCGGTGCCTGGTTCGTCGGTATGCACCAGCTGTTCTCCTTCAACACTGTGCAGTCCGGCGAGGGCGTCGGCCAGGAGCTGATCTACATCGCCGCGGCGGTGATCGGCGGCTGTCTGCTGACCGGCGGCTACGGCTCCGCGATCGGCCCGGTCTTCGGTGCCTTCATGTTCGGCATGGTGCAGCAGGGCATCGTGTACGCCGGCTGGAACCCCGACTGGTTCATGGCCTTCCTGGGCGTGATGCTGCTCGGCGCCACCCTCGTCAATCTGTGGGTCCGCAACGCGGCCACCCGGAGGTGATCTGATCCCATGACAAGCAACGGATCCACGGCCAACGGGGCCCTCGTCAAGGACGCCGTCCCGAAGGACGAGAAGCCGATCGTCGAACTGCGCGGCGCGGGCAAGTCCTACGGCAACATCCGCGCCCTGCACGGTGTGACCCTCTCCGTGCACCCCGGCAGGGTGACCTGCGTCCTCGGCGACAACGGCGCCGGCAAGTCCACGCTGATCAAAATCATCTCCGGGCTGCACCAGCACACCGAGGGCGAGTTCCTCGTCGACGGCGAACCGGTGCGCTTCTCCACCCCGCGCGAGGCACTGGACCGCGGTATCGCCACCGTCTACCAGGACCTCGCCGTCGTCCCGCTGATGCCGGTGTGGCGGAACTTCTTCCTCGGCTCCGAGATGACCAGCGGCCCCTGGCCGGTCCGCCGCCTCGACATCGCCCGGATGAAGAAGACCGCGGACGACGAACTGCGCGCCATGGGCATCGTCCTGGACGACCTGGACCAGCCCATCGGCACGCTCTCCGGCGGCCAGCGCCAGTCCGTGGCCATCGCCCGCGCCGTCTACTTCGGCGCCCGGGTGCTCATCCTGGACGAGCCGACCGCCGCGCTCGGCGTCAAGCAGTCCGGCGTGGTGCTGAAGTACATCGCCGCCGCCCGCGACCGCGGACTCGGCGTCATCTTCATCACCCACAACCCGCACCACGCCTACATGGTGGGCGACAACTTCAGCGTGCTGCGCCTGGGCACCATGGAGCTGTCCGCCGACCGCAGCCAGGTCAGCTTGGAAGAGCTCACCAACCACATGGCGGGCGGTGCCGAACTGGCCGCGCTCAAGCACGAGTTGGCGGAAGTCCGCGGCGTCGACGTGGAAGAGCTCCCCGAGGAGCAGGATCTCAAGGCCCCCGTAGTGACGTCCGAAGGGACCGCATCGTGACCAACGCCCTTGACCGCATCCGCGTCGGTTCGGCCCCCGACTCATGGGGCGTGTGGTTCCCCGACGATCCCCTGCAGGTTCCCTGGGAACGCTTCCTGGACGAGGTCTCCGAGGCCGGTTACTCCTGGATCGAGCTCGGCCCGTACGGCTATCTGCCGACCGACCCGGCACAGCTCACCGACGAGGTGAACAAGCGCGACCTCAAGGTGTCGGCCGGCACGGTCTTCACCGCGTTGCACCGCGGCCCCGACGTCTGGGACTCCACCTGGGAGCACGTCAGCCAGGTCGCCGAACTGACCCGGGCCATGGGCGCGAAACACCTGGTGGTCATCCCGTCCTTCTGGCGGGACGACAAGACCGCCGAGCTGATCGAGCCGTCCGAGCTGACCGTCCGTCAGTGGGCGAATCTCACCAAGGGCATGGAGCGGCTCGGGCACGAGGTGAAGGAGCGCTTCGGTCTCGACATCGTCGTGCACCCGCACGCCGACACCCATATCGACACCGAGGAACACGTCGAGCGCTTCCTCGACTCCACCGACAGCGCGCTGGTCAACCTCTGCCTGGACACCGGCCACTACGCCTACTGCGGAGGCGACAACGTCAAGCTGATCGAGACGTACGGCGAGCGCATCGGCTACCTCCACCTCAAGCAGGTCGACCCGGAGATCCTCGCCGACGTCATCAAGAACGAGGTCCCGTTCGGCCCCGCGGTGCAGCGCGGGGTGATGTGCGAACCCCCGTCCGGCGTACCGGAGTTGGAGCCGGTGCTGGTCGCCGCGCAGAACCTCGGTGTGGAGCTGTTCGCGATCGTCGAGCAGGACATGTACCCGTGCGAGCCGGACAAGCCGCTGCCCATCGCCACCCGCACGCGGAAGTTCCTCCGCTCCTGCGGCGCCTGAGAGGGGACACCTGCCCATGACCCAGCGCGGCACGCTCGGCGTGGCCGTCGTCGGCACCGGCAAGATGGGGGCCGACCATGTGCGTCGTATCAACGAGGTGACCAGCGGGGCGCGGGTGGCGGCGGTCGTGGACATCGACGCCGAACGGGCCAAGCGGCTCGCCAACGGCATCGACGGCTGCACCGCGTACACCGACCCCGCCGCCGCCATGGCGGCGGACGATGTGGACGCGGTGCTGATCGCCTCCCCCGGCCCCGCTCACGAGGCGGCGCTGCTCACGGCCTTCGCGCACGACCTGCCCGTCCTGTGCGAGAAGCCGCTCGCGCCGGACGCGGCCTCCGCGCTGCGGATCATGGAGGCGGAGCAGAAGCTGGGCCACCGACGGGTGCAGGTCGGCTTCATGCGGCGGTACGACGCCGAGTACATGCAGCTCAAGGAGCTGCTGGACAGCGGCCGGCTGGGACGTCCGCTGATGCTGCACAACCGGCACCGCAACGCGACCCTCCCGGTGCCCGGCTTCACCAGCGAGATGCTCATCAACGACGCCGTCGTGCACGAGATGGACGTCACCAGGTGGCTGCTAGACCAGGAGATCACCGCGGTCACCGTGATGAAGCCCAGGCCGTCGTCCAACGCCCCCGAGGGCCTCCAGGACCCGCAGTTCGTCATCTTCGAGACCGATGGCGGCGCCCTCGTCGACGTCGAGATGAGCGTCAACTGCCGGTTCGGTTACCAGGTCCAGGCGGAGGCGGTCTGCGAAAACGGCACCGCACGGATCGGTGACGCCCACGGGATGCTCGTCAACTCGGCCGGGCAATGGGGTGGTTCGATCGCCCCGGACTTCGTGGCGCGCTTCGAGGACGCATACGACCGTGAAGTGCAGGCGTGGGTGGACGCCACCCGCCGCGGCGAGGTCACCGGCCCGAGCGTGTGGGACGGCTACGCGGCCGCCGCGGTCTGCGAGACGGGCGTGACGGCACTGACCGAGGGCGGCCGGAGAGAGGTGGAGCTGATCGACCGCCCTGAGCTGTACCGGAGCTGACAGGGTGCCATACCGGAACCGTCAAGGCGCGGGCCAGGGAGCCAATCCCCGGCCCGCGCCTGTCGCTTGACGCGGCTGACGCGGCGTCAGGCCGAGAGGGCCGTACGCGGTCGCGGGCGGAAGCCCGCCGCCGTGTAGCACTCGTCGATCAGGGTCATCGTCGCCAGCGCGTCGTCCACGTCCAGCGGGAGCGCCGCCCCGCCCCGGACGTGCGCAGCGAAGGCGTCCAGCTGGTACGTGTACGACGACCTGGTGCCGAGGCGCTCCACCCGCTCGCCCTCCCCCGTGCGCACCACGACCCGGTCGTCCTGGTGCGGCAGCACGAAGTTCGGTGCGAGGGCCTCGCCCCGGGTGCCGACGATCCGGCAGCTCATCTCCAGCTCGCCGTACGCCATGTGGCAGCGGGCCGACCCGGTGGCCCCACCGGGGAACTCCAGCTCAGCGTCGATCCACTCGTCGACCCCGGGCGCCCCCGCCCGTTCCTCGCCCCGCGCGGACACCAGCCGAGGCGCACCGCCCGCCCACGGCGCCAGCATCCGCACGGCGTGCAAGCTGTAGCAGCCCAGGTCCATCACGGCACCACCGGCGAGCGGCAGCGACCAGCGCGGATCGGCGTCGTCCGGGGCGGGAATCGCGACCAGTGTCTCCACCCGTCGCAGCTCCCCGAGTTCACCGCCGGCCAGTAGCCCGTGCAGGCGCCGGGTGACCGGGTGGAAGAGGTAGTGGAAGCCCTCCATGAAGACGGTTCCGGCCTTCGCGGCCGCCTCCCGCACCTCGGCGGCCTCCTCGGCGTTGCTCGCCGACGGTTTCTCTGTCAGGACATGCTTGCCCGCGGCAAGGGCGGCGAGGTTCCACGGCCCGTGCAGACCGTTGGCGAGCGGGTTGTAGACCACCTCGACCTCGGGGTCGGCGAGCAGGTCGCCGTACGAGTCGTGCACCCGCCCCACGCCGTGCTGTGCGGCGAAGGACTCCGCCCGGCCGCGGTCCCGTGCGGCCACCGCGACGAGACGGTGGCCGCCGGCCCGGGCCGGGTCGACGAGCGCGCGTTCGGTGATCCGTGCTGCCCCGAGTACGCCGATGCGCAGTGGTTCCCGGCCCGGTTCGCTCATGCCTGCTGTTCCTCCTCGATCGTGACAGGACGATCTTCCTGCAGTGTCGCTCCGCCGTCCACAGGCGGGAAGTTCCGGCGGGCGAGGTCCTTGGCGTGGGCCACAGCGCACTCGACCAGTTCGAAGGCGGGCAGGCCGCCGGCGTAGTAGGTGCGGGCCCGGCCCTGCAGCGCGTCGAGGCGGTCCAGGACGCCGCCGGCGAGGTCGTCGCTGCCGAAATGCGGCATGAACGCCCACTGGCGCCGCAGGTGCACCTCCCGCAGCCGCCCGCCGAGTGCCGCGACGTCGTCCCGCAGCAGCGCGGGGACGTCCTCGGGACGGCCGTAGGAGTAGAAGGTGCGCACATCGCTGCCCGGGTAACGGTGGTGGTACGAGACGCAGTGGCCGGTCGCCTCGCGGATCGCGGTGTGGCGGTCGAGGAAGTAGAAGGCGTTCTCCGGCAGGCCGGACGCGGAGGCGAGGGTGGTGTGGTAGGCGTTGCAGCGGATCCGCGCGGCGAGGTCGCGCTCCTCCTCGGTGGCGTCCAGGACCGGCAGGATCCGGTCCAGGGCGACGGCGAGCACCAGGTCGTCCGCCTCTACCGGGCCGGAGTCGGTACCGACCCGCACTCCGCCCGCATGCCGCTCGACCGACTCCACGCGCACGGCACACCGTACGTCCTTCAGCTCATCGGCGACCCGGCGCCACAGCGTGGCGAAGCCGCCCACCACGGTGAAATCACCTGCGTGCCCGAGCAGTTCGGGTCTCGGGGAGGACAACAGCCCGGTCATCTCCGCGTACTTCACGAAGTACAGCGCGGGCACATCGTCGTCGAGATAGCCGTATCCGGCCGCCGTGTATCCAGTGCCGAACGACTCGGCCATGGACTCAAGGCCGTGCTCGGCGAGCCACTCGGTGACGGGAGCGGCCAGCGCCCGCGCGGAATGGGCGAGCCCGGGTTCGGCGATGCGCGGGAACTCCCGCTCGCGCAGCGCCTGGTAGCGCGGGAGGGCGCCGTCGAGCAGGAACGCCATGGACTGGCGGCTCGGGGTGCGTGCGGCGACGTCGAGGACGCGGTAGCGGGTGGTGGGCTCCGTCTCCACGTCCAGCTCGGTCACCAGCTCCGCGACCCGCGCGTACTGGCTGGTGCATATGTGCCCGCCGAGGTCGTAGGCCCGGCCGTCCACGTGAACGCTCTGGCACTTCCCGGCCACCGTGTCCTGCTCCTCCAGGACGGTCACCCGGTGCCCGGCACGCTCCAGTTCACGGGCGGCCGCCAGACCGCTCGGTCCGGCACCGATGACGACCACGCTCCGGGGGCCGGGGGTGGGTAACTCCTGCATGGTCGTCGCTCCTCGATCCGTCGGGCATGGGCGGCTCTCATGGTCGTATGGAGAGATCACATGGCCGTAAACGGATGCCGGAGGCGTGGTGTTCACACAGGTGTTCCGGGTGCCTCGGGCACCCGGGACACAGGAGAGGTCTCAGCCGACGCGGACCTCGGCGATCGTCACCGGCCGGTGCTCGCGCAGCGACAGCGTGCACGCCTCCGCGATCCAGCCCGCCTCCAGCGCGTCGGCGACGGTGCACGGCGAGGTCCGCCGCCCGGCGACGACCTCGGTGAACGCGTCGAGTTCGGCACGGTAGGCGTCGGTGAAGCGGTCCATGAAGAAGTCGTGCGGCGTCCCGGCGGGGAAGGTGACGCCGGGCTCGACGGAGCGCAGCGGCAGCTTGTCCTCCAGGCCGACCGCGATGGAGTCCTTGAAGCCGTGGATCTCCATGCGGACGTCGTAACCCCGGGCGTTGTGGCGGGAGTTGGACACCACCGCGATCGTCTGGTCGTCGAGGGTGAGGATCGCGCCGGTGGTGTCGGCGTCGCCCGCCTCCTTGATGTAGTCGGCGCCCCGGTTGCCGCCGACGGCGTACACCTCGGTCACCTCGCGGCCGGTCACCCAGCGGATGATGTCGAAGTCGTGCACGGAGCAGTCGCGGAAGATCCCTCCGGAGGCGGCGATGTACGTGGCCGGGGGCGGCGCCGGGTCCAGGGTGGTGGACCGTACGGTGTGCAGCTGGCCGAGTTCTCCGCTCTGGACGGCGGCACGGGCGGCCACGAACCCGGCGTCGAAGCGCCGGTTGTAGCCGATCTGGATCTCGACGCCGCTGTCCCGCACCGCGTGCAGAACCTCGACGCCCTCCTTCATCGCGCGGGCGACGGGCTTCTCGCAGAAGACCGGCACTCCGGCCTCGACGGCGGCGCGGATCAGGCCGGGGTGGGCGTCGGTCGCGGCGGCGATCACCACACCGTCCACGCCGGCGGCCAGCACCGCCTCCGGTGAACCGACTGCTTCGGCGCCGAAGCGCTCGACGGCGGCCGTGACGGCATCCGCGAACGGGTCCGCGACGACGAGGGACTCGACCACGTCGAGCCGGGAGAGGGTCTCGGCGTGGAACGCGCCGATGCGGCCGAGGCCGAGGATGCCGATACGCATGGTTCAGGGGCTCCTTGTTTCCTTGTGCGTCGTACGTGTCAGTGGTGATCCGTACGTATGTGTCGCGCGGCTCAGTCGAGTCCGCCGAGGACGTTCTGGTCCCAGTCGATGACCGAGCCGGTGACGACACCGCTGCGGTCGGAGAGCAGCAGGACCACGAAGTCGGCGATCTCGTCGGGCTGGCCGAGCTTGCCCATCGGCAGCTTCTCCGCGGCCTGTTCGCGCCAGTCGTCGCCCGCGCCGTGGAAGGTGCGCTGGGTGGCGTCCTCGCCCTCGGTCGCGGTCCAGCCGATGTTCAGGCCGTTGATCCGGATCCGGTCCCAGCGGTGGGCGTGCGCGGCGTTGCGCGTCAGCCCGGCGAGTCCGGCCTTGGCCGCGACGTACGGGGCCAGGAAGGGCTGTCCGCCGTGCTCGGACGAGGTGATGATGTTGACGATCGTGCCGGGCGCCTTGCGCGCCACCATGTCGGCCACGGTGGCCTGCATGGCGAAGAAGGGGCCCTTGAGGTTGATCGCGATGTGCGCGTCGAACAGCTCGGGTGTGGTGTCGAGCAGCGTGCCACGGGAGGTGAGCCCGGCGGAGTTGACCAGGCAGTCGACCCGGCCGTACGCAGCGATCACCTGGGCCACACTCCCCCGCGCCTGCTGCGCGTCGGCGAGGTCGGCCCGTACGTACATGGCCTTGGCCCCGGCTTCGGTCAGTTCGGTGACCAGTGCCTCGCCGGGTTCGGGGCGGCGCCCCGTGACGGCGATGACGGCGCCCTCGCGGGCGGCGGCCCTGGCGACGGCCGCGCCGACGCCCTGGCTGCCGCCGTTGATGAGGACGACCTTGTCCTCAAGAAGTCCCATGTGCTCTCTCGTTCCTCAGCTCTCGCGGCGCTCGGCGGCGGTCCGCAGTGCGTCCCGCAGGTGGTACGGGGCCCAGTGCTCGCGGAGGGCGCGCCGGACGAGGTCCGCCTGGGAGGGCGGGGCCAGTCCGTCGACGGGCGGGTCGGAGTCCAGGTTCGTCGGGAAGGGGTAGCCCTCGGCGCAGGCCGCGATCACCGT
Organism: Streptomyces pseudoechinosporeus; assembly: GCF_054783935.1. Lineage (NCBI taxonomy): Bacteria > Bacillati > Actinomycetota > Actinomycetes > Kitasatosporales > Streptomycetaceae > Streptomyces > Streptomyces pseudoechinosporeus. The sequence goes on from NZ_BAAGPS010000024.1 coordinate 33,249, forward strand.
GTCCAGCCACTCCTGGCCCACGCCCTCGGCCTTGCGCTTCAGCAGCACCGGGTAGACGGCGTTCGCGATGGCCTCGCGGTCGACGGTCTCCATGGCCCGGCCGAAGGCCGAGGAGACCTGGAGCAGATTGGCCATGCGGCGGATGTCCGCGGACCGGTTGTGTCCGGCGGCGTGGAAGAGGGCGGGGTTGAAGAACACCGCGTCGCCCTTGGCGAGCGGGAGCTGGACGTGACGCGCCTCGAAGTAGGCCCGGAATTCCGGCAGTCGCCAGGCCAGGTAGCCGGGCTCGTACTTCTGTGAATGCGGCAGGTACATCGTCGGGCCGGACTCGACGGGCATGTCGCAATGGGCGACCGCGCCCTGGAGAGTCAGTACGGGTGAGAGGCGGTGGACGTGCGCCGGGTAGGCGGCCGCGGCCTCGTTGGAGAGGAAGCCGAGGTGGTAGTCGCGGTGCGCGGTCTGGGCGGCGCCGCCCGGGTTGACCACGTTGATCTGGGAGGTGACCTGGTAGCCGGGGCCGAGCCAGGCCGACGACACCAGGGCGAGGACGTCGTTGGCGTAGTAGTCGGCGAACGCCTCCGCGTCGTACAGGGCCGCCTTCTCCAGCGCGTTCCACACCCGGTCGTTGGCGCCCGGCTTGGCGAAGTGATCACCCGCGGTCGCGCCCGCGGCACGCTGCTCGGCGATCAGAGCGTCGAAGACGGCGGTGGCCCGGTCGACGACCTCCGGGTCCGCAAAGGCGCCCCGGAAGACCACGATGCCCGGGCCCTCGGCGAGCGCGTGCGCCAGCTCGGCCTGGAACTCGCGGTCGGCCTCGACCTGGTCGGCGTCGTAGACCGGCACGTTCCGCACGATGGCGGAGGCCTGCGGGTAGTCGGTGGGGTCGGTCCCCTGCTCGACGAGCGCGCGGAAGGCGTCCAGGTCGCAGTCCTGCTCGGACAGCCAGGCACGGGAGTGTACGGAGGTGAAGGACATCGCCGTCCCTTCGGGTCACGGAGCGACGCAGCGCTGTCATTCTTGTCAGTACAAACCCCTCGAACAACCAGCAGCAACCCATCAAAAACCCCTCAAGGAGCTGGCGCATGGGCCACCCGTTCCCGATCCGGGAGATCGCACGTCAGGCGGGCCTGAGCGAGGCCACGGTCGACCGGGTCCTCAACGGCCGGGGCGGTGTGCGGGAGAGCACCGCGCAGGAGGTGCGGCGGGCGATAGCCGACCTGGACCGGCAGCGCACCCAGGTCCGGCTCGTCGGCCGTACCTTCATGATCGACATAGTGATGCAGGCACCGGAGCGGTTCACCACCGCCGTACGCGCCGCTCTGGAGGCCGAGCTGCCGTCCCTGCACCCGGCCGTGCTGCGCTCCCGCTTCCACTTCCGCGAGAGGGGCCCGGTCGGGGAGCTGGTCGGCACCCTGGACCGGATCGCCCGGCGCGGCTCGCAGGGCGTGATCCTGAAGGCCCCGGACGTACCCGAAGTCGCCACCGCCGTCGACCGGTTGGTGGCCGCCGGCATTCCGGTCGTGACGCTGGTGACCGATCTGCCGGCCAGTGGGCGGCTCGCCTACGTCGGCATCGACAACCGGGCGGCGGGCGCCACCGCCGCGTATCTCCTGGGCCAGTGGCTGGGTGACCGGCCGGGGCATGTACTGACCACCGTCAGCCGGGGTTTCTTCCGGGGCGAGGAGGAGCGCGAGATGGGCTTCCGCGCGGCGATACGCGCCCGGCATCCCGTACGGCGCCTGGTCGAGGTCACGGACAGCGACGGCCTGGACGCCACCCAGTACGACCTGGTGCTGGCCGCGCTCCGGGACGACCCCGGCATCAGGGCGGTCTACTCGATCGGTGGCGGCAATGTCGCCACACTCGACGCCTTCGACGCCGTGGACCGGCGGTGCGAGGTCTTCATCGCCCACGATCTGGACCACGACAACGCTCAACTGCTGCGCGCGGGGCGGCTGTCGGCCGTACTCCACCACGATCTGCGGCAGGACATGCGCCGCGCCTGCCGGGTCATCATGCGGGGTCAGGGGGCCCTGCCCGCCGATACGGCTCCTGCGCTGCCGTCGCCGATCCAGGTCGTCACGCCGTACAACATGCCGCCGGAGTTGGCGATGACCGGCGACGCTTAGTGCAACCCTGGGGTTGCGCACGGAGAGAGCGATGTGCAACCCTGGAGTTGCACCAAGGATGGCAATGGACGACAAGGATGAATGACGGCGAAGGAGTCATGTCATGAGCGAGGACCGGATCGAGCGCGAAACCCTGATCGCGGCACCCCTGGAGCGGGTTTGGACGCTGGTGGCCCAGCCCGGGTTCTGGGTGGCCGACAAGGCGAGCCTGCCCGGCACGGTGGCCAGGGAAGGCGAGTCGATGGTGGCGAAGAACGCCGAGCACGGCGACTTCCCGGTGCGCGTGGAGAAGGTTCAGCCTCCGACGTACCTGGCGTACCGCTGGACCAGCGCGTTCCCGGGCGAAGAGCTGCGCGAGGACAACAGCACCCTCGTGGAGTTCACGTTGACGCAGGAGGGCGAGCAGACACGACTGCGGGTGGTGGAGAGCGGGTTCGCGGCGCTGGCCGGCTCCGAGGAGCTGCGCAGCCAGAACTTCAAGGACCACAGCGAGGGCTGGCCCCTGGAGCTCGACGCGCTCAAGACGCGCGCCGAACAGCCATCCGCATGACGGAGGAGTCTCGCGGCGCCGTCGGGCCGGTCGACAGCGTCCTCGCTGCGCTGGCCGACCCGACACGGCGTCAGCTCCTCGATCAGCTGGCCGCCCAGGGCGAGGCCACCGCTACGACGCTCGCCGCCCAACTCCCCGTCTCACGCCAGGCGGTGGTCAAACACCTCGCCGTCCTGGATGCCGCCGGGCTGGTGTCCGGGAGCCGTGTCGGACGCGAGATGCGCTACGTGGTGCGGCCCGCGGCGCTGGATGCGACGGCGCGGTGGATGGCCACGCTGGCGGCCGACTGGGACAGGCGGTTGGCGACCATCAAGCGCGTGGCCGAGGAAGCGGAGGCGGCGGAGCGGGACTTGAACTAGGTGCTCCGCTGGAAGGGCGGTTCGACCCTGGCGGCGGTCGTCTCAGACCTTGATTCCGATGGTGGAGTCCCACTCCAGCAGCCGGGCCAGTTCCTCATCCCCGGGCCGCGCCGCAGGCGCCTGACCGGTGCGGGCCGGTGTGTGGACGCCGCGGGAGATGTTTCCGCTGACGGTGGTGTTGTGCTCCACGCGCGGGCGGCGGAGCGTCTCGTAGACGGACAGCGCGGTGTCGGTGTCGGGTGCGTCGCGCAGTGCCTTGGCGAGGATGACGGCGTCCTCCATCGCCATCGAGGCCCCTTGCCCGGTTGCCGGGGAGGCCGCGTGGGCGGCGTCGCCGATGACCAGCGTCCGTCCCGAGTGCCAGGGCGCTCCGGGCGGTATCTCGGTGGCGTTGGTGACCAGGATGTCGTCGGTGGAGGCGGCGACGATGTCGGCGGCCGGGGTGGCGTCTTCGCGCAGCAGCGGCAGCAGCAGTTCGCGCCATTGGGCAGGCGTGCCGTGTGCGATCTCGTCGGCGGACAGGGGTTCTTCGGCCACGCGCGCGAACCAGTACGTCTGCCCGCCGGGCGACACCGCGTGGCCGAAGGAGGCCGCACTTCCGCGCACCATGGTGAAGCGCTCGTCGTCGGCCTCCTCGGCCAGAGTGGCGCTGGTGGTGTAGCCGTAGAACACGTACTCGCCCGCGTAGCGCGGTTGTGAGGCAGGGGCGATCGTCCGGCGGACGGTGGAGTTCAGGCCGTCGGCGCCGATGAGCAGGTCGCCGGTCGTGGTGCTGCCGTCGGTGAAGTGTGCGGTGACGCGGTCGGGGCCGTCCTGGACGGACGCCAGCGAGGCGCCGTGCCGGATGCTGATGCCCCGGTGGGCGGCCTCGGCCTGCAGGGTGGCGTTGAGTTCGCCGCGACGCAGGCATTGGTACCGCAGAACGGGGTTGTCGGCCTCGCCGAGCGGCCTCTGCGCGACTTCGGTGCCCGTGCCGTCGAGGACGCGTATCGAGGTCAGCGGGAAACCGGCCGCGGTGACCGCGGCGGAGGCGTCGATCTGCGCGAGGGCTCGCATGCCGTTGCTCGCGAGCGTGAGGAAGGCGCCGATGTCCTCGGCCGAGTCGGGGTGGGCCTCGTACACGGAGACGTCGAAGCCGGCCTTGTGCAGGGCCAGGGCCGTCGTCGTGCCGGCGATCCCGCCGCCGATGACGAGTATGCGGGTCACCATGTATCCGGCTCCTCCGTGTATGGCTTGGGTGAGGTGCGTATGTGTTGCGGGGAACGTGCGGGCGAGTCCACGGGATTCCCGGGCACGTAGTGAGCCCGACCCGGGACATCTCGCCCAACTACGGCCTTCCAGCGGCCTGTTGACTCCGAGGGATGAGGGGTTTGATCCATAAGATCACGACGCGGGTCTCGGGTGTGCGGTGTCAACCGATCAGCCACGGCGGGTTGGGTCAGGTTGCGGAAGCAGGACCGGGCGGCAGGTGGACCGTCATGATCAGGCTGCAGGTTTCGGTGCCGGAGCCGCGGTAGGTGTGAGGGGTGTCGGCGTCGAACGTGGCGGTCTGTCCGGCTTCCAGGGTGTGTTCGGTGCCGTCGACGATCAGGGTCATCCGGCCGGAGGTGACGCTGACGGTTTCCACGACGCCGGCCTGGTGGGGGTGGCTGGGGTATTCCTCGTCCGGTTCCAGTTGCCAGCGCCAGACCTCGACAGGGGCCGGGCCTGAGGTCGTCAGCATGAGCCGGGCCTCACTCCCCCGTTCTCCGGTCCACAGCGGTGCCACGGTGTCGGCTGCCACGACGCGGACGCGGCCTTCGGGCGGTCCCTGCATCAGGTCGGACACCGAGATACCGAGGGTGTCGGCCAGTCGGACCAGGGTGGCCAGGTTGGGGTTGCCCTGGGCCTTCTCCAGTGCCACCAGGGCTCCCTTGCTGACCTGGGAGCGTCGGCTGAGTTCTTCCAGGGACAGGCCGGCCCGGGTGCGGGCCGCCCGGACGTTGTGCGCGACCGTCCGCAGGGCTGCGGCTGTCTCGGCCATCTGATCTCCATCCTCGCCACCGACCACTTCAGTGCACCGCGTGGTCGTTCGGTTGACACGGGCCGGTCGTTACGTTGTACGGTGCGGTCGTTCGAATGAATAGTAAGGGATGTGCTGTGATCGCTCTGCTGCTGGCCCTGGGCAGCTCACTCGCCTATGGATGCGCCGATTTCCTCGGCGGCCTCGGCGCCCGTAAGGCTCATGTGCTGCGTACCGTGATGATCGCGGCCCCGGCGTCTCTCGTGGTCGAGCTGTTGCTGTGGCCGGTGCTCGGCGCCTCGTTCAGCGCCGGCGCCCTTGGCTGGGGTGCCGCGTCCGGGGTCGCCTCCGCCGCCGCGTTCGTCCTGCTCTACCGCACGCTGGCGATCGGCCCGATGAACGTGCTGTCGCCCGTGACCGCGCTGGTGTCCGCCGCGCTGCCCGTCGGTGTGGGCCTGTTGCAGGGCGAGCACCTGGCCGTCGCCGGAGTGGTGGGCCTGCCGCTGGCGCTGGTGGCGGTCGTGCTGGTCAGCGCCGGACACGGCGCCGGGGCGGCGCGCCCCTCCCGTACGGCGCTGCTGCTGGCCTTCGGCGCGGGCGCCGCCATCGCCCTCCAGCTGGTCTTCCTGCACCAGACGCCGTCCGACAGCGGGGTGGCACCGCTGATCGTGGGCCGGGCCGTCTCCTCGGCCATCACCCTGGCCGCGGCAGGGGTGATGTACCGCAGGCTGGGCCCGGAGCGGCCCGCGTACGCGATGTCCGCAGCCGCGGGTGTGCTGGACTCCGTGGCGAACCTGCTGTTCCTGCTCGCCGCCCGCAGGGGGGACCTCGCCGTCGCCGCCGTGATCGTCGCCCTCTACCCGGCCGGCACGGTCCTGCTCGCCCGCGGCGTGCTCGCCGAACGCATCCACCGCGGACAGCTCGTCGGCCTGGGCACCGCCGCCGTCGCCGTCAGCCTCCTCGCGCTGACCTGAGCCCCGTAGTCCACCCCACCGCCAACATTCTTAGGGATCAGCATGCTCATCCAGCCCTGGGACGCCAGTCTCGACAAAGCCGAATGGCAGACCTGGATCACCGAAGGCCACGACTTCGGACAGCTCAGCGTCAACGGCCTGCCCGGCCACCCGCCCGTCGCCGTGCCCACCCACTTCACCAGCGACGGAACCCATCTCCTGGTCCACCTCGCCCGGCCCAACCCGATATGGAAGGCGATCGAGCACGACCCGAACGTCCTCTTCACCGTCCTCGGTGACTACGCCTTCGTTCCCGGCCCCTGGCGCGCCCAAGCCGACACTCCGCCCACCGACGGCGTGCCCACCAGCTACTACACAGCCGTCCAGTTCACCTGCCGCGCCCATGTCGTCGACGACCCCGAGGCCAAGGCCGAGCTGCTGCGCCGCCAGCTCGCCCACTTCCAGCCCGACGGTGACCACGCCCCCGTCGCCGTCGGCCAGCCGCCCTACGGCCGGATGCTGCCCGGCATCCGCGGCCTGCGCCTCGAAGTCAGCGACGTACAGGCCAAGTTCAAGTACGACGACCACAAGCCCGTCGAGCACCGCACCGCCGTCTCCGACCACCTCACCGCACGTGGCCAGGGCCTCGACGTGCCCACCGCACGCCAGCAGCGCCGCCGCCTGGACCGCATCGGCCCCTGGAAGCCCTGACCCCCGCACCCCCACCGCCCAAACCCGGACGCAGGAAACGGAAACCCCGCCCATGCCCGCCTTCCGCATCACCCCCGCCGTCGCAGACGCCTTCCCCGACACCCTCATCGCCCTGGTCACCGCCACCGGTCTGCGCGGCCATGAGCCCTGGCCCCACACCACCGCAGCCCTGGAGGACCTGGAGCAGCAGCTCGCCGACGGCACCTGGCACCCCGCCGACGAGACCGACCCCCGCATCGAGGCCTGGCACACCGCCTACCGCTCTTTCGGCACCAACCCCCGCCGCATCCGCCCCAGCGTCGACGCGCTCGGCCGCCGCCTCGCCAAGAAGGGCACGCTGCCGCGCATCAACCCGGCCGTCGACTCCTACAACGCCGTCTCCGTCCGGCACGGTCTGCCCGCCGGCGCCTTCGACCTGGACCACATCACCGGCGACATCGACATCCGATACGCGGACGGCACCGAGTCCTTCACCCCGCTCGGCGAACCCGACACGGTCGAGAACCCCAAGCCCGGCGAGATCATCTACGCGGACACCACCGGCGTCCTGACCCGCCACTGGAACCACCGCGACGCCCACCGCACCCGCGTGACCGAGGACTCCACGCACGTCGCCTTCGTCCTCGAAACCCTCCACGTCACCCGCGACGGCGACCTCCTCAAGGTCGCGGCGGAGGAACTGCAGGGCCTGCTCGCCCCGCACACCGCACAGACCGCCGTGCACTTCCTCAGCCCGGCACAAACCCAGGCCAGCACCTGAGACCGCCACCCGAACCGGGCCCGCCACGGTCTTCCGCCACGAAGGCCCCGCAGAGCCCGTGAACTCCTCCGGGCGGGTGAGAGCACAGGCCGAGGACGAGCATGGCCGTGGGGATCACCTGTGATCTCGATGCCGTCGGCTGGAAGAGA